>NZ_JBDPMI010000043.1:0-56919 GCF_039871555.1 Streptomyces sp. B5E4
GAGCCCCCGAGTTCCGGGAAGGGGCGGGGCCGGGGAACACCCCCGACCTCGCTACCGCGGGCCGTACTTGCGGCCCGCCCCCGTGGACACCCGCCCCAGCAGCCCGCGGGGCACCAGCTTCGTCGCCCCCATCAGCGCCTTGTACCGCGGATCCGGGATCGACACCGTACGCCCCCGCCCCAAGTCCCGTAGCCCCTCCGCCACCACCCTGTCCGCGTCCAGCCACATCCACCCCGGGATGTTGTCCGTCCCCATCCCCGCCCGCTCGTGGAACTCCGTCCGGACGAACCCCGGGCACAGCACCATCAGCCGCACCCCGCTGCCCGCCAGGTCCCGCGCCACGCCCTGCGTGAACTGCACGACCCACGACTTGCTCGCCCCGTACGTCCCGCGCGGCACGAACGCCGCCACCGACGCGACGTTGACCACGGCACCCCGCGACCGCTCCCGCATCGCCGCCGCCGCGGCCGTCGTCAGCCGCAGCACCGCCTCGCAGTGCACCTTCAGCATCGTCAGCTCGTCGGCGAGCGTCACCTGGAGGAAGCGCCCCTTCAGCCCGAACCCCGCGTTGTTGACCAGCAGGTCCACCGGCTGTCCCGCGTCGCCGAGGCGCTTCTCCACCGCCGCGATGCCCTCCTCCGTCGCCAGGTCCGCGGGCAGCACCGACGCCTCCACGCCGTGCCGCTCGTGCAGCTCCGCGGCCTGTTCGTGCAGCCGCTCCGCCGTTCTGGCGACGAGCACCAGGTCGTACCCCGAAGCGGCCAGCCGGCGCGCGAACGCGGCGCCCAGGCCGGCCGTCGATCCCGTAATCAGCGCAGTCGTCATGTCCGCACGCTAGCGGGCGCGATCAGTGCCCGGCATGTCCGTCGCCCCCGCCAGGGGGACGGCCGGCCTTCTCACCGGGGTTCACGACCGCGAACTGGCCCATCATCCCGCCGTCCTCGTGCGACAGCAGATGGCAGTGGTACATGTACGGCACGTCCGGGTCGGGCGGCCCGTCGAAGCGCAGGACGAGCTTCACCTCCCGCCCGTTCGGTACGTACACCGTGTCCTTCCGCCCGCGCAGCTCCGGCGGCGGCGGTTCGCCGTCCACCTCCAGCACGCGGAACTGCACGTCGTGGACGTGGAAGTTGTGGGTGACGCCGTCGCGGTTGCGCACGGTCCAGATCTCCGTCGCGCCGCGCTCGACGGTGGCGTCGATGCGGTCCCTCGCCATCGGCTGTCCGTTGATGCCGCTCGTGCGCAGGTCGAAGTGGCGTTCGCGGGAGGCGTCGGCCGGGTCGGGCAGCTCGACGTCGCCGAACCGGGCCGGCACGGCGGGCGCGGGGCGCAGGGTGTCGGCGGCGCGCAGTTCCAGTACGTCGAAGGAGTCGTCGCCGCCGGCGAAGCGGGACTGCCAGAAGTCGCCGCCGCCCGGCGGGCTGCTGCGCAGGACGGTCCGCTCGCCCGGCCGCACCCGTACCAGGATCTCGGCGCGTTCGCCGGGGGAGAGCAGCACGCGGTCGGTGCGGTACGGGGCACCGAGCAGGCCGCCGTCGGTGCCGACGAGGTCGAAGGCGCGGTCGTCGGCGAAGCCGAAGTCGTAGACGCGCGCGGTGGAGGCGTTGAGCAGCCGCAGCCGCACGACCTCGTCGCGTACCTCCTGGTACGGGGCGAGGGTGCCGTTGACCATCGTCTCGTCGCCGAGGAAGCCGGTGTTCGCCATCATCCGGTGGCCGTGGTCGAACCGGTCGCCGTCGAAGCGCACGTCCTGGACGACGACGGGCACGTCGTTCACGCCGTACTCGTCGGGGAGCCCGAGCCCGCGCGCCTGCGCGTCGTCGACGAGGAACATCCCGGCGAGCCCGCGCTGGACGTGCCGCTCGGTCCGGCCGTGCGGGTGCGGGTGGTACCAGAGGGTGGCCGCGGGCTGGTCGACGGTCCAGTGGGGCCGCCACTCGCCGCCGGCCGCGACCCTCTGGTGCGGGCCGCCGTCCATGGCGGCGGGCAGGTGCATGCCGTGCCAGTGGACGGTGGACGGCTCGTCGAGCCCGTTGCCGACCTCGACGCGGACCTTCTCGCCGCGCTCGGCGCGCAGCGTCGGCCCGAGGTACGTCCCGGGCCACCGCGTGTCGGCGGCCGTGGCAGGGCTCGTGAATCCCCAGGTCGGCGTGGCCCGGCCGGGCCTGAACTCCGTCTCGCCCGCGCGCATGCCCAGCCGGAAGACCCGGGTGCCGTCCGCGTCCACCTCGCCTTCCTCCAGCGGCGGTATCCGCAGCTCGTTGGCGAAGTCGACCTTGCCGACGGTGGAGACGTCCGCGGTGGCGTAGAACCACGCTCCGGCACCGACGGCCACGGTCACGATCGTGGCCGCCACTGCGGTCAGCCCCAGGAGCACCCGCGTGAGCCGCGGTCTCGGTCCACTCGTCTTTTTCATGTGTCAGAGTTTTCTGACACATGGGCCGGGCCGGCATCGGGAATCGCACGGGTACATCCCGGAGGGGACCCTGAGCCCGCTCTCCGGGTCGGCCCGGAGAACCTCCCCGCTCAGGACGCGCGGGCCACCGCCTTACGGGCCTTCTCCAGGGACTCCGGATGCAGCGCGTCCGCGGCCGCGAGGAGGCGGGGCAGCAACTCCCGCTCCAGGGTGTTCGCGCGGAACCAGAAGGCGGCCGTCACCTCGTGGTCCGGGCGGTGCGCGACGCGGATCCCGTCCCCGGCCCGGATCTCGCCCGGCTCGATCACCCGCAGGTACGCGCCCGGCCGGGCCGCCTGGGTGAAGCGCTTGACCCAGCCCTGCTCGCCGAGCCAGCCGGCGAACGTGCGGCAGGGGATGCGCGAGCTGGTGACCTCCAGCAGCAGATCGGGGCCGATCCGCCAGCGCTCGCCGATGCGCGCGCCGCAGACGTCGAGGCCGGAGGTGGTCAGGTTCTCGCCGAAGACGCCGTTCGGCAGCTCGCGGCCCAGCTCCGCACCCCAGATGTCGAGGTCTTCGCGCGCGAACGCGTACACCGCCTGGTACGTGCCCCCGTGGTGGCGCAGGTCCCCGATGACGTCGCCGGTGAGCGCGCTGCCGCCGACGCCCTTGGGGCCCGGCTCCTCGACGCGCACCGGGCCGTCCGCCGGGCGCTTGTCGATGCCGGTGACGAAGCCGGGGGCGTCGGTGATGCCGGGCGCGGTCTGCGGCCGGGCGAGGTTCACGGAGAGCACCTGCATCCCCCGACGGTAACCGCCGCCTCCGACAACGCTCAACGAGCTTTCCGATCCTGCCGGGCCGAGCGCGCGACTCCCCTAGGGTGGAGGCATGTTCGACGCCCGCCACCTGCGCGTTCTCCGGGCCGTCGCCGCGACCGGCTCGTTCTCGGCCGCCGCCCGCGAACTCGGCCTGACCCAGCCCGCCGTCAGCCAGCAGATGAAGGCGCTGGAGCAGACGGCGGCCACGCCGCTGCTCGTCCGCGCCGGGCGCGAGCTGCGGCTGACGGAGGCGGGCGAGGCGCTCGTACGGCACGCGGGCGGCATCCTCGCCGGGCTGGCCGCGGCGGAGGACGAGGTCGCGGCCCTCGCGGGGCTGCGGGCGGGGCGGGTGCGGCTGGTGTCGTTCCCGAGCGGCAGCTCCACGATCGTGCCGGGCGCGCTGGCGGCGATGCGGGCGGCGTACCCCGGGACGCGCGTCTCTCTGGTGGACGCGGAGCCGCCGCGCTCGGTGGAGATGCTGCGGGAGGGGGAGTGCGAGATCGCGCTGGCCTTCCACTATCCGCGGGCAGGCGAAGCCGTGACGGAACGCGGTGCCGATGCCGATTCCGGCGCCTTGGACGCCGGTGCCGTCGGCGATCCCGTCGACGGCTGGGACGGCCTCGTCCTGCGGCCGCTGCTCGCCGACCGGCTGCTGTGCCTCGTCCCGGAGGGCCACCCCGCCGCGGCGGCGGGCCGGGTGGAGCTGGCGGAGCTGGCCGCGGAGCCCGTGATCGCGGGCTGCCCGCGGTGCCGCCGGCACCTGGTGGAGCTGTGCGAACGGGCCGGCTTCGCGCCCCGTATCGACTTCGCGACCGACGACTACCCCGCCGTCGTGGGCCTCGTGCGCGCCGGTCTGGGCGTCGCGGTGCTGCCCGGGCTCGCGGTGCGCGCGGTGCCGCCGCGGGGGGTCGTCACCGTGCCGCTGACGCCGGCGGCGCGGCGGGAGGTGGTCGCGCTGACGCTGCCGGACCTGGCCCGGGTGCCGGCGGTGGCGGCGATGCTCGACCGCCTCGCGACCGCCGCGAAGGACGCACAGGACACGTAGGACATGCAGGACACGTAAGACCACGGGACGGGCGGGCTGCCCGTCACGGCTCTTCCGCGCACCGCAGCCGCCGGACCTCCGCACCCCCACCGGATCCGGCGAAGCCCGAAGCGCCCCGCCTCAGTTGTGAGGAGTCGGTGCCGGTTCCGGAGCAGGTGCCGCCGTCGGCGCCGGGGACGACGCCCCCGGAGACGACGCCCCCGGTGTCGGCGTCCGGTGCCGGGCGCGGCCCAGCAACCCCTCGCGCTCGTCCTCCGTCAGTCCGCCCCACACGCCGTACGGCTCACGAACCGTCAGCGCGTGCGCCGCGCACTCCGCGCGCACGGGACAGCGCATGCACACCTCTTTGGCGGATGCCTCCCGTGCGCTGCGGGCGGCGCCCCGCTCCCCCTCCGGGTGAAAGAACAGCGAGCTGTCGACACCGCGGCACGCTGCGATGAGCTGCCAGTCCCACAGATCGGCGTTCGGGCCCGGCAGCCGGGAGAAATCAGCCATTTTGTATCACCTTGGGAGCGCCATGGAAGACCCTTAACGGTCGTGACACTACCTCTCCGGGCTTACCGGATGTAAATAGTACTCATAGGGAAAATGGAAAATAGCTGATCAGAACGGCTCGAATGGGTGCATTCGGGTCACGACGCGGCGCGGCACGGTGACTGCTTCTCGGTGACCGCTTCCTCACGTAGAGTGGCGATAAGTGTGGCCCCGGTCCCCGTGGCGACAGCCGTTGCAACAGGTGCCAGGAGCCCCCGTAACTCTTTCGGGTGACCGTCGTTGAGAGTGCGGAAGCGGTTGACTGCGAGCGCGTTCGTCCCGGGCGCGCCCGACGCGCGGTCGACCGCCGAAGGTGACGATACGTACCAGCCCTGGAGGCTCAAGGTGACGCGCATCAGCTCCGGAGGGCGGCCATGACTTCCGTCCTCGTTTGCGACGACTCCCCACTCGCCCGAGAGGCGCTGCGCCGTGCGGTTGCGACCGTGCCCGGCGTCGAGCGCGTGACGACGGCGGCTAACGGCGAGGAAGTACTGCGCCGCTGGGGTGCCGATCGTTCGGACCTGATCCTGATGGATGTACGGATGCCAGGACTCGGCGGCGTCGAGACCGTGCGCCGGCTGCTCTCGGCCGACCCGGGGGCACGGATCATCATGCTGACCGTGGCCGAGGACCTCGACGGCGTGGCCCTCGCCGTCGCCGCCGGCGCCCGCGGCTACCTGCACAAGGACGCCTCCCGCGCCGAGCTGCGGGCCACCGTCACGCAGGCCCTCGCCGACCCGACGTGGCGGCTCGCGCCGCGGCGGCTGCGCTCCACCGAGATGGGGGCCGCGCCGACGCTCACGGCCCGCGAGATCCAGGTGCTCGAAGGCATGAGCCACGGGCGGTCCAACGCCGAGATCGGCCGCGAGCTGTTCCTCTCCGAGGACACCGTGAAGACGCACGCGCGCAGGCTTTTCAAAAAGCTCGGCGCCTCCGACCGGGCACACGCCGTGGCGCTCGGTTTCCGCTGGGGTCTCGTACGCTGACCTGCTGCGCATCCGCCGCGCCGGGGCCCTGGGCCCCGGGCCGGCACACCCGCCCCGTAGCCGGCGGCGGGCCCGCGGAACGGGGCCGCGGGCCACGGGGCGATCCGGTTTCGCGCGCGAAGGCGCATGCTTGAGGCATGGGTTCTCCGGAACGAGGCGCATCGGGCACAGCCGAATCCCGCACGGGGGCAGCGAAGGGAGGGTGCGTGTGGTGACCGTCCGCGCGGTTGCGCATAACGCTTCGGTCTACAACGACGGCCGCGATACCGCGGAACGTTCGGGGGCGAGGCACCATGGACGGATGCGCGGCAACGAGACCACTGTTTCCCAGACGGCCGAAAGGCCCGTCGAGATCAGGGGACTCGTGCAGCTCGCGGCCGAGGGGGACGAGCGAGCGACGCACGACCTGCTGGCCCACGTGCACCCCTTGGCGCTCCGCTATGTTCGCACGCGGCTGCACCGGTTGCCCGGCGACGCACGGCACTTCGTCGACGACCTCGCGCAGGAGGTCTGCATCGCGGTGCTCTGCGCGCTCCCGCGTTACCGCGACACCGGCCGCCCCTTCGAGGCGTTCGTCTTCGCCATCGCCGCGCACAAGGTCGCGGACCTCCAGCGCGCCGCGATGCGCGGCCCCGGCTCCACCGCGGTGCCGTCCGACGAGATGCCGGAGCGGCCGGACGACTCGCTGGGTCCCGAGGAGCAGGCGCTGCTCAGCAGCGACGCGGAGTGGGCGAAGCAGCTCCTGGCGAGCCTGCCGGCGAACCAGCGGGAGCTGCTGCTGCTGCGGGTGGCGGCGGGTTTCAGCGCGGAGGAGACGGGCCGGATGCTCGGGATGACGCCGGGCGCGGTGCGGGTGGCGCAGCACCGGGCGCTGAGCAGGCTGCGGGCGCTGGCGCGGCAGTAGGGGCGGGCCGCACGGGCCGTGGCGCGGGGGCGTACGGGCCGTGATCGCAGGGCGTACGGCACGGGCGTGTACGGCGTACGGAGAGTGAGTACGCGACCCTGTCCGAAGGTCCTGCCGGCCCCGGACTTCGTACCTCCGTACACCGGCCACCAGCCCCGTTACGTGACTCTCCGGCGCGCCGTTACCATGGTCAGTCCCATCGGGCAAGACCCACCGGAAGGGTGTCATGACAGAGCGCGCCGCCGACGTCCCTGACAAGTTCGCCACCATCGGACTCACCTTCGACGACGTGCTGCTGCTGCCCGGCGCCGCCGACATGGCCCCGGGCGAGATCGACACCGCCAGCCACGTGTCGCGGAACGTCAAGGTGAACATTCCGCTCCTCTCCGCCGCCATGGACCGGGTCACCGAGTCCCGCATGGCCATCGCCATGGCCCGCCAGGGCGGCGTCGGCGTGCTGCACCGCAACCTCTCCATCGAGGACCAGGCCAAGAAGGTCGACCAGGTCAAGCGCTCCGAGTCCGGCATGGTCGCCGACCCGATCACCATCCGCCCGGACGCCACGCTCGCCGAGGCGGACGCGCTCTGCGGCCGGTTCCGGATCAGCGGCGTACCGGTGACCGACGGGGAGGGCAAGCTCGTCGGCATCGTCACCAACCGCGACATGGCCTTCGAGCCCGACCGCAGCGTCGAGGTGCGTTCGATCATGACGCCGATGCCCCTGGTCACCGGCCGGGTCGGGATCTCCGGTGCGGAGGCCATGGAGCTGCTGCGCCGGCACAAGATCGAGAAGCTGCCGCTGGTCGACGACCGGGACGTGCTCAAGGGCCTCATCACGGTCAAGGACTTCGTCAAGGCCGAGAAGTACCCGAACGCCGCCAAGGACGGGGAGGGCCGGCTGATCGTCGGCGCCGCCGTCGGCGTCGCGGGTGACGCGTACGAGCGGGCGCAGGCGCTGGTCGAGGCCGGCGCCGACTTCATCGTCGTGGACACCGCGCACGGCCACTCGCGGCTCGTCGCCGACATGGCCGCGAAGATCAAGTCGAACGCGGCGGTCGACGTCGTCGCCGGCAACGTCGCCACCCGCGACGCCGCCCAGGCGCTCGTCGACGCGGGCGTCGACGGCATCAAGGTCGGCGTGGGACCGGGCTCCATCTGTACGACCCGCGTGGTCGCCGGCGTCGGCGTCCCGCAGGTCACCGCGATCTACGAGGCCGCGCTCGCGGCCCGGGACGCGGGCGTGCCGGTCATCGGCGACGGCGGCCTGCAGTACAGCGGTGACATCGCCAAGGCGCTGGTCGCCGGCGCGGACACCGTGATGCTCGGCAGCCTGCTGGCGGGCTGCGAGGAGTCGCCGGGCGAGCTGCTGTTCATCAACGGCAAGCAGTTCAAGTCGTACCGCGGGATGGGCTCGCTGGGCGCGATGCAGTCGCGCGGCGGCAACAAGTCGTACTCCAAGGACCGCTACTTCCAGGAAGAGGTCAAGAGCGACGACCAGCTCATCGCCGAGGGCATCGAGGGCCAGGTCCCGTACCGCGGCCCCCTCGCCTCCGTCGTGCACCAGCTCATCGGCGGGCTGAAGCAGTCGATGTTCTACGTCGGCGGGCGCACCGTCCCGGAGATGAAGGACCGCGGCCGCTTCGTCCGCATCACCTCCGCGGGCCTGAAGGAGAGCCACCCGCACGACATCCAGATGACGACCGAGGCCCCGAACTACTCCCGCAAGGGCTGACCGGACCGACCGGGGGATACTGGGGCGGCAACCGTCTGGAAAGGGCAGCATCCGTGACTGAGATCGAGATCGGCCGGGGCAAGCGCGGGCGCAAGGCGTACGCGTTCGACGACATCGCCATCGTGCCGAGCCGGCGTACCCGGGACCCGAAGGAGGTCTCGATCGCCTGGCAGATCGACGCCTACCGCTTCGAGCTGCCCTTCCTCGCCGCCCCGATGGACTCCGTCGTCTCGCCGGAGGCGGCCATAAGGATCGGGCGCTTCGGCGGCCTCGGGGTGCTCAACCTCGAAGGCCTGTGGACCCGTTACGAGAACCCGGAGCCGCTGCTCGCCGAGATCGCCGGGCTGGACGAGGGCGACGCGACGCGGCGGATGCAGGAGATCTACGACGAGCCGATCAAGGAGGAGCTGATCGGCCGGCGGCTCGCGGAGGTCCGCGAGTCGGGCGTGGTCACGGCGGCGGCGCTGTCGCCGCAGCGTACGGCGCAGTTCTCCAAGGCGGTCGTGGACGCGGGGGTGGACATCTTCGTCATCCGCGGCACGACGGTCTCCGCCGAGCACGTCTCGTCGGCGGCGGAGCCGCTGAACCTCAAGCAGTTCATCTACGAGCTGGACGTGCCGGTGATCGTCGGCGGCTGCGCGACGTACACGGCGGCGCTGCACCTGATGCGTACGGGCGCGGCCGGCGTGCTCGTCGGCTTCGGCGGCGGCGCGGCCCACACGACGCGCAACGTGCTGGGCATCCAGGTGCCGATGGCGACGGCGGTGGCGGATGTCGCCGCGGCGCGCCGGGACTACATGGACGAGTCCGGCGGCCGGTACGTGCACGTGATCGCGGACGGCGGCGTCGGCTGGTCCGGCGACCTGCCGAAGGCGGTGGCGTGCGGGGCGGACGCGGTGATGATGGGCTCGCCGCTGGCCCGCGCGACGGACGCGCCGGGGCGGGGGCACCACTGGGGGATGGAAGCGGTCCACGAGGACGTGCCGCGGGGGAAGGTGATGAACCTGGGCACGGTCGGCACGACGGAGGAAGTCCTGCTGGGCCCGTCGCACACGCCGGACGGATCGATGAACTTCTTCGGCGCGCTGCGCCGGGCGATGGCGACGACGGGCTACTCGGAGCTGAAGGAGTTCCAGCGCGTCGAGGTGACGGTGGCCCGCTCCCGCTGACCGCCCACGTCTCCTGGCTGAGCACCACCCCGGCCCCGGCGGGAGGGCAGTCCCGCGGGGCCGGGGGGTGCGCTCACGAACCGCCAAGGGCGGCCCCGGCCTTCCGGTCCTCGTACGCCCGGGGGCGTGCCCGACTCCAGCACATCGGCGAACTCCTCTGCGGCGCGGGCGATCCGGCCGTCCGCATTGATTAACGCCCCTCACCGAACGCCCGCAAGTCTGCGGACATTTCATGCCCGGTCGGACCTGTCGCCGGAATGCCCCAAGTCCCGCTCCTCGCCGCCGCCTTGCTCATTGCCGGAGCTGGCAGGTCGGGGATTTGTCCAGACCTGGGTGGTGACCCCTCGTGTGGGAAGTGTCACGCCTTGGAGGTGTGACGTTTAAGCGGGGTCCCGGCGCTGTTCATGTGAAGGTCACAGCCGACGAGCGTGGAGGGGATTCCCGTGGGGCGTGCGAGCGATGTGTTACCCGAAGCGGCTGGGATGAGCCGGTACGTGGAGGGGGTGGTGGCCGCATGGTTGCGGGGGCAGCGGCGGTTGCCGTTGGACTACTCCGTGGAGAGCCTGCGCGTGGCGGATCGGATCGTGGCCGGGATCCGGGCGGGGCACGGGGCCGACGAACGGGCGGTGGCGGAGGCGCTGCGGGGGGTCGGGGCGTACGTCGGGGAGGTCATGGTCCGGGCCGGGGGCGGCAGTTGGGTGGACCTCGACGACCACCAGCGCGACTACTTCGAGCAGCCCGTCGGCGTACGGATGCCGGACGGACGGGTGTGGAACCCCCTCGGCCGCGCCCTGCGGCGCTACGACCGCGGGAAGGGCGGCCGGGAGTCGCTGTACGTCTTCTACCTGCTGCTGCACGGCCGGCTGGGCGGGCTGACGCCGCGGCGGTCGTGAGGCGTCGGCACGTAGGGATGCGGTTCCTCGTTCGGTACGGCTGAGGTGGGGCGACGACAAGGACCGGGCCCCGCGCGTGCAGCGCGGGGCCCGGTCCTTGTCGCTCTGCGAGCGCGTCAGTCCTTGCCGAGGCGCGACGCCGTGCCGAAGGCGGCGACGGGGGCCAGGGCCATGAAGAGCCAGGTCACGGCTCCCATTTCCTCTCGCCAGCCCTTGAACATGTCACCGAAGTGGTCGGTGAGGATCTCGGTCGCGGAACCGAGCTGGCCGTCCGACAGCTCGCTGAGGATCATGGCGTAGCCGTACATCTCGCCCATGAAGACGGCGATGATGGCGAGGACGGCCCCGGCGATCCAGAGGCCGATGTTCCTGCCGCCGAGCTTGCCGATCGCCGCGCCGATGAGCGCGCCGACCAGGAGCGAGGCGTAGCTGATCTTCGTGACTTCGCCGGTCTGCTCGTCGAACAGGGACTTGAGGATGAAGGCGTAGATCGCCGTCGCCACGATCGCGGCGACGATGGCCACGCCGATGGCGAGGGCGGGGTTGCCGGAGCTGGCCGGCGGCTGCTGCGCGTAGGGCGGCGGAGCGCCGTAGGGCTGGCCGCCCTGGGCGCCGGGGCCTGGTTGCTGCTGGTACGGCTGGGACATGGGTGGTTCCCCCCGGAGTTATGGGTCTGCCGTGCCCGGGGACAGTTGGTGTGGTGGGCGCGGTCAGTGGGACAACCCGCGGCACGCTAGCAGTTGAGCGGTGCCCGACAACAAGCCCTCAAGGGGAGTCGTGACGCGACTGCGACATGCTGTTTCGAACTTCGGACACTCGCTGGCTGACCAGGAACGCTTCCGCCGCGGCCACGAGGAGGAACGTCATGTCGTTCTTCCCCAGCACCTCGCCCCGCCAGAAGTCGTACGCCGCACCCACGTCGGCCGTGCCGAGGTGGACGGCCGTCGCCGCGAGCTGGGTGAGGATGACGCCGACGAGCGCCACGGGGATCGCCAGGAGCGCCGAGCCGCGGGCCTGTGCGCCCGCGCGGCCCACGGCGGCCCCGACGAGGAGGCCGAGGGCCAGCGCCCAGTAGCCGAGCTCCAGGCCGCGTTCGCCCACCAGGCCCTGCGTCACGCCCAGGACCAGCGCTCCCGCCACGGTGGCGGCGGCGCCGACGGCGAGCGCCTGCAGCAGCCGGGGACGGCTGTCGGCCGTCGTCATCACCGCATCACCCATACGGCCGAACGGTAGCAGTTCCGCCGGGAAACCTCCGTTTCCGGCACCCGGGGGAGTGGGTGATCTGTGCGGTGTTTACGTTCCCCGCCGCACGCCTCCGGGCCGCCCGCCCCTCACAGCCTGTGTGCCGCTCCCGGCGGCGTCGCCCCCCGGGTGTCCAGGAGGAGCTGCGCCTTCACCGCCAGCGCTTGCAGGTCGTACTTCCGGTGCGGTTGCAGCAGCACCGTCAGGTCCGCGTCCGCCGCCGCGTCGTAGAGCGCCCCCGCCCGCGGCACCGGCCGGCCCAGCACCTGCCACGCCGTGACGTACGGGTCGTGGAAGTCCACCCGCGCCCCCAGCTCCGTCAGCCTGGCCGCGACGTCGGTCGCCGGGGTGCGCTCCAGGTCCGCGACGTCCGGGTCGTAGGTGACGCCGAGGAGCAGCACGCGGGCGCCGCGGGCGGACTTGCCGTGCTCGTTGAGGAGCTGGGCGCAGCGCTGGACGACGTAGCGCGGCATCCGGCCGTTGACCTCGCGGGCGAGGTCGACCATCCGCAGCGGGTGGTCGAAAGCCGGGCGCGGCCCTGCTGCCCGGATGCGGTACGCGGACGGGGACGCGGCCCGGGTCGACGGGCACCCCGTGGCCGCCGACGCCGGGGCCGGGGCGGAAGCTGTGGGCGGTGCCGAACGGCCGGGTCTCGGCGCAGCGGACGACGTCCCACAGGTCGATGCCCCGGTCGTGGCAGAACCAGGTCAGCTCGTTGACGAGCGCGAAGTTCACGTGCCGTACGTTGCCCTCCAGCAGCCGCACCGTCTCCGCCTCGCGCGGCCCCCGGGCCCGTACGACCCGCTCGGCGAACCGCCCGTAGAACGCCACCGCCGCCTCGGTGCAGGCCGGGGTCAGCCCGCCGACGACCTTCGGCGCGGGGGCGGTGTCGGCCGGGTCGAGGGGGCCGGGGGAGTACGCGAGATGGAAGTCGCGCCCGGCGCGCAGTCCGGAGCCCTGTTGCAGGAGGGGGCGCAGGAGATCCTCGGTGCTCCCGGGGTAGGCGGCGGACTCCAGCAGCACGGTGGTGCGCGGCTTGAGGTGCCGCGCCAGCTCGCGTGCCGCGTCGGCGACCGGGCCGAGGTCGAGCGCGCCGTCCTCGGCGAGCGGGGTGGGCACGCAGATGACGGCGGTACGGACGCCGCCGAGGTCGGCGGGGTCCGCAGAGGCGCGGAACCCGGTGGTCAGGAGCCTGCGTACCGCGGCGGCCGTCAATGAGCCGCCGACCGGCGGGCGGCCGGCGGCGAGGGCGTCGACGGCGCGCGGATCGGGGTCGTATCCGACGACGGAGAAGCCGGCCGCCGCCGCGGCCTGGGCGAGCGGCAGGCCGTGGTGGCCGAGTCCGATGACGGCGACGTCTGCGGGCATGACTGGGGGACGTTCCTTCCCGACGGTCCCCGGGCGCCGAACCCGGGGTGGGTAGAGGCTCTTGTCAGGCTACGGGCATATATGACTGTTATTCAGTATTGGGCGCTTTGCCGCACCTGTGGCGCGGCGGCCGCTCGGCGGCCGCTCGGTGGCTGCTCGGCGGCCCGCAGTGTGCCCCAGGGGCGTCGCACGGTGGCTGTACGGCGCGGGGGCCGACAGAATCGGACTGGGCACGTGGACTGCCGCAACGGGGCGACAGGACAGGAGGCATCCGTGAAGACAGCGGTACTGGGGCCGGCCGAGCGCGGCGCGGCCCTTGCACAGATGGCCGAGCGCGAGCTTGACCTGCTGGTCGTCGGCGCCGGCGTGGTCGGCGCGGGCACGGCGCTGGACGCGGCGACCCGCGGGCTGGCCACCGGGCTGGTCGAGGCGCGGGACTGGGCGTCGGGCACGTCGAGCCGGTCGAGCAAGCTCATCCACGGCGGGCTGCGTTATCTGGAGATGCTGGACTTCGCGCTCGTCCGTGAGGCGCTGAAGGAGCGCGGGCTGCTCACCGAGCGGCTGGCGCCGCACCTGGTCAAGCCGGTGCCGTTCCTCTACCCCCTCAAGCGCCGCGCCTGGGAGCGGGCGTACGCGGGCTCCGGCGTGCTGCTGTACGACGCCATGTCCGTCTCCCGTGAACACGGCCGCGGCATGCCCGCGCACCGCCACCTCTCCCGCTCGCACGCCCTGCGCGTCGCGCCGTGTCTGCGCAAGGACGCGCTCGTGGGCGCGCTGCAGTACTACGACGCGCAGGTCGACGACGCCCGCTACGTCGCCATGCTCGTGCGCACCGCGGCGCAGTACGGGGCGCACGTCGCCAACCGCGCGCGGGTCGTGGGCTTCCTGCGCGAGGGCGAGCGCGTCGTGGGCGCGCGGGTGCACGACCTGGAGCAGGGCGGGGAGTTCGAGGTGCGGGCGCGGCAGGTCGTCAACGCCACCGGGGTGTGGACGGACGAGACGCAGGCGATGGTCGGCGAGCGCGGGCAGTTCCACGTACGGGCGTCGAAGGGCATCCACCTCGTCGTACCGAAGGACCGCATCCACTCCACCACCGGCCTCATCCTGCGCACCGAGAAGAGCGTGCTGTTCGTCATCCCCTGGGGCCGGCACTGGATCATCGGCACCACGGACACCGACTGGGACCTCGACAAGGCCCACCCCGCGGCCTCCTCCGCCGACATCGACTACCTGCTGGAGCACGTCAACTCCGTGCTCGCGGTGCCGCTGACGAGAGACGACGTCGAAGGCGTGTACGCGGGCCTGCGGCCGCTGCTGGCCGGCGAGTCGGACGCGACCAGCAAGCTGTCGCGCGAGCACACCGTGGCGCACCCGGTCCCCGGGCTCGTCGTCGTCGCGGGCGGCAAGTACACGACGTACCGCGTGATGGCCGAGGACGCCGTCGACGAGGCCGTGCACGGGCTCGACCAGCGCGTCGGGCCGTGCGTCACGGAGGACGTGCGGCTGCTGGGCGCGGAGGGGTACCAGGCGCTGTGGAACGCGCGGGCGCGGACGGCGGCGCGTACCGGGGTGCACGTGGCGCGGGTGGAGCACCTGCTGAACCGCTACGGGTCGCTGTCGGAGGAGGTGCTGGAGCTGATCGAGGAGGACCCGGCGCTGGGCCAGCCGCTCACGGGCGCGGACGACTATCTGCGCGCCGAGGTCGTCTACGCGGCCTCCCACGAGGGCGCGCGCCACCTCGACGACGTGATGACGCGGCGTACCCGGATCTCCATCGAGACCTTCGACCGCGGTACGCGGTGTGCCGCCGAGGCCGCCGAGTTGATGGCGCCGGTGCTGGGCTGGGACCGCGACCAGATCGAGCGCGAGGTGGCGCACTACGAGAAGCGGGTCGAGGCGGAGCGCGAGTCGCAGCGGCAGCCGGACGACCAGACGGCGGACGCGGCGCGGCTGGGGGCGCCGGAGATCGTGGGCTTGTGACCGTGGACCTGCGGGAGGTGCCGGCGTCGGCGCTCCCGCGGGTCCGGCGGGGGCCGGCGCCGCGGTGACGGCATGTCGGTTGTAGGTGCATGTAAGCAAACGCGGCGCGGGACTTGGGCGACGTCAACGCCGCAGATCGGGCCGCGGACTGGGAAAGATCGATCACGGCAAACCTCGCCCGGCGCTCAGGGCTGTCCGTGCGATAAGACACAATGGAGGTCCTGCCGGGGTGAATCGCTGAGGGGATCGATGGGGCGCGAAGGGGACGGCGCGACGGGTCGGCTGCTGGCCGGCCGCTATCGGCTCGGGGAGGTGCTCGGCCGCGGCGGCATGGGCACCGTCTGGCGTGCCACGGACGAAGTGCTGGGCCGCGCGGTGGCGGTCAAGGAGCTGAGGCTGCCCACCAGTGTGGACGAGGACGAGAAGCGCCGCCTCGTCACGCGAACGCTCCGCGAGGCCAAGGCGATCGCCCGGATCAGGAACACCGGCGCGGTCACGGTCTACGACGTCGTGGACGAGGACGACCGCCCGTGGATCGTCATGGAGCTCATCGAGGGGCGCTCGCTCTCCGACCTCACCCGCGACGACGGCCCGCTGACCCCCCGGCGCGCCGCCGAGGTCGGCCTCGCCGTGCTCGACGTGCTGCGCGCCGCCCACCGCGAGGGCATCCTGCACCGCGACGTGAAGCCGTCGAACGTGCTCATCGCCGACGACGGCCGCGTCGTGCTCTCCGACTTCGGTATCGCGCAGGTCGAGGGCGACCCGTCCATCACGACGACGGGCATGCTCGTCGGCGCCCCGTCGTACATCTCGCCCGAGCGCGCCCGCGGCCAGAAGCCGGGCCCCCCGGCCGACCTGTGGTCGCTCGGCGGGCTGCTGTACGCGGCGGTGGAGGGGCATCCTCCGTACGACCTGGGGTCGGCCATCGCCACGCTGACCGCGGTGATGACCAAGCCCATCGACCCGCCCAAGAACGCCGGTCCGCTGGAAGACGCCATCTACGGGCTGCTGCGCAAGGACCCCGACGAGCGGCTCGACGACGCGGGCGCGCGGGCGCTGCTGCGTGCTGTCGTCGACGCGCCGGAGGACGTGCCGGGCGAGCCCTCGGCGGCGACGGCGCCCACGACGATGGTGCCGCTGCCGGTGGTGCCGGACGCGGGGCCCGCGGAGGCGCCGGCGCGGCGGAAGACGGCGCGGAAGAAGGCCGCGCGCAAGGAGACGTCGCAGGCGCAGGCGAATCGTCGTACGGCGGGACGGGCCGGGACGGCCGCGGGCGCGTTGGGCGCCGGTGCCGCGGCTGCCGGTGCGGGTTCCACGGAGGCGGCGGCTCCGGCCGACGCGCCGGCCCTGCGGTCATCGCCGCCCGGGACGCCGCCGCGTCCCGGGGCGCAGCCCCGTACGCCCGACCGGCCGGCGGCACCGCCGCGGTCCGGGGCGGCCTCCGCCGGGACTTCGGGCACGGGTGCCGCCGGTTCGGGGTCCGTCGGGGCCGAGGGTCCTGCGTACGGCGCCGAGGGCCCTGCCGCCCGTACGACGGTCACGGGCACCGCACCGCCGGCGGCCCGGGCGCGGGCGGGCGCCGGCGCGCTCGCGGCGCGGGTGGCGGCGCTTCCCCGGCGCACGCTGGCGGTCATCGCCGCCGTGGTGGCGCTTGCGGTCCTCGGCACGGTGCTCGCCGTGGCGCTGGGCGGCGACGACTCCGACTCGGGTACGTCCGGCAAGGACGGCGGGCAGAGCGCGGGCGCGGGCACGCAGGACGGCAAGGAAGGGCGGAACGACAAGGACCAGGCCGGCTCCGGCAAGAACGACGCCCAGGAGGACAAGGGGCGGCAGGACGACGACGGCGCCGCCGGTGACGAGGACGACGACTCCCCGGGCCCGGGATCCGGGAAGAACGAGGACGAGGGCGACGACGGCTCCGGTCCCGGGAAGGACTCCTCGGGCGTACCCGACGGCTACGCGACGCTCAGCGAGCCGGAGTTCAAGTTCTCCGTGGCCCTCCCTGACGGCTGGCAGCGCACCTCCACCTCGCCGGGCGGCGGCGGCGCGATCTTCAGCGGATCGTCCTCTTTCCCGCGCGTGCAGATCGACTTCACCTCCGGGCCGAACAACACCCCGGGCGGCGCGCTGTCGAACTGGCAGGAGATAGAGGGCGCCGTGAGTTCGTCCAGCTCCGGCTACCGCAAGATCTCGATGAAGGAGATCAAGTGGCGCGGGTATCCCACGGTCGCGGACTGGCAGTTCAGCCGCGTACAGGACGGCCGGCGGATAAGGGTCCTGGACCGCGGATTCGCCGTGGACGACACCCATGGCTACGCGATAATGATCAGTTGCCCGGAGAACGAGTGGGACGGCGCGGAGTGCCGCGAGCTGCGCGACACGGCGTTCGAATCCTTCAAGCCGGTCGACTAACCCGCGCGAGCGGGGCACAGACCACCCGTCGAGCACGTATCGTGATGTCTCGCGGACCGTACGCATCCGGACCAGGCTGAATACCGACCGCATTTGGCCCGGTCTCAGGTTCATTGCGCGGTTGTGGGGAGGCGTTCGTGGACGACTACGCGGGCCGAGTGCTCGCCGACCGTTACCGGCTACCGGCTGCCGTCGACGCCGAACCCATCCACACGCGCGCCTTCGACACGTACAGCGGGCAGGACGTCCTCATCGGACAGGTGCCGCTGCCGGAGGTCGTCGAGGCCGAGCTGATAGAGGACGGCGGCGGCGAGGATCCCTCCGGGTACGGCGGCGGGGCGGGCCGGAGCGCGGCGAGCGTGGTGGTGCAGCGCGCGATGGACGCGGCCCGCGCGGCGGCGGCCATACCGGACCACCCCCGGCTGGCGCAGGTCTTCGACGTCTTCGAGGAGGGCGGCAGCCTCTGGATCGTCAGCGAGCTGGTGCCCGCGCGGACGCTCGAAGGGCTGCTGGAGGAGCGGCCGTTGAGCCCGTACCGCGGGGCGGAGGTCGCGGCGGACATCCTCACGGCGCTGCGTGCGCTGCACGCGCACGGCTGGACGCACCGCAACATCACGACGCGCACGGTGCTCGTCTGCGACGACGGCCGGGTGGTCCTGACGGGCCTGGCGTCCGGCGCGGCGGAAGAGGCGCTGTGCGGCTACGACCCGCTGCCCCCGCCGCCGGGCCGCGGCGAACCCCCGCGCCCCTCGGGCAGCCCCGGTCCCCGCCCCGGCGTGAGCGCGGCGGACCCGGGCATGGGGCCGGGGCCGGACGACGCGCCGGGCCTGCCGCAACTCCCCGACCCGGCAACGGGGTTCCTGCCGGCGCAGGGCTCCCCACGCGAGGTCGGCCGGCCGGAGGGCGGTGTCTTACCGCCGGGGTGGGACGACCGCCGTGGACCGTACGGCGACGGCGCGGAGGCGCGCGGCGGTGCGGGCCCGTACGGCACGCCGCCGTACGACGAGGACGACGAGGTGTGGCGCTCGGCTCCGTACGGGGCGGGCGGCGGGCCGGAGGCGACGGAGGCTGAGCCGCGGGGCGGTGAGTCGCAGGGGCGCGAACCGGGATGGGGCGCGCAGGGCGGCTCGGACGCCGGAGCGAGACCCGGAGAGACGGCCTCGGACGGCTGGCCGTTCGGGGCGTGGCAGCAGAGCGGTGCGGCTTCCGGAGCGGCCGGTGGCGAGCGCGGCGGCCACGGACAGGGGCCCGGGGTGCCGGGCGGTGGTCCGGCTCAACGGCCGTACGCGGGCGGCCCGCAGGGCGGTGCGACGCAGGGTGGTCATCCCGGCGGCCGTCCGGGCGGCCAGGCCGGCGGCGGTGCCGCCGGGCCCGGGGGGCCGGCTCAACAGCCGTACGGGAACGGGCCGCAGGGCGGTCATCCCGGCGGGCAGCCCGGTGGTGCCGCGCCCGGGGGCTCGGGACATCGCAATCCGGCGATGCCGGAGGCCGGACGGGCGGCCGGGGGCCAGGGGCCCCGCGGTGCCGGTCCGGCCCGGCCCGACGGGCAGATGCGCGGTGGCTCCGCCCCCGCCGGCCGCGGGGACGAGGTGCCCGCGGCGCGGGCCGGCGTGATGGCCGCGTACCAGGCCGGTACGCGGGCCGCCGAGGCGCGGCTTGCCGGTGGTGCCGGGGCGCCGGGGGCGAGACGTCCGGCGGTGCCGGGGCAGGCGGCGCGTACGCCCGAGGCCGGCCGGCCTCCGGGTGCGGGTGCCGGTCCGGCGTACAGCGACCGCATCGACATCGGCGGCAACCAGCCCGCGCAGGGCGCCGCCGCCAACCCGGTTGCGCAGGCGCCCGGTTCACCCGATGCCGGCGCCCCCTGGGACGACCTGCCGCACGACGCGGGCGAGGACGGCTACGACGAGTACGGCACCGCGGACCCCTACGGCGCCACGCCCCCGCCCGGCTCCTACCGGGGCGCGGGCGCGCCCCCCGGCGGCCCGACGCCCCACGTGGGCGGCCCGGTCGCACCTGGCGCTCCCGGCTCCGGTGGTGCGCAGGGTGGGCCCGGTGCGCCCGGCCCGTACGGCGCGGGCCCGCCCGGAGGCGCGGCGCCGCGCGGTGGCTCCGGGGCACCCCCTGGTGCGCCCGCGGGCGGTGGGCCCGGCCCGTATCACGGTGCGGGTGCGCCCGGGGGCCGCGGTGGCATCGGCGGTGCGTCCGGGGGCGCGGGCGGGGCCGGTTCCTCCGACCACTCCGGCGCCGCCCACGGCGGTCCCGGTGCGTCCCGCGGACCCGGCCCGGCCTCCGCGCCCGGCGGCGCCGGCTCCGGCCATGGCGGCTACCACGCCCCCGACCGCTCGCGCCCGCCCGGCGGCCCCGGGGCGTACCCCGGCGCCGGGCAGACCGGCGGCCGCGGCCCCGGTGCCTACGGCAACCCCGGCTCCCGGCCTCCCGAGTTCGCCGAGCCCGACCGGCCGTCCCTCCCCGACCCCCTCCCCGGCGGTGCCTCCTACGGCGGCAGCCTGCCCGGGGTGCGGCCCGGGGCGTCCATCGCCGTGCCCGTCGGCGCGCAGGCCGTGCCCGCGCCGCACGACGAGCTGCCGGGACCCGAGGCCGGCGGGGCCACCCGCTACCCCGGGCCCAGCACCCGGCTCGCCGCCGAGCGCGCGCGGCAGACCCGGATGCAGGTCGTCGGCGCGGTCACCGAGCGCTGGGCGCCCGAGCAGGCCGGGCCCATCCACGAGCACTGGCAGCTCGCGCCCCCCGTCGGCCCCGCCGCCGACCTGTGGGCGCTCGGCGCGCTGCTCTTCCGCGCCGTCCAGGGGCACTCCGCGTACCCCGAGGAGGACGTCGGCGAGCTGGTGCAGCTCGTCTGCTCGGAGCCCCCGGCGCACGCCGAGGAGTGCGGGGCCCTGCGCCCCGTCGTGGAGTCGCTGCTGCGTCAGGACCCCACGGAGCGGCCGGACTTCGAGGAACTGCGCGGCTGGCTGCGGTCTCTGATCCGGACCGCGCCCGAGCCCGGCATCGGCAGCCGTACGGTCACCGTGCCGCAGCACGGCACCGGCCGCGGCGGCGATCCGCGGCGGCTGCCGATACTGCGCAGGCGCGGCGAGCTGATGCGCCGGCGGCGCGCCAACAAGTCGCCGGTGCCGGTGCACGCGCGGCACAAACGCCGGGCGCGCCGCGGCCCGCGCGGGCCCCGCAGCCTGGGCCGTACGCTCATCGCGCTGATCTTCGTCGCCATGGCCGGCGCCATCGCGTACGCGGCGATGTTCATGCCCGAGGCCGACGAGGCCGGCAACCGCGACCAGCGCAGTGTCGTCGGCGCCGGCCGCGGCGACGAGCCGGGGGAGTCGGGGGCACCGTCCGCGGACCCCGGCGAGCCGAACGAGGCCGGGGAGCGCAGCCGGCCGAAGGAGTCCGGGGACGCCCCCGACAAGACGGAGGACGGCGGGCAGGGCAGCGGCGCGGGTTCCGAACTGCCCGACGGCTTCGTGCTCCGCGAGGACCCCGCGGGCTTCGAGGTCGCCGTCCGCGACGACTGGCAGCGCAGCGCCGGGAGCGACGGTCGGATCAGCTACGTCGGCGGGGACTACGAACTCGTCGTCGTCCCCGGCCGCGACGGCGTCGGCGAGTTCGGCAGCGACCCGATGGCCTACCAGCAGCAGAGCGAGCCGGAGCTGGACGAGTACCGCGACTCGGCCTGGGCGCAGGCCGACGGGCTGCGGCGGATCGAGGTCGGGCAGCGGGTGATGGCGGAGGGCGAGTTCGACTGGACGGACGGCAACGGGCGGCAGGTGCACGCGCGTAACCTGGCGATGATCTGGGACGACAGCTACCACGTGGTGCTGCTGATCGGACCGGACGGCGAGAACGACGAGGTGGAGCGGTTCCACCGGATCGCGGCGGAGAGCTACCGGCCGACGGGGTGAGGGTGCGGCGGGTGCCGTAGCAGCCGGTCCCCTCCGTCCCGTACGTGCCACGCCCCCGGTCGTGACCCGTGCGCCCCTCCCCGTCACCTTTCTCCGCTACCCTCCCGCCCATGTCCGACCAGGCCACCCCTCTCGCCCGCCGGCTCGGCGTCGGCGACGCCGTGCTCGTCGGCCTCGGCGCCATGCTCGGCGCCGGGATCTTCGCCGCCCTCGCGCCCGCCGCCCGCGCCGCCGGCTCCGGTCTGCTCATCGGGCTCGGCGCCGCCGCCGTCGTCGCGTACTGCAACGCCACCTCCTCGGCCCGGCTCGCCGCCCGCTACCCGGCCTCCGGCGGCACCTACGTCTACGGCCGCGAACGCCTCGGCCCGTTCTGGGGCTACCTCGCCGGGTGGGCGTTCGTCGTCGGCAAGACGGCGTCCTGCGCGGCGATGGCGCTGACGGTCGGCGCGTACGCCTGGCCGGAGCAGAAGCACGTCGTCGCGGTGGCCGCCGTGGTGGCGCTGACGGCCGTCAACTACCGCGGGGTGCAGAAGTCCGCGCTCCTCACCCGGGTGATCGTCGCCGCCGTGCTCGCGGTGCTGGCCGCCGTCGTCGTGGCGGCACTGACCGGCGGCGCCGCCGAGGCGGACCGGCTGCGGCCGGGTGGCGATGCCTCGGTGTGGGGGGTCCTGGAGGCGGCGGGTCTGCTGTTCTTCGCGTTCGCCGGGTACGCGCGCATCGCGACGCTCGGCGAGGAGGTCCGCGACCCGGAGCGCACGATCCCGCGCGCGGTGCCCGTGGCGCTGGGCATCACGCTCGTCGTGTACGCGGCGGTGTCGGTGGCCGTCCTCGCCGTCCTCGGCCCCGGCGGGCTGGCGCACGCGACGGCGCCGCTGTCGGACGCGGTGTCGGCGGCGGGTGCGGAGTGGCTGGAGCCGGTGGTGCGGGTCGGGGCGGCGGTGGCGGCGCTGGGGGCGCTGCTGGCACTGATCCTCGGGATCTCCCGTACGACGCTGGCCATGGCCAGGGACCGCCACCTGCCGCACGGGCTCGCGGCGGTGCACGAGCGGTTCCGGGTGCCGCACCGGGCGGAGCTGGCGGTCGGCGCGGTGGTGTCAGTGGTGGCTGCGACAGTGGACGTGCGCGGGGCGATCGGGTTCTCGTCGTTCGGGGTGCTGGTGTACTACGCCGTCGCCAACGCCTCGGCGTGGACGCTCGGCCGGGAGGAGGGCCGACCTCCGCGCGTGGTGCCGGCGGTGGGCCTTGCGGGGTGCGTGGTGCTGGCGTTCTCGCTGCCGCCGGTGTCCGTCGCGGCCGGCGCGGCGGTGCTGGCGGCGGGCGCGGTGGCCTATGCGGTACGGGGGGTGTGGACGGACCGGTGACGGAAGGCGGAGCGGTGACCTGCGGCGGACCGGGGGCCCGGGGGCGTGGCGGCGCGGGTGCGGACGCCGCTGACGCGCGCCCGCGGCGCCGCGCGGAGGGAGCGGGTCCGTGACCGGCCCCGCCGTGTTCCTGGCGCGGGCGCGGTCCCAGTGTGTCGCCGGGGGCGTGCGGTGCACCGGTGCCGAGGAGGTCGTGGCGCGTGTGTTCGCCGTGCAGGCGCAGGACGTGGAGGCCGCGGCGCTCGGGCTGCGGGCCCGCGCGCGCGGGCTCACCCGCACCGCCGTCCGCGAGGCGCTGGAGGACCGGCGGACCCTGGTCCGCGGGTGGTTCATGCGCGGCACGCTGCACCTCGTGCCCGCGGCCGACGTGCACTGGCTGCTCGCCCTCTACGGCCCCCGTCTCGTCTCCCGCGCCGCCCGGCGCCACCGCGACCTCGGGCTGGACGAGGACGTGTACGGGCGCGCGGAGCGCGTCGTCGTGGACGCGGTCGCCGCGCACGGGCCGCTGACCCGGGCCGAGTTGGCCGAGCGCCTGGCGCGCGTCGGCGTCGAGCCCGAAGGGCAGGCGCCGATCCACGTCATCCGCAGGGCGGCGCTCGCCGGGCTGGTCTGCCACGGGCCGCTGCGCGCGGGTGAGCCCACGTACGTGGCGCTGCGCGACTGGCTGCCGCCCCCGGCCGGCCCGCAGCCGGCCGGCGACGCCGCGGTGCGCGAGCTGGTACGGCGCTACCTGCGCGGCCACGGCCCCGCCGCCCCCGACGACTTCGCCGTCTGGTCCGGCCTGCCGCCGGGCACGGCCCGCCGCGTATGGCCGGAGGCGGCGCCGCACGAGCAGGGCACGGACGAGCAGGGCACGGACGAGCAGGGCACGGGCGAGACGGGCGCGGACGGGCCGGACCCCTCCCCCGACGTCCGCCTCCTCCCCGCCTACGACGACTACTGGCTCGGCTGGCGCGACCGCGACGCCGCCATCCCTCCTGACTTCGTCCGCGCCGTCCGCCCCGGGGGCGGGCAGATTCGCGCCGCTGTTACCGTAAATGGCCGCGCGGCCGGTACATGGACCGGCCCGCGGAAGGGAAACGTGCAGGTCCGCATGTTCGCCGAGGGCCCCGACCGGGCTGCGGCGGATGTCACGGCGGAGACCGCCGATGTCGCACGTTTTCTACAGAGCTGATATCCGGGGAAGCGACCGCGCGGTAGTGCGCTATTGATGGTGCCATGACGGACGAGGGGGACAAGGTGGGGGACGAGCCCACGAGCTACGGCCTGCGGCCACCGCAGCAGAACGCCAACGGCGCTGCGCAGGAGGCCGCGGCCACGCAGGTCGTCGCCGATCCCGCGGTGGGCCGGCTGATCGGCGGGCGCTACCGCCTCGCCGCCCGGCTCGGCGTCGGCGGCATGGGCACCGTGTGGCGGGCCCACGACGAGGTCGTCGACCGCGACGTCGCCGTGAAGGAGCCCCGGCTGCCCGCCGACCTCGACGAGCGGACACGGCAGACGGCGTACGAGCGGATGCAGCGCGAGGCCCGCGCCGCCGCCCGGATCGACCACCCCTCCGTCGTCACCGTGCACGACGTGGTGATGGAGGACGGCAGGCCCTGGATCGTGATGGAGCTGGTCCGCGGGCGCTCCCTCGGCGACCAGCTCACCGAGGGCACCCTCGACCCGCGCGAGGTGGCGCGGATCGGCGGCGCCGTGCTCGGCGCGCTGACCGCCGCGCACGAGGCGGGGATCCTGCACCGCGACGTCAAGCCCGACAACGTGCTGCTCGGCCGGTACGACCGCGTCGTGCTCACCGACTTCGGCATCGCGCAGATCGAGGGGGAGCAGGGGCTCACGGAGACCGGCGCGTTCGTCGGGTCGCCGGAGTACATCGCGCCGGAGCGGGTGCTCGGCCAGCGGCCGGGGCCCGAGTCGGACCTGTGGTCGCTGGGCGTGGTGATGTACGCGGCGGTGGAGGGCATGTCCCCGTACCGCAGGCAGACCGCGCCGGCGACGCTGCAGGCCGTGCTCTCCGCCGAACCGGCGGCGCCCGCGCGCGGGTCCGGGGCGCTGGGCACGGTCGTGATGCAGTTGCTGCGCAAGGACCCGGCGGCGCGGCCCGCGCCGGACGAGGTGCGCCGGCAGTTGGAGGCGGTGGCCAGGCCGGTGCCGGCGCAGACGATGATCGCCCCGGTGGCGGGCGGCGCGGACAGCGCGGGCGGCGGCCGCGGCGGGAGGATGGCGGCGGCGCTGCCCGAGGGGCGCGGCGGGCGGCTGGGCGTGCTCGGCGGGGCGATAGCCGTGGTGGCGGCGCTGGTGCTGGCGCTGGTGAACCCGTTCGGCGGCGGCGACGACGCGCCGGCGGGCTGGAAGACGTACGACGAGACGGAACAGCTCAAGGCGTCGCTGGCGGTGCCGGAGGACTACAAGCGCAGCGTCGACGAGGGCACGGTCACGTACACGGACCCGGGCGGTACGCCCAGCCTGTGGCTCACCCGCTCCGCGGGCAACGAGGACAGCGCGCTGAGCGAGGCCAACCAGACGCTGGCGTGTGACAAGGGCGAGGATCTGAGCTGCACCGAGCTGAGCTCCGACGTCGAGGGCTCGGTCACGGAGTTCGAGTACCGGGGGAAGGACGCCGCCGAGATGGTCACGACCTGGACCCGCGACGAGGGGTACGAGGACGAGACCGAGATGCGCAGCCGGGAGTTCTTCTACGTCAACGACGACAACATCGGCTGGCACCTGACCGTGCAGATGCCGGCCGCGGGCGAGGGCAAGCGGGACGGCGAGCGGGTCTTCGAGGAAGTCGTCGACTCACTCGACATCCAGGACATGTGACGGGGCGGGGCGGTCGCCGGTACAGGCCGGCGGCCGCCGGGACGCCGGCCGGCCACCGGCGCCGGTACGGCCCCGAACGTATGAGCCAGCAATCGCTGGCGGAATTCGGTTACCGGCAGGTATCCAAAGGCGCCGCCGGAGTCCTACCCTCGGCCGTATGACGGAGACCGCCGTAGGCAACCCCACCGCTTCCGCTTCGGACGGCGCCCGCACCGCCGGCGCCGTCGCCGCCGAGTTCGTCACGCCCGCGCTCGTCGAGCGCCTGACCCGCGGCGTCGCCGGCACCGGCACCGTCGCCGTCCGGTCCCCGCTGACCGGCGAGGTGCTGGCCGACGTCCCCGAGGCGGAGCCCGCGGACGTGGAGACCGCGTTCGAGCGGGCCCGCGCCGCGCAGCGCGCCTGGGCGGCCAGGCCCGTACGCCGGCGGGCCGCCGTGCTGCTCCGCTTCCACGACCTGCTGCTGCGCGACCAGGACGAGGTCCTCGACCTCGTGCAGTTGGAGACCGGCAAGGCGCGGCTGCACGCGCACGAGGAGGTGCAGGCCGTCGCGCTGGCCGCCCGTCACTACGGCCGCCGGGCTCCCGCCTACCTCGCCCCCAGGCGCCACACCGGCGCGCTGCCGACGCTGACCAAGGTGACCGAGCTGCGTCACCCGCGCGGCGTCGTCGGCCAGATCGCGCCCTGGAACTACCCGCTCGAACTCTCCGTCGGCGACGCCCTGCCGGCCTTCGCCGCGGGCAACGCGCTCGTCATGAAGCCCGACTCCAAGACCCCGCTGACCGCCCTGTGGGCGCGCCGGAAGCTGATCGAGGCGGGGCTGCCGGAGGAGGTGTGGCAGGTCGTGATCGGCCCGGGACCGGTCGTCGGCCCCGAGATCGTCCGGCACGCCGACTACGTCTCCTTCACCGGCTCCACCCGCACCGGACGCGAGGTCGCCCAGGGCGCCGCGGCCCGGCTCGTCGGCGCCTCGCTGGAGCTGGGCGGCAAGAACCCCATGCTGGTGCTCGCCGACGCCGACGTGCAGAAGGCTGCGGAGGGCGCGGTGCGCGCGGCGTTCGCGTCGGCGGGGCAGTTGTGCATCTCCGTCGAGCGGCTGTACGTGCACGAGTCGATCGCCGACGCGTTCCTCGCCCGCTTCGTCGCCAGGACCAAGGCCATGCGCCTGGGCAACACCCTCGGCTACGGCGCCGACATGGGCTCGCTGGTCAGCGGGCAGCAGTTGGAGACCGTCACCCGGCACGTGGACGAGGCCGTCGGCAAGGGCGCCGAGGTGCTGGCCGGCGGGCGGGCGCGGCCGGATGTGGGCCCGTATTTCTACGAGCCGACGATCCTCGACGGCGTCGAGCCCGGCATGACCGTCTGCGACGAGGAGACCTTCGGGCCGGTCGTCTCGGTCTACCGCTTCCGCGACGAGGACGACGCCGTCGCGCGCGCCAACGCGACGCCGTACGGGCTGAACGCGAGCGTGTGGACGAAGGACGGCCGCCGGGGCGGCCGGATCGCCGCCCGGCTGCAGACGGGCACGGTGAACATCAACGAGGGCTACGGGGCCGCGTACGGCAGCGTGCAGGCGCCCATGGGCGGAATGAAGGACTCCGGGGTCGGCCGACGGCACGGCTCGGAGGGGATCCTGAAGTACACGGAGTCGCAGACGGTGGCGCAGCAACGAGTGGTACCGCTGGCGCCGTTCGCGCTGGGGCCGCTGCGGTACGACGACGACAAGGGCTACGCGGCGTTCATGAGCCGCGGGCTGCGGGCGCTGAAGGCGCTGCGCTTCCGCTGAGGCGGGGGCGTGCGGAGCCGGGGGCGCGGCGCGTATCCGGGCGCCGGCGCGGGGACGGCCGGTCCGGGCGTCCCCGGAGCCGGCCGCATCCCTGCCGGGACCGGGCTGCTGTCCCCTGCATCCGGTCACCGCATCCGGTTCAACGAACCGGGTGTGGTGGCGGTCACGCCACCCGGACGCCGACCGGGTGACCGGTGAGAACGGATTTGCCCCTGCCCGTCCCTCCTGCTGAAACCATTCTGTGACTGGATGGACCGGACTCCGCTTCGGATATCGGATCGTCACCGTAGGAGTCTGGAACGCGGGGGTTCGTATGGCCTTGAATGCAGTGCCATGCACTTCCTCCGGCCCCTTGTGACGTTCCCGCGCGTGGTGCGCCACTACTCCTGGGTCGGCGCCGACTTGCCCCTCGACGAAGACGTCCTGCTGGACGCCCCGGGCCACCGCGTCCGGGCGGTCCTCCCGGCCGCCGAGGCGGGCGACTTCCGCCCGGCCCGCGAACTCCTCGCCGGTGCCGGGCGGGCGGCGGAGTGGGAGCGACGGGACACCTACGTCGCGGAGTTGGCGACCGCGGCCCTCGACGACGACGGGTGGCTGCGGCGGTGGCGGGAGTGGGACCCGGAGTGCGGGGACGCGGCGGTGGTCGAGGCGGAGCGGCTGCTGCTGGCGTGGCGGGTGGAGAAGTACGGGCCGCGCAGGCGGCGGTTCGAGGGGTGGGGCGTACGGCGGCGGGGCGGCGGGTCGGCGCAGGGCCCGTGGGCGGACCCGGGGGCTCCTGGCGGGGCCGGTGCCGGGGACGGCGACGGGGCGGGCGGCGCGTGGGCCGGGGTGGCCGACGCGGAGTCGTGGCCGGGGTACGGGGTGCCGGGCGCGGGGCCCGGGTACGGACGGCCGGGCACGGCATCGGAGCACGGACGGCCCGGTACGGGGACGGGGCCGGCGCGGGGCGTGGGGCCGGAGGCCGGCGCGGGGGCGCCCCCCGGCGCCGGACCGGGGGGCCCGGCGCCGGGGGGCGGCGGGACTCCCCGTACCGGAGCGGGCGGCGCGGCCGGAGCGGCCGGTGCCGGCGGCGGGCGGCGGCACCGGGGCCCGTACGGCGCCGGCGGCCTCCCCGCCACCGACCCCCGGGCGGTGTTGCGCGACGTGCTGCCCCTCGTCCGGCTGGCCGCGGCGCAGGCGCCCGGCGACCCCGTGCCGTGGCGCATCGCCCTCGACCACGCCACCGCCGTACGGGCGCCGCGGGAGGCGTTCGTCTCCCGGTTCGCCGAGGCGGTCGTCCGCGCGCCCGGCCACCACGGCGCGCACGTCGCCGCGCTGCGCTACCTCGGCATCGTCGGGGGCGCGGACGTCGAGGAGCTGATGGTCTTCGCGGAGGAGTCGGCGGAGGAGGCGCTGCCGGGTTCGCTGCTGCACGCGCTGCCGCTGGAGGCCGCGTCGCTCGGCGTGTGCCGGGCACGCAGCGCACCGTCCGGCGCGCCCGACCACGGCGACACGCCCGGCACGTCCACCACCTGGGCCGTCGAACGCGCGCTGGAGCTGTCCGCGCACTACGAGCCCGGCGACCCCGAGGCCGCGGGCTTCCGCAACTGCCTCGCCGCCGCGCTCGTCCGCGCCCGGCGCTGGGACGAGGCGCTGGAGGTCTTCCGCGCCGTCGGCTCGGACGCCCGCGGCGTGCCCTGGGCGCAGCCCGGCGACGACGCCGAGGCCATCCGGCGCCGCTTCCTCCTGGCCCGCCAGGAGGTACGGGCGCAACTCGCCCGGCGTGTCCCGCTGTTCGGCCCCCGCCCGGACAACGCCCCGGGCCCCGGGGCGGCCTTCGGGCCCTCGGGGACCGGCGCCGCGCCCGAACCGGTCCCGTACGCCGGGATCGTCGTCTGCACGGCGCCGCCGGCCGCGGTCGCCAAGGCGGCCCACGCGGCGGGGCTGCGGCTGCGCCTGACCGCCACGGGCAGCGCCCGCACCTGCGCCCAACTGCGCACCCGGCAGCGCCCGGAGCTCGGCCGGCCGCCGGTGCGTGCGCCCGGGCGGGCGCCCGGCCGGTGGCCGCGGGGCCGTACGGCGGCGGGGGAACCGCCGTCGCCCGACTTGCTGCTCGCCGCCGCGGCGGCGATGACGCGGGGCGAGGGCTGGCCCGCGGTGGCGCTGTTCGCGGCGGACGGCGCGGCGGGGATCGCGGTGTACCGGGGCGGGGAGCGGACCGCGGAGTTCACCTGGCGCGCGTCGGGCGCGACATCGGTGGCGGCGACCGTACGGGACGTGGCGCAGAGCGCGTCGCCGGGAGGCGGCGGCGCGGCGCCGGCCGGGCCGGAGCGGGCACCGCGGGGCGGCACCGGGCGGGTGGCGCAGTTCGCGGAGGTACGGGACGCCGGGGAGGCGATCGCCGCCGCACTGGCGGTCGCGGACGCCAGACCGCTCACGGGCGTCCTGCGCACGGCGGGCACCCGCCGCCCCCGCAGCACGCTGGCGGAGGCACTGCAGGCCCTGGACCTGTCGGAGCTGGCCCCCCTCTTCGCCCCCACGCCCGCCGACCCGCCCAGCCGGCCGACCACGCCCCGGGCGGGCCCGGACCCGGTGCCCTGAGGACGGGGCGGGGTTACGCGGCGTACAGACAACCCGGGCGGCGCGCGGCGGCAGCGCGTCCGCGACGGCGCACGCCGGGCCGGGTCTGTCTGCCCGCGCGGCGAGCCGGCGCACCGACTGACGCCTGACGGCGCGCGTGCAGCCGCCTGCGGGACCGGCCGCGCGCGCCTCCCGCCCCGGCCGCGCCGCGGATCTCCGGCCGCAAGAGCCGGACCGTATGCGCCCGCCTCGCCGGGCCGGGCCCCGGCCCGTCCGCCCGGACCGTGCTTCGGCGTCACCCGGTCGTGGCACGCCCTCTTCCCGCCGCTCAGCCCAGCAGCCGCCGCTCGTTCGCGACCGCCACCGCGGCCGCGCGGGAGTCCACTCCCAACTTGTCGTAGATCCGGCCCAGGTGGGTCTTCACCGTCGCCTCGCTGATGAACAGCGCCCGCGCGATCTCGCGGTTCGAGCTGCCCCGGGCGAGCTGCGCCAGGATGTCGCGCTCGCGGTCCGTCAGCGTCGGCCGCGGGGTGCGGAGCTGGGCCATGACCCGGTCCGCCACCGGCGGTGACAGCACCGTGCGGCCCTCCGCCGCCGCGTGGATCGCCGAGAACAGCTCCTCCGGCCGCTCCGCCTTCAGCAGATAGCCCGTCGCGCCCGCGCCGACCGCGCGGGTGATGTCCGCGTCCGTGTCGTACGTCGTGAGCACCAGCACTCGGGTGCCGGGGAGTTCGGCGACGATGCGGCGCGTGGCCGTCACGCCGTCCATGCCGGGGCCGAGTTGCAGGTCCATCAGCACGATGTCCGGGCGCAGCTTCGCCGCCGTCGCGAGTGCTTCCTCCCCGGTGCCGGCCTCGCCGACGACGTCGATGTCCGGGGCGCTCGACAGCAGCGCGAGCAGCCCGGCGCGGACGACGGCGTGGTCGTCGCAGAGCAGGACGCGGACGGTCACGACGAAGTCCCTTCCCTCTCCTGCGCCGGGCCCGGGTCCCGCCCCGCGTCCCGTACCGCGCCCCCTGCCGGCACAGCCGCCGACAGCACCGTCCCCTCGCCCCGCGCCGACTCCACTGTCAGCTCCCCGCCGAGCTGCCGCAGCCGTGCCCGCATCGCGGGCAGCCCGTGCCCCCGCGCCGCCCCCGGGCCCGGGACCGTCTCCGGGTCGAAGCCGCGGCCGTCGTCGGCGACGTCCAGCACCACCTGGTCGCCGAGGTCGCTGAGGGTGAGCGCCACATGCGCGGCGCCCGCGTGCTCGCGCGCGTTGGCGACCGCCCCCTGCGCGACGCGCAGCAGCGCCGCCTGCGTACGCTCCGGCAGCTCCGGCGGCGTACCGTCCTGCCGGAACACCACCTCGGGACCCCCGCCCGCCCCGCTCTCCCGCTCCGCCAGCCGCGCCAGCGCCTCCGCCAGACCGCCGCCCCCGGCGAGGTCCGCGGGGGCGAGGTCGTGCACGAAGCGGCGGGCTTCGGCGAGGTTGCGGTCGGTGACGGCGGCGGCGATCCCGACGTGCCGCATCGCCGCGTCGGGATCCGTCCGCCATGTGCGCTCCGCCGCCTGCAGCAGCATCCGCTGGCTGGACAGCCCCTGCGCCAGGGTGTCGTGGATCTCCGCGGCGAGCCGCTGCCGCTCGGCGAGGGTGCCCTCGCGGCGTTCGGTGGCGGCGAGTTCGCGTCGGGTACGCACCAGGTCCTCGATCAGCGCGCGCTGCCGCGCGGACTGCCGCTGCATGGAGACGAAGACCGCCGCCGCCAGGGCGGCGACCGCGGGCGGGCCGAGGATGAGAATGGGCAGGTCGCCGTCGTTCCTGGCGATACGCACCTGGGCGGCGACCACGAGGACCGTGAGCGCCCCGATCAGCCACAGCGCGGCGCGGGCCGGCAGGATCCGCAGCGCGGCGTAGAAGAGCGGCACCCCGCTCCAGGCGAAGCTCGGCGCGCACACCACGAGCACCACCCACACCCCCACGAGCACCGCCAGCCACACCCGCCCCGCCGGCCTGCCGAGCCCGCCGCGCCCGCTCACGTACACCGCGACCAGCGCCGCCGTCAGCCCCACGACCCACGGGGTGAGCCCGCTGCCCGGGTGGCGCAGCAGATAGCGGGCGAGGGAGGCGGCGAGCAGCAGGAAGAAGGCGGCGTGCAGCACCGCGCGCAGCCGGCCCGCGTCCGGATCGGCCCGGAGCGGGCCGAGGGGGTCGGTGGGCACGTTCATCCTCGCTTCGTACCGCGCGGGGGCACCCCGCCGCATCAGCCGTTCGGCTGACCCCGGTGTCCCCCGGACCGCCGCCCGACGGCATCCGCACCGCCGACCCGCGGGGGCGCGGGGCGGGCCGAGGGTGGAGGTACGGAGCAGGCGGTACGCGCCGGGAGGCGCGGGCCGCCGGGCTCGACCGCAGTCCACGTACCGTACGTACCGGAGGGAACGCCCACCATGAAGAAGCTCTCGATCCGCGCCCGTGTCCTGACCGGCGCCGCCGCGGCGGCCGTCGTCGGCGGCAGCGTCCTGGGCGCCGCCGCGACCGCGACGGCGGAGCCGGCGGCGGCACCGGCCGCGGCAGCGCCGGCCACGGGCGGTGTCGCCGGCGAGGACCTCACCACCACCCGCCACCTGACCGACGACGCCGCGCTGGAGGCCGCCCAGGCGGCGCTGAAGGCGGCCGAGAAGGACGGCCGGCGGGTGACGGTCGCCGTGGTCGACCGCAACGGCAACACCCTCGTCACCGTCCGCGGCGACGGCGCGGGGCCGCAGTCGTACGAGTCCGCGGAGCGCAAGGCGTACACCGCCGTCTCCTGGAACGCCCCCACCTCCGACCTCGTCGAGCGGCTGGACGACGCCCCGAACCTGAAGGACATCCCGGGCACCCTGTTCCTGGCCGGGGGCGCCCCGGTGCAGGCGAACGACACCCCGATCGCGGGCATCGGCGTGGCCGGCGCGCCGAGCGGCGCCCAGGACGAGGCGTACGCGGAAGCCGGCGTCGCCGCGCTGGGCCGCTGATGCCGGGCCGCCCGCACCCGTCCGCCCGCCGCCGCGGCCTGCGCGGCGGCGCGGCGGCGGCCGGCGCCGTAGTGGCGGCGCTCGTCGCCGTGGCCGGCTGCGCGGGCGCGGGCGAACCGGACCCGGGCCCGCCGTCCTCCGGCACACCGGCCGCCACGTCCACCACCCCAGGAGGCCCCGTGTCCGACAGCGCGACCCCCCGCGACACCACCCCGCCCCGCGACCCCGCCCGGGACCGCGACCTGCTCGACGCCGCCGAGCGCGGCGACGCCGACGCCGTACGCGCCGCCCTCGACGCCGGCGCCCGCCCGGAGGCCCGCGACGACCACCGCCGCACCCCGCTCCTCCTCGCCGCCCTCGGTGATCACGTCGCCGCCGCCCGCCCTCTCGTCGCCGCCGGTGCCGACCCCGACGCCCAGGACGACCGCAGCGACAGCGCCTGGCTCGTCACCGGCGTCACCGGCGGCACGGAGATGGCCCGCCTCCTGATGTCAGGCGACCGCACCCCGGACCTGACGGTCACCAACCGCTTCGGCGGCACGTCGCTGATCCCGGCCTCGGAACGCGGCCACGTCGCGTACGTCCGCTGGGTCACCGAGCACACCGACATGGACGTCGACCACGTCAACGACCTCGGCTGGACGGCCCTCCTCGAAGCGGTGATCCTCGGCGACGGCGGCAAGGACCACCAGGAGATCGTCGCGCTCCTCCTCGCCGCCGACGCGGACCCGGACATCGCCGACAGGGACGGCGTGACCCCGCTCCGGCACGCGAACGACCGCGGCTTCACGGAGATCGCCGCGCTCCTGGAACGCGCCTGACCGATGACTTTCGCCGCCCGCCCGAGTCGATGACCGACGACCCGGCAATCAGCATGGAAAGGACGTCCCATGGGAAACCCCGTGGTGCACTTCGAGGTCATCGGACGTGACCCCGCGAAGCTCCGGAGCTACTACGGCGAGCTGTTCGGATGGGAGTTCGGCGTCGGCGACGCGGCCACCGAGTCCGTCTCCCAGCCGGGCGACTACGGCTTCGTGGACGGCAGCACGACGGACGGCGGGATCAACGGCGGCGTCGGCGGCGGCGAGGGCTACGAAGGACGCGTTCTGTTCTACGTAGGCGTGCCCGACGTGGAAGCCGCACTCCAGAAGGCCGAAAGCCTCGGCGGCAGACGCCTGATGGGCCCCGAGGGAACCCCCGGAACCCTGGTGGTCGGCCGGTTCACCGACCCCGAGGGCCACGTGATCGGCGTAGCCGGCACGCGGTAGCCGCCAGACCCCCCGTCGATCAGGTCGACGGGGGGAGGTGGCGAAGTGCGGGCCTGGACAGGTCCGGCTCGGACGAGTAGACAAGCGCACGAGCTCCTGCGGGAGGGGGTGCACCTGTCCACCGGCCGACGCCCCATGAGCATGTGCCCCCATGACGGCACCCCCAGGCCGTGGAGCGCCCGGTACCCGAGGGCGCTGTGCCACGCATGCCCACGCCGGGCAACGGATCTGGCGGGCCGCCCGATCAAGATGTTCAACACCGGCCTGAGCGGCGGCTTCATGGCGGTCCACCGGGACGACGACACAGAATGCGAGCAGGTCACGGCCGACGGCCTGGTACTGGTCGACGGGGTTCGCTACTGGGCGAACGAAGCCCGCTTCGGCGGCATCGTGGTCCAGCCGGAGGACTGCCGTCCCGGCTGACGCCCGCGTCGGTTCTCCCCTTCCCCCATCCACCAGGTCCGGGGTTACGGTTCCCCCACAGCCGGTTCCGATGGCCAGGAGGTCTCATGCCTCGTCCACATCACGACGTGCAGGCATTCCAAGCCCGTGCGACCGACGCCGACCTCGACGATCTGCGCGCGCGACTGACCGCGGCGAGGCTGCCGGAGGCCGAGACGGTCCATCGGGCCGCGCCCGGCCCTGGCCGATGGGCACAGGGCGTTCCGCTCGCCGACCTCGTCGATGTCGTGAACTACTGGCGCACCGGGTACGACTGGCGGTCGTTCGAAGAACGCCTCGACCGGATCGGCCAGTTCCGTACGACCATCGACGATCTGGGAATCCACTTCCTGCACCGGCGATCCGCGCGCGCGGATGCCGTTCCCCTGATCCTGACGCACGGCTGGCCGGACAGCATCGTGCGGTTCATCGATGTGGTGGACGAGCTGGCGGAACCGAAAGACGCGGACACGCCGGCCTTCCACGTCGTGGTCCCGTCGCTGCCGGGCTTCGGCTACAGCGACAGGCCGGCCACCACCGGGTGGGGAACAGAAAAGATCGCGGGCGCCTGGGTGGAACTGATGGGAAGGCTGGGCTACCCCGAGTTCGCGGCCCACGGCGGCGACTGGGGCGGCAACATCACCACGGTCCTCGGCGGCAGGTTCCCGGCGCACGTCCTCGGCATCCACACGACCTTCGCGGAGGGACCGCCCGGTCTGACGACGGACGGGCTGACGGCGGAAGAGCGCACGTGGGCCGAGGAGACCCGTGATTTCTGGCGCCACCGCGCGGCATACGCGAAGCAGCAGGCGACCCGGCCGCAGACCATCGGCTATTCGCTGGTCGACTCACCGGTCGGGCTTCTCGCCTGGATCCTCGACAAGTTCGCCGAGTGGTCGGACACCGAGGACAGCCCGTTCGAGACGATGTCCCGAGACCGCATCCTCGACGACGTCACCCTGTACTGGCTGACCCGGACCGGCGCGTCGGCGGCCCGCATCTACTACGAAAGCCACAACTCGCTCGACCCCGGACTCCGGGTCGACGTCCCGTCGGCCATCACCGGGTATCCCCGCGACGTCGAGAAGTGCCCGCGCCCCTGGGCACAGGAGCGGTACCGCCGGATCGTCCGATGGAGCCTGCCCGAGAGCGGGGGACACTTCCCGTCGCTGGAGGTCCCCGAGCTTTTCGTCAAGGATCTGCAAGATGGCCTGGCGGCAGTACTGGCCGCACCCCGCTGAACCCATCCCGGTATCCCGGCGCCGAGCCACCGCCCGATCCGGAAGCCCGGCCATCATGACCCGGTCGAGCGGTCGGCTACGGGGTGGTCGCCCTCTCGATCGCGTCGAAGATGTCCGCGTCCGTCTCCTGCTGCCATGCGGGAAGCTCGGACCAGTCCGCCACATAACCTGGCTTCGGGTCCTCGATACGGTGATGGATCTGCGCAATCCAGCAGGTGGCGACGAAGCGCCCGCGCTGTTCCCTGCTCAGCCGAACCGTGCTGCCGCCTGACAGCCTGATGAACTCCCGTACCTGACGGCACACGGCCGCCGCGGACTCCCGCTCCCAGCCCGGGGTCTCCTCCCACGGAGTGACGTACCCCGGTTTCGGCTCTCCGGGAAAGTGCTTCCTCACACCCTCGATCCACGCCTCGCGAAAGATGCGGCCTTCCTCGGTGTCCACGGATCTCCTTTCATGCTGAGAAACTCAGCGCAGAAATCTGCTCTGTCAGGTCTCTCACTCTGTGGTCAGGCTTCAGCGGTTCGAGTTCCGTCCTGAGCGCGAGGAGTTTGCGGCCGATCCAGCCGGACCCGCGTTGCCGTGCGATCCGCAGCGCCTCGCTCGCGTACGACACGATGTGGTCGATGTCACGTCGCTGCACCCCGATCAGGGCCAGATCCGCCAGAATGCCACCCCGTCGGCGAGATGAGGGAGGCAACTGCCTCAACGCCGCGTTGAGTGCGTCCTCGGCCAGATCAGGTCGCTGGAGTTTGGTGAAGCACGTGCCACGTTCCTCGGCGAGGCGGGAGCCGTCGAACCTCAACCACCCGCCGTTGTGCACGGGGCCGGAGAGCGAATGGACTTCCTCGGCTTCATCCAGGGACCGCTTGCACGAGTCGAGATCACCTATGGCCGCGAAGAGTTCGGCCTGCACCGCGGCAACCCAGTGCCGAGTGGAAAGCTGCGCATCTCCGCGCCGGGCCACGTCACGCGCCAGCTCCACCAGCGGAGCGGTTTCCTCGTACCTCTGGCCTCCGTACAGCCCGATGTAGGCGTGCCGTGTCAGGGCACAGGCCCACAGGTCCGGATCCCCGGCCTCCCGCGCCGCGCTGGCCGCGAGGGTGTAGCAGTGAGCCGCATCCGTGTAGCGGTTGCCGTCGAACATGATCTCTCCGGCAAGTTGGAAGAGGTCCCCCGCGTCCGCGCAGAGACGCTTGTGTGCCGCTCCGTGACTCGCGCGAAGCGCCCCGGATAACTCGACCGCGTGATCACGGACAAAGGGGTACACAGACTGCTTCGACGACGCCAGAGCGTATACCTGCCACAGGTGCGGGCCCATGTTCGTGTAGCCCGTCGATCCCGTCGCCGCGGCCGGCGTGGGCATGGAGACCATCGCGCTTGCCATGGTCATGAGCTGTAAGAAGTCACGCCGGATCACGTCGTCCGAGCCGCCCCTCTGCGACCTAGTGGCCGCCATCGGAGTCTCGCCCGGTGTCAACAGGCTCTCCAACTCCGCCGGGGTCACCTTGAGGAGCCGCGCGAGCTTCGGCCACAGGAATCCCTGCGGGGCCGCCTCGCCGCGTACCCAGCGGCCGACCGTGGTGCGGTCGACGGACAGGGCATGCGCCAAGCGTTCCTGACTGTAGCCGCACGCCTTGATGCGCAGCGCCAAGCGATCACGTCTGTCCGCCATACCTCGTCCTCCCGGCATGCCGTCTTCCCTGGTCACGGTAGTGGATGCAGCAGACGTGCGGCACAACTGCCGCGGAAGTGACGTGGTTACGGCCGCACTGCAGCCGTTCACTGGGTGTCGGTCCGCTTCAACTTCCACGAGAGGCCGAGAGATGGCCGCACAGGCAGACGATTCAGGGGCTTCGAGCACACACGTGATGAAGTGGCAGTGGCGTCGGCATCCCAGGTGCGTGGGGCTGGCACGAGCTCGGTTGCGCAAGGCCCTGGCCGGGTGGGGGATGGCCGGGATCGAGGAGTCGGCTGTGCCGGTGGTGTCGGAGTTGGTGACGAACGCCGTTGTGCATGCCCGCGTGCCGGCGGGGCGGGAAATCCAGACCCGCTTCGTACGGCAGGACCGCGGGGTGCGTATCGAGGTGCACGACGCCTCCGGTGCGTGGCCGGTGCGGCGGGTGCCGGACGAGTCCGGTGGCTACGGGCTGCTCCTGGTAGAGGCGCTCGCATCCCGGTGGGGCGTGGTCGAGCGGGAGGGGGTCGGCAAGGCGGTGTGGGCTGTGGTCGTCGATCCGGTGGGAGACGAATCCGGGGGAGCGGGCAAGGGGTCCTTCGGACGGCCGTGAGCGGTCCCGGTTCGGGTCGTACCGGGTGCTCCGACCCCGTCGTCGGAGCACCCGGGCGGTCGCGGTGTCGGGCCGTGGTCACACCCGGCCGCGGCACAGTTCCAGCAGCGTCATCGCCAGGGTGGTGCCCGGGCGGCCCAGGCGGTCGCGGTAGCGGGCGAGGATCTCCATTTCGCGGGAGAGGTTCACGCGGCGGCCACCGGAGGCGATGCGGGCCTTCTGGATGCGGGCCGAGACCGCCATCCGTTCCTCGACCAGCGCGATGATCCGGGCGTCCAGGTCGTCGATCCGTTCGCGGGTATCCGTGATCTCCGTCGCCGCCTCGTCCATGCGCGCGCCGGTCCGGTCGGTGGTGCCGTCCTGCACGGGGGTCGTGGCGCGGTCGCTCGACCGGGTTGCGTTCATCTCGTCGCTCCTGGGGTCACGGCCCCCGAGCCCGCATCCCGGCGGCGACAACGCAGCGCGCCCCGGGCCTGCCGGCCCGGGGCGCCTGGGAAGTCGCTTGTCAGCTCAAGCGCACGACCATGGCAGCCGGACGGGCCGGTCGCCATAGGTAAAGAGGAAGCTCTGCGTGCGCATGGCCGCCAGTATTCACCCCGGGCCCCCGGTGGCCAAAGGCGGCCCGCATGGTGAGACGCCGCAGCCGATAGACTCGGCGGTATCTCCCCCTCCCACCGCCGGAAGGCCGCAGCAGTGACCTCAGCGACCCCCGACACCGTTCTCGTCGTGGACTTCGGTGCCCAGTACGCCCAGCTCATCGCGCGCCGCGTGCGCGAGGCCCGGATCTACAGCGAGATCGTGCCGTCCACGATGCCGGTGCCGGAGATCCTGGCGAAGAACCCCAAGGCGATCATCCTCTCCGGCGGCCCCTCCTCGGTGTACGCGGAGAACGCCCCCGGCATCGACGCGGCGATCTTCACCGCAGGCGTGCCCGTCTTCGGCATGTGCTACGGCTTCCAGCTCATGGCCCAGGCCCTCGGCGGCACGGTCGACAACACCGGAAGCCGCGAGTACGGGCGTACGGAGCTGAACGTCTCCCGGCCCGACTCGACGCTCTTCACGGGCACCCCCGAGCGCCAGGACGTCTGGATGTCCCACGGCGACGCCTGCTCCGCCGCCCCCGCGGGCTTCACGGTCACCGCGTCGACCGCGGGCGTGCCCGTCGCCGCCTTCGAGGACGACGAGCGGAAGCTGTACGGCGTGCAGCACCACCCGGAGGTCATGCACTCCACCCACGGCCAGCTCGTCCTGGAGCACTTCCTCTACCGGGGCGCCGGCCTCGCCCCCACGTGGACGACCGCGAACGTCGTGGAGGAGTCCGTCGCCGCCGTCCGCGCCCAGGTCGGCGACGCGCAGGCGATCTGCGCGCTGTCCGGCGGGGTGGACTCGGCGGTGGCCGCGGCGCTCGTCCAGCGGGCCATCGGGGACCGGCTCACCTGCGTGTACGTCGACCACGGGCTGATGCGCAAGGGCGAGTCGGAGCAGGTCGAGAAGGACTTCGTGGCCGCGACCGGCGTGCAGCTCAAGGTGGTCGACGCGGCGGAGCGGTTCCTCACCGCGCTGGCAGGGGTGTCCGACCCCGAGCAGAAGCGGAAGATCATCGGCCGGGAGTTCATCCGGGTCTTCGAGCAGGCGCAGGCCGAGATCGTGGCCGCGGCGGGGAGGTCCGGGGCGTCGGTGCGGTTCCTCGTCCAGGGCACGCTCTACCCGGACGTCGTGGAGTCCGGCGGCGGCACCGGCACCGCGAACATCAAGTCCCACCACAACGTCGGCGGGCTGCCGGAGGACCTGGACTTCGAGCTGGTCGAGCCGCTGCGGCGGCTGTTCAAGGACGAGGTCCGGATGGTCGGCAAGGAGCTGGGGCTGCCCGAGGCGATGGTGCAGCGCCAGCCGTTCCCCGGCCCGGGGCTCGGCATCCGGATCGTCGGCGAGGTCACGAAGGACCGGCTCGACCTGCTGCGCGAGGCGGACGCCATCGCCCGCGAGGAGCTGACGGCCGCGGGGCTCGACCGCGACATCTGGCAGTGCCCGGTGGTGCTTCTCGCCGACGTGCGGTCGGTGGGCGTGCAGGGCGACGGGCGCACGTACGGGCACCCGGTGGTGCTGCGGCCGGTGTCGTCGGAGGACGCGATGACGGCGGACTGGTCGCGGCTCCCGTACGACGTGCTGGCGCGGATCTCGACGCGGATCACGAACGAGGTGCCGGACGTCAACCGCGTGGTTCTCGACGTCACGTCGAAGCCGCCGGGGACGATCGAGTGGGAGTGAGCGGCCCGGCGACTCCGGCGGACGGCCGGTAGGGCAGAATTCGCTCTCATCACATGGACGGCTTGCGGTCAAGGGGGCACGAGGTGGCGGTGGACGCGGGGGGCGACGACACGGGGCCGCCCGCGGCGGGCGCCGCGGGCGGTACGGGGTCCGGTGGCGGATCGGGGGAATCCGGCGGTACGCGGTCGGGCGGGGAGAGCGATACGGCCGGTGACCCGCGGTCCGGCGGTGCCCCGCGGGTACCGGTGGGCACCCGCGCCCCGCACCCCTCCGGCAGCGAAACGGCCGGGTCCGGTGCCACCTCTGCCGGGTCCGGTGCCGCGACGCCCGCGTCTGCTGCGGCTGCGACGCCCGCGCCCGGGGCCGCGGCTGCCGCCTCCGGCGCCACCGCCCCCGGCGCCGATCCCGGCTCCGCCCCCGAACCCTCCGACCCCCCCGACCCCGCCGTCGAGTTCGCCCGGCGCCGCGACGGCTTCGCCGCCGGCGAAGGCGTACCCGCCGGCGTCGCCTACTCGCCCGGCGCCTCCCGCCAGTGGGTCTCCGACGAGCTGACGCGCTCCGCCGACACCCTCGCCGAGCGCGGCGCCGCCGCGGGCGGGACGTGGCCGGCGTCGCTGTGGCGGCGCAGCCTGTACGTCGTCGGCGCCGGCCTGCTCGCCCTCCTCCTCGTCGTCGGGCTCACCGCCCTCGGCCCCGGCTGGACCCGGGCCCGTACCGCGGCCGTGCTCGCCGCCGTGCTGACCGCCGGGCTGCTGGCCGGTGCCGCGTGGCTGAACCGCGCCCGCGGCGGGCTCCTCGCCCCCGTCGTCGGCGAGGACGGCCGGCTGTCGACCGGCCGCGCCGTGGCCGGCGCCTGGACGCTGCTCGCCGGGTACGCGCTGCTGCACCTCGCCCTCGCGCTGGCCCTCGCCGACGGCGCCGCCGCCCGCGACCGGCTGCTCGACGGCCTCGGCTGGTCCGCCACCGGCGCCGGCACAGGCGGCGCCGCCGGGCTCGTCGTCGCCCTCGCCGCCGCCTGGGCCGCCGCCCTCGGCGCGCGCGCCGTCGTCGCGTACCGGCTGCGCAGCGGCGGCCTGACCAAGACCCGTGCCGTCCGCCCCCGCGCCGCCGACCTGCTCACCGACGACGCCGGCCGCGCCGCCGCCGTGGACGTCCAGTACGTCGTCGTCTCCGCCGCCGCCCTGCTCTTCGCCCTGGTGCAGCTCGGCCGCCGGCCCGAGCAGTTGCCGGGGCTGCCCTGGGGCGTCGCCGCCCTGGTCGCGGTGAGCGCGGCGGTGCACCTGGCCGCCCGGCTCGTCGACGGCGGGCGCCCCGCCGTGCTCTCCGTCGTCCGGGTCCGCGAGCCCGGCGACCTGCACACCGCGATCCGTACCGGCGACGACATCGAGGTCCGCGGCACCGGCTTCGTGCCGCCGGGCGCCGAGTCGCCGGAGCTGCTGGCGCGGGTGGTGGTGCGGATCGGCGCGGTCCACGTGCACGTACCGCTGGTCCCCGTGCCCGGCGGCTTCGCCAACCCCGCGGCCACCCGGCTGACCGTCCCGGTGCCGGTGGACGTGGAGCCGGGCCGCACGGAGTTGCGGGTCGTCACCGCCGGAGGCGCGGAGTCCGCCCCGTACCTGCTCGACATCGTCGACTGAAGCGGACGCGAACGACCCGATCCGGTTGAGCGTTCACGAAACGCTTTACGTATCCCCTCCCACACATGAAGGATCGGCGCCGGGGCGATCACCGGCACGGTCACGGCAGGAGAGGCGGACAACACATGGCACAGGACCAAGCGTCCGGCACCACGGTTCTCGGGAGGCTGCCCCAGGGAGAGCCGCCCGGCGGACTCCGGGCCGCCGCCGCCCGGTTCGCGCTGCTGCCGCTGCGGATCTTCCTCGGCATCACGTTCGTCTACGCCGGCTTCGACAAGCTCACCGACGATGCGTTCCTCGACTCCAGCGGCCCCGGCTCGCTGCACGACATCCTGGACACCCTGCCCGATGTCGCCATCCCGGCGCTGGTGGACCTGGCGCAGCAGGCGCCGACGGAGTTCGGGATCGCCATCTCGCTCGGCGAGATCGCGGTGGGGCTCGGCACGCTCGCCGGGCTGTGGGCGCGGCCGGCGGCGGCCGGCGGGGCGCTGCTCTCGATGACGCTGTGGTTCACGATGAGCTGGTCGGCGGACCCGTACTACTACGGCCAGGACCTGCCGTACATGGTGGCGTGGATCCCGCTGATCCTGGCGGGCGCGCCGTACTGGTCGCTGGACTCGGTGCTCGCCGTCCGCCGCCGCCGCAAGGGCCAGCAACTCTTCGCCTAGCGCGGACACTTCGGCGTCCTCGCCGGTTCAGGCACCCGCCGTCCTCGCCGCTACGCCCGGTTCCCGGGCCCGCGCCGCCCGCCGTCCCCGGCCCCGTCCCTGTCCGCGTCCCCCGAAGCCCCGCCGGTGCCGGGGCCGTCCGCGCCCGGGCCACCCGCGTCCCGGGCGCCGAAGCGTGCGTCGTACGTCTCACGCAGCTCGTCCATCGGCAGTCCGCGCAGGTCCGCGCCCACGTCCGCACTCACGTCCGCGTCTCCGTCCCGCGCCGCCGCCGCGCGGGCCTCCCGTGCCCGCCGGCGGGCACGGCGCGCGGCGTAGCCGACGGCGGCGACCAGGGCGGCCAGCGCGAGCCCCGGCGGCACCACGGCCAGCGGCATCCAGTCCGGCTGCCGCAGCGCGTCGGCCGCGTCGAGCAGGGCGAACGCCGCGCCGCAGAGCAGCACGAGCCCGGCGACGAGCTTCGCGGGCTCGAACCTATGACGCCGCACGCTGGACCTCCAGCTGACCGATCGAGACCGTCAGGTCCAGCACCATCGTCCCCCCTGGCCCTCCGGGCCCGCCCGTCGTGGGCTCCAGCACCGTGCTGCGCTTCTGCCCGGGGGAGACGTCGATGTCGCCGTCGCCCGGGTCCTCGCTGCGCGTCGTGGGCGGGAGCTGCATGTCGCCGATGTCGACCTGGGAGCGCAGCTCCACCCGTACGTCGCCGGGGACCCGCACCGTGAGCCGGCCCAGGCCCACCTGGGCCGCGGTCTCGACCCGCCGGTCCCTGCCGAGATCGAGCCGGGTGAGGTCGAGCCGGGCCTCGCCGCTGCCCAGCTCGTACCGGTCGCGTACGTCCGTGACCGCCGCCGGGCGCCAGTTCCGCTCGCCCCAGTCCGCCGTGACGGTGTCCGGCAGCCACAGCGCGCCGGCCAGCAGGCCGGTCGTCAGCAGCGCCCAGAAGGCGGTGCCGCCGCCGGTGCGGCCGATCCAGGCGCTGAGCGTGAAGCCCGCGCCGAAGACGGCGAGCGCGCCGCCGAGGCCGTACGCCAGGGTGGTGCCCAGCGGCTCCGCGCCCCAGGTGGCGGCGATGACGACGGCGCAGGTACCGGCGGCGGCGAGGAACGTCCAGCCGCCGATGCCGGCCGCCTCGTGCTCGTCCCGGCCGTTGCCCGACGGTGCCGTCTGCGGGCGGAAGCCGGCGCCGGGCGGGCCGCCCGCGGCCGCGTCCTCCTCGTCCTCGCCGTCGTCGGGGCCCCACAGGTAGGGCGGGAAGTCGCCGTCCTTGGTGAGCGGGTCGCGCCACCAGGACGGGGAGTACGGCACGGGCGGCGGCGCGGTCTCCGGCGGGGCGTCGGCCACGGCGTGGGCGGTGGCGTCGTCCACGGGGACGCCGTCGGCGGCCAGCTCCTCGGCCTCGCGGCGGTGGTGCGACCAGTAGGCGGCGCCGCCGAGGCAGAGGAGCAGCAGGGCGGCGAAGAAGTGGGTGTCCGTGGAGTTCAGCACGGACAGGAACAGGCCGCAGCCGACGATGGCGAACAGCAGGGCGGTCAGCGCCGAGCCCTCGACCCGGCCGGACAGCAGCCGGCGGCCCTCGCTGTCGTCCTCGCCGTCCAGCGGCATCAGCAGCCAGGCGAAGCCGTACGCGACGAGGCCGAGGCCGCCGGTGGCGGTGAGCACGCCGAGGACGACGCGGAAGATGACGGGGTCCATGCCGAAGTACTGGCCGAGGCCGCCGCAGACGCCGCCCATGACCTTGTACCGGCGGCTGCGCCGCAGCCGCGGCCGGGCCGGGGACCCGTCGGGCGGCCCGGGCGCCGGGTCCCCGGCGGTGTCGCCGCCCCGGTCCCGTACCCCCGTGCGTGCCGTACGCATACGGGCCTCCGCCGCGGCGCGGCCGTCCGCCGCGTCGCGCGCATCCGCGTCCGCGCCCGGGCCTGCGCCCGCGTCCGCGCCGCGGCCCGCGCCGGGGCTCGTGTCCGTCATGGGTCCATGGTGGCGGACGCCGCCGCGGCGCGGGAGGCGGGACTACCCCGAGCCCACCCTGAAATCCTCCGGGGACCGATGGGGGGCCAACCCTGATGCCAGAGCCGCCCCGGCCGTGTGACGATGCATGGCATGACCGCCCCCGCCGCCGCGCCCCCCACCGAGGGCGCCGCCCCGCCCGGCGGCCCGTACGACCCGTACGAGCGGCCCGTCCGGCGGCTGTACCGCAGCGCCGACGGGCGCTGGCTCGGCGGCGTCGCGCGCGGGCTCGCCGGACACCTGGGGCTGCCGGTGTCGTGGGTGCGGATCGTCTTCCTCGGGCTGCTCATGGCGAACGGCCTGGGCGTGCTGCTGTACGCGGTCTTCTGGTTCGTCGTCCCGCTCGGCCAGGGCGGCAGGGCCGAGAAGCCGCTCGCGGACGTCGACGCCGACGGGCGCAAGCGGCTCCGCAAACCCGACAAGGGACAACTCCTCGCCCTCCTCGCCCTGCTCATCGGCGCCGGCATCTTCGCCGGCAGCCTGGACCTGGGCCGCTCCAACGCCTTCGTGTGGCCCCTGCTGCTCATCGGCGCCGGCGTGGCCCTGGTGTGGCGGCAGGCGGACAACGCGCGGCGGGCGAAGTGGGCGGCGGTCACGCGGCGGAAGAAGTTCCTGCCGCTGGCGCGCGGCGCCGCCGGGGTGCTGCTCGTCGGCGCGGGGGTCAGCGCGATCTTCGTCATGCAGGGCTCCACGCGGCACATCGGCGCGGTGGTGCAGGCGTCGCTCGCGGTGCTGGTCGGCGTGGCGCTGCTGGCGGGGCCCTGGCTCGTACGGATGGTGCAGGACCTGTCCGAGGAGCGGCTGATGCGCATCCGGGCGCAGGAGCGCGCCGAGGTCGCCGCCCACGTGCACGACTCCGTGCTGCACACCCTCACGCTCATCCAGCGCAACGCCGACAACGCCGGCGAGGTGCGCAAGCTGGCCCGTGCGCAGGAGCGGGAGCTGCGCACCTGGCTGTACAAGCCGGAGGGGACCGGCAAGGACGAGGAGGACGGGGCGGGGCCCGGGACCCTCGCCGAGGGGGTGCGCAGGACGGCGGCGGAGGTGGAGGACCACCACGGGGTGCCGGTGGAGGTGGTGTGCGTCGGCGACTGCCCGCTGGACGACGGGCTGAGCGCGCAGTTGCAGGCGGCGCGTGAGGCGATGGTCAACGCGGCCAAGTACGGTGGCGAGGCGGGGCCGGTGCAGGTCTTCGCGGAGGTCGAGGGGCGGCAGGTCTTCATCTCGGTGAAGGACCGCGGTCCCGGCTTCGACCCCGACGCGGTCCAGGCCGACAGAATGGGCGTACGCGAGTCCATCATCGGCAGGATGGAGCGCAACGGCGGCACCGCCCGGCTGCGCACGCCGGCGGGCGGGGGCACCGAGGTGGAGCTGGAGATGGAGCGCGCCGAGTGAGTGCGTACGCGGTGGGCGCAGTGAGGAGCGGACGATGACGGACGACGCAGCGGGCGGGATCCAGGCGAGCGGCGCGGGCCCGGAGGAAGGCCGTCGGGTACGGGTCGTGCTCGTCGACGACCACCGCATGTTCCGGGCCGGGGTGCAGGCGGAGATCGGGGTGACCGACGAGACCGGCGTCGAGGTCGTCGGCGAGGCGGCGGACGTGGAGCAGGCCGTGACGGTCATCACCGCCACCCGCCCCGAGGTCGTGCTGCTCGACGTGCACCTGCCGGGCGGCGGCGGCGTCGAGGTGCTGCGCCGCTGCTCGGGGCTGATGGGGGAGTCGCCGAGCGGCGAGGCGCCGGTGCGCTTCCTCGCGCTGTCGGTGTCGGACGCGGCCGAGGACGTCATCGGCGTCATCCGCGGCGGCGCGCGCGGGTACGTGACGAAGACCATCACCGGCACGGACCTCGTCGACGCGATCTTCCGGGTCTCGGAGGGCGACGCGGTCTTCTCGCCGCGGCTCGCCGGCTTCGTCCTCGACGCCTTCGCGTCGACGGACGCGCCGCCGGTGGACGAGGACCTGGACCGGCTGACGCAGCGGGAGCGCGAGGTGCTGCGGCTGATCGCGCGGGGGTACGCGTACAAGGAAGTCGCGAAGCAGCTCTACATCTCCGTGAAGACCGTCGAATCGCATGTCTCGGCGGTGCTGCGCAAGCTCCAGTTGTCGAACCGGCACGAGCTGACGCGCTGGGCGACGGCCCGCCGCCTGGTCTGACGGACCGCCCCCGCGCCCCCGCGCCCCCGCGCCCCCGCGCCCCCGCGCCCCCGCGTCCTCAGGCGGGACGTACCGCCGTCACGAACGGCATCGAGTCCACCGGGGCATAGCGCACGGTCGCGCCCGGGCGCGGCGCGTGGATGATCTGGCCGCCGCCGGCGTAGATGCCCACGTGGCTGAGGCCGGAGTAGTAGAAGACCAGGTCCCCGGGCGCCAGCGCGGAGCGCGGGACGGTGCTGCCCGCCGCGGCCTGGGTGTAGGTCGTACGGGGCAGGGAGACGCCCGCGGCGCCCCAGGCGGCCTGGGTGAGTCCCGAGCAGTCGAAGGCGGCCGGGCCGACGGCGCCCCAGACGTACGGACTGCCGACCGCGCCCTGGGCGTACGAGACGGCGCGCGCGGCGCGGGCGTTCGGCGCCCGCACCGGCCCGCGCGGGGCGCCGCGCGCCGCGCGGTCGCCCGCCGCGCCGCCGTGCCCGTCGGCGCCGAGGACGGCCTCGCGCTGCTCGGCGGTGAGGGTGTCGAGCAGTCTGCGGGCCTCGGTGAGCTTGTCCTCGATCGCGCTCTTGTGCCGCTTCAGCTCCGCCCGCGCGTCCTTCAGCTCCGCCAGCCGGTCGCCCGCCTCCGCGCGCACCTGCTCCACCTCCCGCAACTGCCGCCCGACGCCTTCGAGCGCGGTGGCCTGCCGGTTGCCGACGCGTTCGAGCAGCGCGGCCTGGCGCAGGTAGTCCTCCGGCTCGGCGGAGAGGACGAGCTGCACGGTGGGATCGGCGGTGCCGTTGCGGTACTGGGCGGTGGCGAAGTAGCCGAGGGCGTTGCGGGCGTCGTCGAGCCGCGCGGTCTTGCGGGCGGCCTCGTCGCGGAGGTCGTCCAGGGCTCGTTCGGCACGGTCCGCCTTCTCCTTGACGCCGTTGTACTCCTCGACGGTCTGCTCGGCCTCGTGGTGCAGCCGGTCGACCCTGGCCCTGACCTCCGCCGGCGTCGGCTGCGGGTCGGCGTACGCGAAGCCGCCGAGTGCGGTGGCGGTGGCGGCGCCGACGAGGGCGATCGCCCCGGCGGTACGGACCCTGGTCCTACTGTGGGACGCCACGAGGGCGTTCACCCCTTCCTTGCGGTCCGGCGGCGGCCCGCACGGGGGCTCGGGCCGCCGCCGGCTCTCGGCGGGGGTGGCCGGCTGCCGCGCCGGTGACGCGGGCGGCGGTGAGATGCCGACCACCTGAGCGGAGACGCTAAGCCGAGGGCCCGGCGCGGGAGGAGGGGATGAAGGAGACTTACCGGACCTGTCTGGCCGTGACGCATTGCGATCAGGTGAACACGGTCAACTGATCTGCGGGTTGACGTCCGTGACCGATGTTCCGGAAGTGGTCACCCCCATGGGCGCGAGCTGTTACGGACCGCTACGCTCGCGTCTCATGGATGTACTCATCAACCTCTTCGTCGCCTCGCACATCATCGGTATCGCCGCGCTGCTGGGCGGCTATCTCACCCAGTTGAAGTCGTTGCGCACAGGCGACGTGCGCGTCTTGCCCGGGATGGTGCACGGCGCGCTGGTCATGCTGGTGACCGGATTCATCCTCGTCTCTCTCAACGAGGCAGACGACGTGGAGCTCGATCAGACGAAGCTCGGCGTCAAGAGCCTCATCCTGATAGGGATCCTCGTCATGGTCTTCATCAAGCGGAAGGAAGAGCGCGTCCCGAAGCCCTACTTCGCCGCCATCGGACTCCTGACCATGGCCAACGTCGTCATCGCCACGACCTGGACCTGAGGCCGGCCCGTACGTCCGCCCCCCGACGCCCCGCAACCCACGCCTTCAGGCCGGGCGCACCCCGCTGTGGAACGGCATGTAGTCGATCGACTCGTACTTGACGTCGTCGCCCGGCTTGGAAGCGTGGATCATCTGTCCGTTGCCCACGTAGATCCCGACGTGGCTGATGTCGTCGTAGAAGAAGACCAGGTCGCCGGGCTGCAGATCCGCCTTGGCGACCTGCGTGCCGGCGTTGACCTGGTCGTAGGTCGTACGCGGCAGTGAGATGCCCGCCTCCCGCCAGGCGGCCTGGGTCAGGCCGGAGCAGTCGTACGAGTCGGGGCCCGTGGCCCCCCACACGTACGGCTTGCCCAACTGGGCCTCGGCGAACGCCAGCACCTGCTCCGACTTCGAGGGGCCGGGATCGGCGGGCGGCGGCTCCTCCTGCTGCTCCTCTTCCTGCTGCTGCTCCTGCTGCTCCTGCTCGCGCTGCTCCTGCTCGCGGCGCTCCTGCTCGGCCTGCTGCTGCCGCTCCAACTCCGCCTGGCGCGCGGCCTCCTCGGCCTTGCGCCGCGCCTCCTCCTCGCGCTTGCGCTCCAGCTCGGCGAGGCGCTCCTTCTCCTCCTCGGTGAGCCGGTCCAGCACCTTGCGCGCGTCGGAGAGCTTGGTCTGGACGTCCTTCTTGGACTCCTGGAGCTGCTCCTGCGAATCGGTGAGGTTGCGCAGGCTCTCCTGCGCCTCCGTCCGCTTCTCGGCGGCCTTGGCCTGGCGCACCTGGAACTGGTCGACCGCCTCCTTCTCGCGGTTCGTCAGCCGCTCCATGAGGTGCGCCTGGTCGAAGTAGGTCTGCGGGTCGGGCGCGAGCATGAACGTCGCGGTGGGCGTGATGCCGCCGGTGCGGTACTGGGCGGCGGCGAGCTGGCCCAGCTCACGCCGCGACTCGTTGAGCCGCGCGGTCTCCTTGGCCACCTCGTCGAGCTGCTGCTCGACCCGGGTGCGCTGCTGCGCGGTGCGCTCCTTGGCGCCGTTGTAGCGCTCGGTGGCCCGCTCCGCCTCGTGGTAGAGGTGGTCGACTTCCTTCTGTACGTCCTCGATCGACCGCTCGGCCGGGGTCGCGCCGGCTTCCTGGGTGAGAAGCGTCGCTGAGGCCAGCGCCGCGGAACCGACGCCGACGGCGGTACGGCGCCCCGCCGGCGACTCAAGGATCCGGGTCCGCGGCTTTCGGTGGGAAGCCAAGGCAGGCCACTCCTTCCGTCCGGGCAGTGCCGTGCACGGTAGCCACTCGGTGGGACTGCTGTGAAGTCTGATGTTCGATATGCCCGAAACCGTTTCGTGATCCGAGGAGCAGTTCCGTCCAAGGGGGACATCCCGGTCGGGCGGTGCGAGTGCCCGCCGGGTGGCCCGGCGGGGGCGGAAAAGAGGGCTACGGGAGTGGGCTGTCGGTGGGGCGCCCTAGACTCTGTGGACGATGAGCAGCCTCTTCGACGACAGTCATCTCGCCTTCGCCGCGAGCACCCCCGCGCCGTACTACCGCGATGGCGCGCCCCGCCCCGTCACGGACCCGGAAGCGCTGCTCACCGGGCTGAACGAGCAGCAGCGTGCCGCCGTGGAGCACGCCGGCTCGCCCCTGCTGATCGTCGCCGGCGCCGGCTCCGGCAAGACCCGGGTGCTGACCCACCGGATCGCGTACCTGCTCGCCGAGCGGCGGGCCCACCCCGGCCAGATCCTCGCCATCACGTTCACGAACAAGGCGGCCGGGGAGATGAAGGAGCGCGTCGAGGAGCTCGTCGGCGCGCGCGCGAACGCGATGTGGGTCTCCACCTTCCACAGCGCCTGTGTGCGCATCCTGCGCCGCGAGTCGAAGAAGCTGGGCTTCACGTCCTCGTTCTCGATCTATGACGCCGCCGACTCGCGCCGGCTGATGGCGCTGGTCTGCCGGGACCTGGACCTCGACCCGAAGCGCTATCCGCCGAAGGCGCTCAGCGCCAAGGTCTCCAGCCTGAAGAACGAGCTGATCGACGAGGAGAGCTGGGCCGCCCAGGCCGTCGACGGCTACGAGAAGACGCTCGCCGAGGCGTACGCGCTGTACCAGTCGCGGCTGCGCGAGGCCAACGCGCTGGACTTCGACGATCTGATCATGACGACGGTGAACCTGCTGCAGGCGTTCCCGGACGTCGCCGAGCACTACCGCCGCCGGTTCCGGCACGTGCTGGTCGACGAGTACCAGGACACCAACCGGGCGCAGTACATGCTGGTGCGCGAGCTGGTCGGCCCGCCCGTCGCGGCCGAGGCGGCGGAGGCCGCGGAGCCGGCGGAGGGCGACGGCGCGGAGGACGGCGGCGCGGGCCGTACGCCGGGCCCGGAAGGACCGGCGGAGCTGTGCGTCGTCGGCGACGCCGACCAGTCGATCTACGCCTTCCGCGGTGCCACCATCCGCAACATCCTGCAGTTCGAAGAGGACTACCCCGAGGCGCGCACGATCCTGCTGGAGCAGAACTACCGCTCCACGCAGACGATCCTCAACGCCGCCAACGCCGTCATCGAGCGCAACGCCTCCCGCCGCCCCAAGAACCTGTGGACCGACGCGGGCGCCGGTTCCCCCATCGTCGGCTACGTCGCCGACACCGAGCACGACGAGGCGCAGTTCGTCGCCGACGAGATCGACCGGCTCTCCGACGCCGGCGACGCCCGCGCGGGCGACGTCGCCGTCTTCTACCGGACGAACGCGCAGTCCCGTGTCTTCGAGGAGGTCTTCATCCGCGTCGGCCTGCCCTACAAGGTCGTCGGCGGCGTCCGCTTCTACGAGCGCCGGGAGGTCCGCGACGTCCTCGCGTACCTGCGCGTGCTCGCCAACCCCGAGGACTCCGTACCACTGCGCCGCATCATGAACGTGCCCAAGCGCGGCATCGGCGACCGCGCCGAGGCGATGATCGAGGCGCTGGCGCAGCGCGAGCGGATCTCCTTCCCGCAGGCGCTGGTGCGCGTGGACGAGGCGTACGGGATGGCGTCCCGCTCGGTCAACGCCGTCAAGCGGTTCAACACGCTGATGGAGGAGCTGCGCACGGTCGTCGAGTCCGGCGCCGGGCCCGCCACGGTGCTCGAAGCGGTGCTGGAGCAGACGGGCTATCTCGCCGAGTTGCAGGCGTCGACCGACCCGCAGGACGAGACCCGTATCGAGAACCTGCAGGAGCTGGCCGCCGTGGCCCTGGAGTTCGAGCAGGAGCGCGGCGAGGAGGGGCCGGGGACGCTCGCCGACTTCCTGGAGCGCGTCGCGCTGGTCGCCGACAGCGACGAGATCCCGGAGGAGGAGACGGACGGCTCCGGTGTCATCACGCTGATGACCCTGCACACCGCCAAGGGCCTGGAGTTCCCGGTGGTGTTCCTCAGCGGCATGGAGGACGGCGTCTTCCCGCACATGCGGGCCCTCGGCGACGTCAAGGAACTGGAGGAGGAGCGCCGGCTGGCGTACGTCGGCATCACGCGCGCGCGGGAGCGGCTGTATCTGACGCGCTCGGTGATGCGCAGTTCGTGGGGCCAGCCGTCGTACAACCCGCCGTCGCGCTTCCTGGACGAGATCCCGCCGGCCTATCTGGAGTGGCGGCGCACGGGCTCCTCGGCCACCCGGGGCGGCGGCGGGGGGCGGTCGCCGATGGAGTCCGCGGCGGCGGCGCTGGCGTCGTCCACGTCCTCGGCCCGTACGCGGCAGGGCCCTTCGGGCTTCGCCACCGGGCGGGCGACGGAACGGCCGGTGATCGCGCTGTCGGTGGGGGACCGGGTCACCCACGACCAGTTCGGGATGGGGACGGTGGTCGAGGTGTCGGGCTCGGGGGCGAACGCGCAGGCGACGATCGACTTCGGCGACGGAGGACGGACGAAGAAGCTGCTGCTGCGGTACGCGCCGGTGGAGAAGCTGTGAGGCGGGCCCGGCAGCGGGCGGGGCCGCGGTTGTCGGTGCGCTGAGCCGGTCCGCCGTGCGCGGCGCGGCCTACTGCGGGTCGAGACCCTTCTCCTGCAGCCAGGCGAGCGGGTCGATGGCGGAGCCGCCGCCGGGGTGCACCTCGAAGTGCAGGTGCGGTCCGGTGGAGTTGCCGGAGTTGCCCGAGTAGGCGACGACGTCGCCCGCTTGTACGGGGCCGGTGGTGATCGCGTAGCTGTCGAGGTGGGCGTACCACGTCTCGGTGCCGTCGGCGGCGGTGAGGACGAGCATGTTCCCGTACGAGTAGTCGTAGCGGGTGGTGACCGTGCCGTCGGTGGCGGCCTTGACCTCGCTGCCGTACGAGACGGGGAAGTCGATGCCGGTGTGCACGGACATCCAGTTGACGCCGGCCTGGCCGTAGTACGCGCTGAGCCCGGGGCTGTCGACCGGGACCGCGAACTTCGGGCGCAACGCCTCCTTGCGCGCCGCCTCCTCCGCCTCCCGCTTCCGCTCGGCCTCCTGCTTCTCCTTGAGGTCGATGCGCTCCTGGGTGCGGCTGGCTCGGTCGGCGAAGTCGTCGGCGTCCTCGGTGACGCCGCGAAGCTGCGTGTCCAGCGCGGCGTTGGCCTTGGAGGTCTTCGCCGAGGCCGTGTCCGGGGCCGCCTGGGTCGTCTTGCCGTCGTCCTCGGCGCCACCGGTGCCGGTGACGCTCGCGGCGGCGACACCGGCCACGCCGACGACGGCGATGGACGGCACGGCCACGGTGAGGAGCGCGGAGCGCTTGGGACAGCGGCGGCGGGCGCGTACGGCGCGGCCGACGGGGACGCCGACCGGCTTGCGTGCGGCGCCCGGGGCGGGGTCGGCGTCGAGCGCCGCGGGGCTCTCGGGCGCGTCGGGCATGCCGGGGTGGTCGAACCCGCCAGGACCGTCGATGCCGTCGTGCTGGGCGAGGGCGGCGAAGTCCCAGGCGGAGGTCGCCTCGGGGTCCGCGTGCCCGGCGTTCGCGGGGTCCTGGGCGTAGGCCGCGTGCTCGTCGTACGCGCCGGTGGCGGCGGTGGTGTCGGTGAACGACTCGGGGTACGCGGTGGCTTCGGCGTACACCGTGGCGTCCGGGTACCCGGTCGTGTCCGTGGCCGCCTCCGCGTACGCCGCGGTGTCGTAGTGGCCGGTGTCCCAGCCGGCGGCGGAGTCGTACTGCGTGCCCGGGTGCTGCGGGACTTGGTGCGGGACGGCGTCGTAGTGCGTGCCGTCGTACTGCGTGCCGTCGTACGCCGCGGCCTCGTGCTGTGCGCCGTCGTACTGCGCGCCGGTGTCCCAGCCGGACCACTCGCCGGTGGTGTTCCACTGCGCGGCCGGGTCGCTCGCCGAGGGGTAGCCGTAGTCGTAGTCGTCGGCCGGGCCCGCCTGCCGCGGGATGGCGCCGGTCGGAACCCCGGCCGCCGGGGTGTCGGTGGCGGCTTCCGTCCAGAGCGCGGAGACGTCGTAGCCGCCGGAGGCGTGGGCGTCGGTGGCGTAGGGATCGGCCGTGGCGTACAGGCCGTTCGCGCCGAAGTCGGCGGACTGCGGGCCCGTGTCCCACGACGGCGCGGCGTCGGGCGTCAGATAGCCGCCTGCCTCGTAACCGGTGGTCGCGTACGCACCCGTGGGGCTCGCGTCGTAGCCGTCATAGCTCTGGTCGTAGCTCTGATAGCCGTGATGGAGAGGCTCTTCACCGGAACCGCCGCCGTGGCCGGAGGTGTCGTAGCCGTACCCGTAGCCGTCAAGGCTTCCGAATGCGGAGGCGTCGCCAGCGGGAGAGGCCGGGGTGGGGAAGCCCGGCGGGGGACGGTCGTTCACCACTTCTCTTTCGCCTCGGGAGCAGGAGACTGCCGCGACTGTACCGGGCGTCCCTCGGCTCGACAATCTTTCCTTGGTTTCGCCGGGGCGCGTTCGGGGCACTTGCCCGATTTTTCGAGTACCCGAGGGTAAGACCGGGGCCACGGCTGTCCGATTTGCCGGTGGCCGCCCGTGTGATTTCCCCCTCGCCGGATGTTGCGGTCGGCCGGGGTGCGCGATCCTGGGGATAACGTTCGTTCACACCCTCGAAGGACTCACGAACGCGCGGGACGGCGCGATGGAGGCAGCGATGAGTGGCACCGGTCCGATCCGCGTGGTGGTGGCAAAGCCGGGACTCGACGGCCACGACCGCGGGGCCAAGGTCATCGCGCGGGCGCTGCGCGACGCCGGCATGGAGGTCATCTACACGGGCCTGCACCAGACCCCGGAGCAGATCGTCGACACCGCGATCCAGGAGGACGCCGAGGCGATCGGCCTCTCCATTCTCTCCGGGGCGCACATGACGCTCTTCGGGAAGGTCGTGGAACTGCTGCGGGAGCGGGACGCGCTGGACATCAAGCTGTTCGGCGGCGGGATCATCCCGGAGGACGACATCCCGCAGTTGAAGGGCCTGGGCGTCGCGGAGATCTTCACGCCGGGCGCGGCCACGACCGAGGTGGTCGAGTGGGTGCGGACGCACGTCCGCGAGCCGGCGGGCGCGTGAGGGCGTACGCCCTCACGGCCTGAGCCCGGTGGCGGCCTGCGACGGAACTCAGGCGGGCGCCGCCGGGCGTGGCGCGTACGCGCCCGGATCCCTCAGGGCCGCAGGGCGGCGGGGGTGGTCAGCTCGTCGCGCATCGCGGCACGTATGCGCAACGTGGCGACCAGCCGCTGGAACGCCTCCGACCAGTACCCGGCGGCGCCCGGCGAACTCTCCTCCGCCTCCTCGTGCATCGCGGCCAGGGGTTCGAGGCGCACGGCGTACGAGGGGTCGAGGCAGCGCTCCGCGAGGCCCATCACGCCGCTGAAGCTCCACGGGTAACTGCCGCCGTCCCGCGCGATCTCCAGGGCGTCGACCACGGCCCGGCCCAGCTCTTCGGGCCACGGCACGGCGCAGGCGCCGAGGAGGCGGAACGCCTCCGACAGCCCGTGCGCCGAGATGAACTCCGCGACCCACGCGGCCCGTTCCGCCTCGGGCAGCGCGGTGAGCAGCCGCGCGGGATCCCGCCCGGGAACGTGCTCGCCGCCGCCGGTCGTGCTGCCGGGTGCGGGGATGCGCGCGGGGGAGGGCGGTCCCGCGGTGAAGGGGGGCGGCTCGTTCGGCGGCGAGGTCGGGGCGGTGCCGAGGAGGGCGCGGGCCCAGGCGGCGTCGTGCTGCCGGGCGGCGGCGCGGCTCCAGGCGGCGAGCAGGTCGGGCCGCCAGCCGTCGGCGACGGGCAGCGCGATGACCTCCTCCGGCGTCCGGTCGTCGAAGACCTCCGTCCACACCGCCAGCGGTGCCGCCGCGACCAACTGCCCGAACCACCACGACCGCTCGCCCATACCCGCCGGCGGCGTGGCGACGATCCCGTCGCGCTGCATGGCGGCGTCGCACTCGTACGGCGCCTCGACCGCGACGACCGGCGGCTCCTCGCTGCGGTCGAGCATCACCAGCGACCGCACCCGCGCGGCCATCCGCCCGGCCAGCGCGGAGCCGGCGAGCCCGGCGAGGAGTTCGGCCGCCGCGGCCCGTACGCCGCGACTGCGATCGGCCAGGGCGTCCTCCAGGAACGGCTCGTCGGCGAGGGACAGCCCCGTGCGCAGCAGCTCCACGAACGCGAGCCGGTCCTCGGCCTTCTCGGCGGACCACGTCGTGGTCAGCAACGCGACGGCACCCGCGGGGTCGGCCCGCCGCACCTCGGCGAAGAGCGCACCGCGCACCTGGCTGGTCCCGGGCCCGCCGGTCCGCGGCCCCTCCTCCCACAGCGCCCGGACGGCACGCGCGTCGCGCGGGTCGGGCAACGCGGGCCCGGCCGCGCCGTCTCGCAGCAGCGGCGCCCACTGCGGTGCCCGCTCGGCCAGCCACAGCCCGCGCGGCCCGGCGAGGGCCAGCGCGTGGGGCCGCAGGTCGATGCGGGCCCGGGCGGCGTCGAGCAGGGCGGGCAGCAACTCGGGCGGCGCCTGGTAGCCGCACTCGACGGCGTGCCGCAGCCACTCCGGTATCAGCTCGGCGAGGTCGGGCGTGGGCCCGCGCCGGCTGCCGCCGCCGGTCCCCGAGCGGTCCGCGAGCAGCGCGGCGAGCCGCCGCCGGGCGGCGCCGGGCAGCCGGGGCCGCGGATCGTGCGCGGCGGGCTCGGGCAGCCGCCGCGCGGGACCGGGCACGACCCCGGCCCGCCTCCGCACGGTGGCCGCGGCGGCGGCATCGAGCAGTGCCCCCTCGTCGACGCCCCGCCGCCCGCCCCCCACGACAGCCGCCCCGACCAACTCCCCCCAGCCCCCGAAGTCCTGCACCCCCACACTCATACGACCCCCACCGAAGCCCCCAACCCCTCCCGGACCACGCACCTGCCCCCCCCCCCCCCGG
>NZ_JBDPMI010000044.1:0-52475 GCF_039871555.1 Streptomyces sp. B5E4
CGCGCGAGGTACCCGATGCCCCCCGCCGTGGCCCGGCCGCCCACCCCGACACCGCCCCGCCGCGCCCCCCACGACAAGGCCCGGGGGCCGTTTCGCCCCCGGGCCGCTGCCCTGCTCCTGCGGGTCGCGTCGTGGTGATCGGAGGAGTATCACCCCCGTCGCGTCCCGCCATCCCGTCTCACCCCGCGGTGGCTTCCCCGCTCGCCGCCGCGCTGCGTTCCCTCACTTCGTCCACGAACCTCCCCCGCTCGTTGCTCCTCGGGAACGGCCCATCCGGCACCGGCACTCCCAGGAACTCGCACAGCGGCTCCCAGCCCTCACTCACCCGGAACACCAGCAGCCGGTCCGGGTCTATCTCCTCCCGTATCGCCGCCTCGTGCTCCGCGAAGACCTTCAGAGCGTGCTCCTTCTCCGTGAACCGCCCGTCGAACACGCCGTCCCAGATCACCTCCATCGACATGTCCCGCAGCCGCACGAATCCCTCGCCCACGTCCGCCGGGGGCGGGGCCACCGCCGTGGCGTAGATGCTGCTCGCCGCGCTCGCGTACCAGCTCTCCGGGTCCCGTACCGTCAGCACCACCTTCGCTTCGGGGAACGCCCCCGCTATCTCCCGCCAGAAGCGGGCCCCCGGCCAGTCCACCGTCGAGCCGTACTTCTCGTACACCTGGCGCCAGTCCACGGGCTCACCGCGGGACGCCGCCTCCCACAGGGGTATCTGCTCGACGTCCTCGAAGAGGCCCAGCATGTGGTGGCACGGGCCGAAGCCCAGCCGTTCCAGCGCCGTCTTGAGCGACAGCGTTCCCGTACGGCCCACTCCCGCGCCTATGACTTCCAGCATCACCTTCTCCTTCCGACTTCCGGCTTCCGGCTTCCGGCTTCCGACTTCCGGCTTTTCCCTTCCGGCTCCGGTCCTCGCTTTTCGGCTTCCGGCTCCTTACGCGTCCCTACGTACCGCGCAGCAGCAGCGCCCAGACCGTCGCACCCGGCCCGCACGCCAGCACCACCCCGTGCTCTCCCGCCGCCAGCGGCCGCGTCGTCTGCAGCCGCCGCAGCACCGCCAGCACCGCCGGGGCCGCGGTGTTGCCGTACTCGCGCATCACCTCCCGTGCCGTGGCCATCGACTGCTCCGGCAGCCCCAGTGCCTCGTCGACGCGGTCGAGGATGCGCCGGCCGCCCGGGTGGACGGCCCACCACGCGACGTCGGACCAGCGGACCCGGTGCCGGGCGAGCAGGGCCCGCGCGGGTATCGCGACGGAGCCCGCGACGACGTCCGGCATGGACGGCTTGAGCCTGATGCGCAGGCCGTTGTCGCCCATGTGGACCTGGAGGTCGTCCGCGTGGGCCGGCGCGGTGAGTTGCTCGGCGTCGACGATCTCGGCGCCGCCCGGCTCACCCGCCTCGGGCGGCAGCAGCACCACTGCCGCCGCGCCGTCGCCGAACAGCGTGAGGACGACGGCCTGTTCCTTGTCGTACGGGGGCGGCTGCACATGCGGTGAGAAGAGGTCGACCGCGAGCAGCACCGCCGGGCGCCGCTTGGCCGCGACCCAGTGCGCGCACGCGGACATCGTCGGCACCGCCGCGTAGCAGCCCATCGGGCCGAGGGACAGCGTCTCGACGTCGGGGCGCAGCCCGAGTTCGGCGGCGAGGGCGTCGAGGCCGGGGGTGGAGTGGGTCGTGGTGGTGACGGTGGCGAACAGCCCTACGTCGTCGGGGCGCAGGCCGGCCTCGGCGAGTGCCGCGGTGACGGTGGTGCGGCCGAGGCGGCGGGCTTCGGCGAGGCTGCGGTCCATCCGCCGTCGCGTGGTCCAGCGGCGGGGGTCTTCCAGCAGGGCGTTGACGGCCATGCCCTTGGTGGTGATCGCCGAGTTCCGGATGACCTGGGCGACCGTGTCGCCTCCGGGGTCTGCGGCGACGAGGTTGGCGAACTCCTCCATCTTGACCAGCGGTGGGGTCCGGAACGTGACGGCCACGATCCGCGCTTGGGACATCGTGTTCTCCTGACTCTGCGAGGCGTCGGCAGCCTTCTGTCAGTGCCGGCCGGGCCGGGCGGCCTCTGCGGTCTCTGCGGTCTCGACGGCCTCGACCGGCGAGGACCCGATGACCCTGCCGCGCGCGTCGAGGGCCTGGACCTGCACGTAGTCGATGTCCCGTGCGTCGGGCGGCAGTCGCACCTCCGTATCGAGTCCCTTCCACTCCGCGCGCGCCACGGGCCGCAGCGCCGACTCCTTCTCGCCGCCCAGTACGCGCCAGTCCTCGACCTCCGTGGCGCCGTTCCACACGGCGCCGACCGCGGTGACCGTGTCGTTCACCTCGGCGTCGGGGGCGGTGTCGGGCGTGCTCTTCCAGGGGGCGCGATAGCCCCTGTAACTACTGATGTCCTTCGGCAGCGCGCCGTCGAAGACGAGCCGGCCCGAGGGCGAGAACTCGGAGATACGGCCCGAGGGCGAGCCCCAGCTCACGAAGGTGTTGCCGTTGGGCAGCGCCTGACTGCTGCCCTCCACTCCGGTCGTCAGCCGGTCCGGGTGGACCTGCTGGCGTACGAGCTCCGCGGTCATCCGCCGCTCGTCGATGCGCAGCCACGCGACCCGCGACTCGTAGCCGGGGCTGCCCATGTTCTGGTTGTCGAAGACGCGGTACGTGTCCTCGCCGGCCGGCTCGATGTTGTGCTGGCCGATGGTGCGGGCGCCGGCGCCGAGGCGGAAGTCGCTGCGCTTGCCGCCGAGTCGCCAGACGACCTCGCCGGTCTCGCGGTCGACCTTGTAGATGGTGCTGGTCTCGCGGCCGGAGAGGAGGAGATCGCCGTCGTGGTCGAGACCGACGGCGTTGAGGTGCATGTACGGGAACGGGGTGGTGGCGCCGGGGTCGGCGCGGCGGTCGGAGTCGGTGATCGGGATGTGGTCGAGGCTGTGCCAGTCCATGACCTTCTCGCCGGTGGCGATGTCGATCTCCTGCACGACGTAGTCGAGGACGTGACCGTCTTTGGGCCCGCCGACGGGGGTGAGGTCGTACGGCTCGTCGCGGTAGCTGAGGATCAGGGCCGTGCCGTCGGGGGTGAGGCGGAACTCGTGGAAGTCGGTGCGCTCGCCGGCGTCGGGGGTGGTGACGGTGGCGATGACGTCGTAGTTCTCGTCGGCGATGTACCCGGTGCCGGAGCCCGTGCCGGTGGGGGAGCTTTCGCCTTCCCACCAGGTGAGCACCTTCTCGCCCCGGTACTCCTGCACCTGGAAGTCGGCGGCGACGAAGCCCTGGGGGATCAGGTGGTACCAGACCGGGCGGCCGCGGTCGTCGACGATCTGGGGCCCGCGGGGCGTCTCGTGGCGGCCCTGGGGGGTGAGGAAGAGGAGGCCGGGGGCCAGGCCCTGGCCGCGCTTGAGCACGTCGAGCCTGGGCGGGGCCTCGCCGTCGACGGCGGCGGCCTGGTCGGCGGCGGAGCCGGGAGCGGCAGAGCCGCCGGCGGCTGAGCCGGAGCCGGTAGCGGCCGTGCCGGAGTCGGCGGCATGCTCCACCGCGGCGGCGCCGGTCGCCGGGGCCGCCGCGGTGAGTGCGGCGACCGTGACTCCGCAGAGCACGAAGGTTGCGTACGTACGCGGTAAACGGGTGGTCATCCGTAGGTCTCCCGTCAGGTGGAGGGTCCGGAGCGCTGAGCGGCCTGCGTACGGCAATGTGGTGGCGCCGCGTGGCTGCTTGATCAGCGATCTTGCTCAAACGTTGTAACAAGCGCGCGGTTACAGCGTGGTGACGCCGCAAAGGCTTGCTGACCAGGGCCGTTGAGCAGTTGGACGCCGTTGCCGCAGAGGGCGTACGGGCGATCTTGGGCGTCCTACGTTCTAGTCGACCGGCGGTGACAGGGCCGTCACGATCGACGCGGCGGGACCTTCGGAAGCCACCTGACTCCGCCCGACCGGGGCGGACATCTCTTGTCACAGGTGTGCTGCAAACGGTCCTCTGAGTGTGCTGGTGTGGTGAGGGATCTCCCTATAGTGTCGGCGACTTGAGCACCTGCGAGCACGTTGCTCAACCCGGCGCACACACCCGACCTGGGACAGGCCACCTGCCCGGAGGAGCCCGTCGATGACCGCGCACCAGGATGCAGCCCCGCCCCGGGCCTCGCGTTCCCGACTCCCCGCACCACTGTCGGCCCTGTTCGTCAGCGTGCCCGCGACCGCCGTCGCGGTACTGGCCGCGGCCGTCGTGGGACCCGAAGACCACACCAGGCACATCGTCTACGCCGGTGGCGCCGCCGCCGTCCTGCTGTGCATGGCCATCGCCGCCGCGGCCGGCTACCGCGCCAAGGCCGCCCGCGCCGACGAGCGCGCCGCCACCGCCGCCGGAGCCGCCGCCGTCTTCGCCGACCGCGTCGTGCCCGAGGTGCTGCGGAAGATCGCCGCCGGGGCGCCCGTCGACGAAGCGCTCGCCGCCGCCCCGCAGTTGGACAACCAGGCGTACCGGCGCGCCGTCCAGCAGGTCGCCGAGGAAGCGCGGCGCAGCGAGAACCGCCGGGCCGCCGCCATGGCCTCCTGCGCCAACGCCGCCGGCCGGATGCAGGCGATCACCACGAGCATGCTCGCCGACCTGCGCGAGATGGAACACCGCCACGGCGACGCCGACGTCCTCGGCGACCTCCTCCACCTCGACCACCGCACCGCGCAGGCCGGCCGCGTCGCCGACAGCATCGCGGTGCTGAGCGGCGCCCGCTCGGGCCGCCGCTGGGCGAAGCCGATCGCGATGGAGTCCATCCTGCGCGGCGCCATGGGCCGCATCGCCGGCTACCAGCGGGTGCGGCTGCGCGCCGTCTCCGAAGTGGCGGTCGCCGGACACGCCGCCGAAGGCGTCATGCACGCCCTCGCCGAACTCCTCGACAACGCCTGCAACTTCTCGCCCCCCACCACCGAGGTGCACGTCTACGTCTCGGAGGTGCCCGCCGGCGCCGTCGTCACCATCGAGGACAGCGGGCTGATGATGAGCGAGGCCGCGCAGCGCCGCGCGGAACGCGCCGTCTCGGGCACCGCCACCGACCTGTCCACCCTCACCGGCACCCGCCTCGGCCTGCCCGTCGTCGGGCACCTGGCGCAGAAGCACGGGCTGACCGTCTCGTTCCGGCCCTCCGCCATCGGCGGTACGGGCGTGGTGCTGATGATCCCGCAGGACCTGATCTCCCGCGCCCGGCCCGCCGAGCCCGTACGGACACCGGCCCTGCCGATGCCCACGGAGGACACCGGCAGCACGCCGCTCCCGCTGCCGCGACAGCGGGACGTGGCGGCCGGCGAGGACGCGGACGAGCAGGCGGGCGACGGCGGGCACGACCCGTTCGCACTGGCCGCGCTGCCGCGGCGGCGCCGCGGGCGCACAATGGCGGGCGCACACCCGGGCGGGGTGCCCGACGGCGGCGCGCCGGGTGACGCTACGGGCACGGGCACGGGCGTCGCCGGTACGGGTACCGGCGCCCCGGGTGCCGCCGGTGACGACACCGGGTCGCAGCGCAGGCGCGAACCCGCCGGCTCCGCCGCCCGGTTCGGCGCCTTCCGGCGCGCGGTGACCGGCCAGGAGCGCAGCGCCGACGACGCGGGCACGACGGGCGGCGCCCTGGTCGCCGCCGTCAACGGCCGCAAGCGCGACACCGGCCGGGCAGACGGCGTACGGAACGAAGGCGACGCACGGGCCGAAGACGGTGCACGGACCGACGACGGCGTACGGACCGAAGGCCCCGCACCCGACGAGCCCGCCGCATCCGCACCGCAAGAGCAACCCGCGGAACGCGAGGAACCCGCGGCGCCCGCCGGCGGCCCCGACTCCTCCGCCGCACCCCCTGCACGCAATGCCGCTTCATCTTCGGAGGACGACCGATGACCCAATCTCCCGCCGAGGCCACCGGGCTGACCTGGCTGCTGGAGGGGTTGCTGGAGCGCACGCCCGGCGCCAGGCACGCCCTCGTCCTCTCCCGCGACGGACTCAAGCTCTGCCACACGCCCGAGCTTTCCGAGGACCGCGCCGACCAGCTCGCCGCCATCTCGGCCGGCATCCAGAGCCTGTCGCACGGCGCCTCCGTCGAGTTCGGCGACGGCAGCGGCGGCGTACGGCAGTCGATGACCGAGTTCTACGGCGGCATCCTCTTCATCGCCGAGGCCGGCTCCGGCAGCCACGTCGCCGTGATCGCCACCGAGACGGCGGACCCCGGGCTCGTCGGGCACAACATGCTGGAGCTGGTCGAGCAGCTCGGCGAGCACCTCAGCGCGCCGCCCCGCGGGCCCGTGCCCGCGGCCGAGGGGGTCGCGGCGGAATGACCCGCCCCGGCCGGGACGACGACCCGGACCGGCTGTACACCCTGACAGGAGGGCGCAGCCGGCCCGCCAGCGACGAGTTCGACCTCGTCACCCTGGTGGTCGCCGAGGACGAGCCGACGCCGGGCATGCAGTCGGAGCACGCCGCGATCCTGCGCATCTGCCGCACCCCGACCGCCGTGGTGGAACTCTCCGCCGACCTCGGACTGCCCGTCGGCATCACCAAGATCCTGCTGTCCGACCTGCTGGCCGCCGGCCGGATCACCGCGCGCCATCCGCGGTACGCGCCCCCGCGCACGCCGGGCGGCGTCCGGTTCGCCGATCCCGAGACTCTGGAGAAGGTGCTCGTTGGACTCCGCCACCTCTGATGCCCGCGCGACCCCCACGCCGCCGGGCCGCGCGGCCGAGCGCGCCCCCCTGGCCCGTACGGCCGACAACGGGCTGAAGATCGTCGTCGTCGGCGGCTTCGGCGTCGGCAAGACCACCATGGTCCGCTCCGTCAGCGACATCCGGCCGCTGAACACCGAGGAGACGATGACCCTGGCCGGCCGCGGCATCGACGACCGCAGCGCCGTGCCCGGCAAGACCGCCACGACGGTCGCCTTCGACTTCGGACGGATCAGCCTCGACGAGCGCACCGTGCTCTACCTCTTCGGGGCACCGGGACAGGAACGCTTCTGGTTCCTGTGGGACCGGCTGTTCTCCGGGACGCTCGGCGCGATCGTCCTCGTCGACCACCGCAGGCTCGCCGACTCCTGGTACGCCATCGACCGGCTGGAGCACCACGGCACGCCGTTCATCGTCGCCCGCAACGACTTCGGCGGCCCGCCGTACACCAGCGCCGAAGTGCGCGAAGCGCTCGACCTCGACCCGCACGTCCCGCTGGTCGACTGCGACGCGCGATCCCGCGAGTCCAGCAAGGGCGTGCTGATCGCCCTGGTCGAGCACCTGCAGCGCCTCGCCGCCAGCGCGACCGCCGGCGCCCCGGCCACCGCCGCAGCCACCGTTCCCACCGCACCGGAGACCGCGACATGACCCCGACTCCCGAGGACCAGGCCGCACATGAGGGGAGCAGCAGCCCGTCGGCACCGCGTACGGGCGCGCTGGACGAGGCCCTGGCGCCGGGTGCGCCGGGTGCGCCGTCGGCCGGGCCGGGTGCGCCGGGTGCCGCGCCGGGTGAGCCGGCCGGCGGGCCCGCGCCCGCCGACGCCGACGCGCCCCTCGGCGCGAACGCGCCCCCCGGTGCCGACACACCCCCCGCCGGCTGCCCCGCGCACGCCGGCGCCGCCGGGGCCGTACCCCTCAGCGGTCCCCGCTTCCACACCGACCCCCGCGACCTCTACCGCGAGATGCGCCGCGACCACGGCCCCGTCGTCCCCGTCGAACTCCCCGGCGACATCCCCGCCTGGCTCGTCATCGGCTACCGCGAACTGCACCAGGTCACCTCCGACCCCGACCTCTTCGCGCGCGATCGCGGCCTGTGGAACCAGTGGGAGAAGATCCCGCCCGACTGGCCGCTGCTGCCGATGGTCGGCCAGGTCATGCCGTCCATCCACTTCACCGCCTCCGCCGCCGACCACCGCAGGCACGCCGTCATGGTCGGCGCCGCGCTGGAGAGCGTCGACCCCTTCGACCTGCGCCGGCACTGCGAGCAACTCGCCGACCGGCTCATCGACTCCTTCTGCTCCCGCGGCAGCGCCGAACTCGTCGGCGACTACGCCGTCCCCCTGCCCGTGCTCGTCCTCGCCCGGCTCATCGGCTTCCCCGACGCCCAGGGACGGCAGCTCGCCCAGGTCCTCAACGAACTGGCGGACGGCGGCCCCGGGGCGCTCAAGGCGTACGAGACGTTCGTCGAGCACATGACGCGACTGGTCGCCGAGAAGCGGCTCGCGCCCGGCCAGGACGTCGCCTCGCGGATGCTCGCCGACCCCATGCACTTCACCGACGAAGAGGTCATGCTCGACCTCAAGGACACCACCGCCGCCGGCTTCCTGCCCACCGCCGACTGGATCGGCAACTCCGTCCGCCTCATGCTCACCGACGACCGCTTCGCCGCCGCCCTCGGCGGCGGGCGGCACAGCGTCGGCCAGGCGATGAACGAGGTGCTGTGGGAGGACACCCCGACGCAGATCCTCGTCGGCCGCTGGGCCGCCCGCGACACCCAGCTCGGCGGCTGCCCCGTCGGCGCGGGCGACCTGCTGCTCCTCGGCCTCGCCGCCGCCAACGACGACCCGCAGATCCAGCAGGCCCTGGGCGGCCCCGGCGGCGGATACGGGAGCGCCGGCGTACCCGCGCAGGCGGGCAACAGCGCCCACTTCGCCTTCAGCTACGGCGACTTCCGCTGCCCCTTCCCGGCCCAGGAGATCGCAGAGATCATCGCCCGGACGGGCCTTGAGGTACTCCTCGACCGGCTGCCCGACCTGGACCTGTCCGTGCCGGCCCGGACGCTGGTGCGGCGGCCGTCCGCGTTCCTGCGCGGCATGACCGCCCTGCCGGTCACCTTCACCCCCGTACGCGCTGCAGGAGGCCGTCCGTGAACTGCCCGCATGCCGCCGGCTCCGCCGCCGCCCCGACCGGCTCCGGGGCCCTCCCCGGGCCGCTGGCCATCGACCCTCTCGTACGCGACCTCGCGGGCGAGACCGCGCAGTTGTGCGCCGCCCCGCCGCTCACCCGGATCGAACTGCTCGGCGCGCCCGCGTGGACCGTCACGCGGCACGCCGAGGCGCGGCAACTGCTCACCGACGCCCGGCTCGTCAAGGACATCGGCGCCTGGCGGCTGTGGCAGACGGGCGAGGTCACGGCGGAGTGGCCGCTGATCGGGATGGTCAACCCGGGCCGGTCGCTGTTCACGGTCGACGGCGCCGAGCACCGGCGGCTGCGCGCCAAGACGGCGCAGGCCATCACGCCGCGGCGGCTCGACGCGCTGCGGCCGGTGGTCGAGCGGGTGACGGCCGAGCTGCTGGACTCCCTGGAGTCCGCGGCGGCCGAGGGCGACGGGGTGGTCGACCTCAAGGAGGTCTTCGCGCAGCCGCTGCCGATGCGGGTGGTGTGCGCGCTCATGGGCGTCCCGGAATCGGAGATACCGCGGCAGATGCGGCTGTGGAAAGCCTTCTTCTCCATGCTCACGCCGCAGGACGAACGGCTCGCGGTGATGGCGGAACTCGACCGCGTGTTCACCGACATGGTGCGGGAGAAGACCGCGGCCCCCGCCGACGACCTCACGAGCGCGCTGATCCTCGCCGACGAGGGAGGTGAGCCGCTGACCGAGGAAGAGGTCGTCGGCAACCTGAAGTCGATGATCGCCGCCGGGCACGAGACCACGATCACGCTCCTGCTCACCACCGTGCGCGGGCTGCTGACCGATCCCGGTCAACTCGGCATGATCCGCGAGGGCAAGGTGACGTGGGAGACGGCCATCGAGGAGGCGCTGCGGTACGACCCGCCCGTGACCCATCTGCTGATGCGGTTCGCGACGGAGGACATCGAGATCGCCGGCACGGTGATCGAGAAGGGCGAGGGCGTCGTCATCTCGTACCGCGCGATCGGGCGCGACGCCGGGCACCACGGGGCGGACGCGGACGCCTTCGACGTGGGGCGGCCGACGCCGATCCGGCACATGACCTTCGGGCACGGGCCGCACATCTGCCCCGGCGCGGCGCTGTCGCGGCTGGAGGCGGCGGTGGCGCTGCCGGCGCTCTTCGCCCGGTTCCCGGAGCTGCGGGCGGCGGTGCCGCTGGGGGAGCTGCGGAACCTGCCGGTGATGACGCAGAACGACCTGGAGTCCTTCCCGGTACGGCTCGCCTGACGACGCCCGCCGGGGCGCGCGGAACCGGCGCGCGCCGGTTCCGGCCGGCGGTGTGCCCGCTCGGCTGTACCCTCTGGCTGCGGTCCGCCGGCTCGCGTCTCCTGCGACTGTCTGCCCGCGACCCTCGCTGTAAGGCTGCTTGTCACCCGCCTGGCCCCCCGCGGTCGCCGGCCCTCCCAGGGCACGAAACCCTGAGGGACGACGGTGAGGGTCCGCGTGTCGGCCGCAGGGAGGACAGCGCAGGAACGGCAGCGCAAGAGAGAGCAGGTGCAGCCGGTGCGGGAGGACGGCACGCAGGGCGCGGAACGGGACGCGGGCGGGCGCGGCGGACAGGACGGCGGTGAGCCGGATCACGAGGGCCACGGCCCGTACCGGGAAGGGCGCGGCCCGTACCGGGAAGGGCGCGGCCCGTACCGGGAAGGGCGCGGCCACTATGGCAACGGGCGCGCCTACCGCGCGGGCAGCGGCGCGCTGGACACGTCGGGCCGGCTCCGCCGCTCCGAGGTGACCGGCGGGGGCGAGGGGCACGTCCAGTGGGCGCTGCGGTGGCTGCCCGCCGGGCTGATCGTCGCTGGGACGCTGTTCTTCTGGTTCACGCCGCAGGGGCTCAGGTCGTCGCCGGTCTTCGAAACCACCCCGCTGCTCGCCGCCGCGCTGCTGACCCTGCGCGGCACTGTGGCGGTCGCCGTCTCCACCCTTGTCGTGTATGTCGCACTTGAGGTCCTCAACGGCACCGCCACGGCCCCCGGTGCGATCACCCAGATGGTGTCGCAGGCCGTGCTCGGTGGCCTGGCGATCGGCATCAACGTCCTCATCCAGCGCAACTACCGCCGGCTGACGTCCTCCCGCCACGTCGCCGTCGCCGCGCAGCGCGCCGTGCTGCCGAACCCGCCGGACGGCTTCGGCACCCTGCGGGTCGCCGCCCGCTACCAGGCCGCCGACGCCGACGCCCGTATCGGCGGCGACCTCTACGCCGTGCAGGAGGGCCCGTACGGCGTGCGCTGCATCATCGGCGACGTACGCGGCAAGGGGCTGGAGGCGGTGGAGTCCGTGGCCGTCGTCATCGGCGCCTTCCGGGAGGCGGCCGAGGAGGAGGCGGGGCTCGCCGGGGTGGCGCGGCGGCTGGAACGCGCGCTGCAGCGCCAGGAGACGGGGCGCAGCGGCCTCGACCGGGTGGAGGGGTTCACGACCGCGGTGCTGGCGGAGGTCGACCGCGAGGGCGGCGCGCTACGGCTGCTGAACCGCGGCCATCCGGCGCCCGTGCTGCTGGGGCCGGACGGCGCGGCGCGCACGCTGCACCCGCACGAGCACGCGCTGCCGCTGGGCATGGGCGAGCTGGGCACGTGGCCGGACGAACTGCTGGAAGTGGCGTTCCCGCCGGGAACGGCCCTCGTCCTGTTCACGGACGGCGTGACCGAGGCGCGGAACAAGGCGGGCGTCTTCTACGACCCGCTGACGCGGCTGGACGGCCTGGTCTTCGACGGACCGCACGAACTGCTGGACAGCCTCCTGGACGACGTGACCCGCTATACGGGCGGAATGGTCGCGGACGACATGGCGCTGTTCGCCCTCGCCCGCTCTCGTACACCGTTCGGAGAGCCGTCGGACCCGCCCTCGCCCCTTCACGCTCCGTAGTGGAATAGCGCCCCTCCGCATAACAACTGATGCACGATCAGCTAACGACCGGACCTCACCGCGCGTAATCAGCCCGTCAACTTGTCCGTTTCCGCTGGTACATGCCCGGATCGTCCGCGGTGAAGCACAACTGAATAACGGGAACGACTTGGAATCGAACGCCGTCGTCCGCTAGCGTGCGGTAACGCAGCGCGGTCGTCACTGCCGTCGTAAGAGGCGGCACCGTGCGCCGTCGCCGAATCCCGCACGCGTCACAACTGCAGCAACGGCAACACCTAGGGAACCGGGGAACCACCACCTTGGGGTGAATCGGGCCAACCTCCGCCAGGAGGCGGCCCGTAGGAGACCTTCCTGCTCCGAACCCGTCAGCTAACCCGGTAGGCGAGAAGGAAGGAAAGGAGTACGCCTTCGTGGCGTCCTACAGGTCTGGGCCTGGCTACGGCCATGGCTATGACGATTACGGCTACGACGGCAATGCGTCCGGCGGCTACGCCCCCGAGGGGTATGCGCCGACCGGTTACGCCGCCGAAGAGCCGGTCGACGAAGTCCTCCCCGAGGACGACCTTCCCTCTCGCGGCCGTCGGCGCCTCCCCCGGCAGCGCGGCGGCAGCATGGCGCGCAGCGGCGCCGTACTCGGCGTCGGCGTCTTCGCCGCCGTCGGCGCGGGCAGCATCGCCACCGCGCAGGAGAAGCCGCCGGTCGCGATATCCATGCCCGACCAGGTCGACACCGTTGCGAACCGGATAAGCGCCCAACTTCCGGACGCGGAGAGCCTGCCGGGCGTCGGCGACCTGATACCGAGCGAGGAAGAGCCCGCCTCCGACACGGTCGTCACCACGGCGCCGCTCACCCAGGTCAGCTACGCCGGCGACACCGACACCGCGACCCAGCCCGCCGACTCCGGCGAGGCCCTGCGGGCGCGCATCCTGCAGCAGGCGGAGCAGCAGCAGGCGGAGGCCGACGCCTCTGCCCGCGCGGCCGCCCAGGCCGAGGCCGCCCAGCAGGCGGCCGACGAGGCCGCCGAGGCGAAGGCGCAGGAAGAGGAGCGCCAGCGCCAACTGGAGGAGGAGCGCCGCCGCAAGGCGGAGGAGGAGGCCCGCCGCAAGGCGGAGGAGGAGCGCCTCGCCAAGCTCGCCGCCAGCTACGTCGCCCCGGTCGCCAACTACACGCTCACCTCGACGTTCGGCGAGTCCGGCGACATGTGGGCCGCGGGCCACACGGGCCAGGACTTCGCCGCCTCCACCGGCACGCCGGTCAAGGCCGTGCACGGCGGCACGATCACCGAGGCCGGCTGGGCCGGCTCGTACGGCTACCGCATCGTCCTCACGCTGGAGGACGGCACCGAGGTCTGGTACTGCCATCTGTCCTCCATCATCCAGTCCTCGGGTGAGGTCACGACCGGAGACGTCATCGGGCGCGTAGGCGCCACGGGCAACGTCACCGGCCCGCACCTGCACCTGGAGGTACGACCCGGCGGGGGGGACGCAGTGGACCCCCTCGCCTGGCTGCGCAACAACGGCGCCCCGGTCTGACCGACGCGGCGGGCACGGTGCCCCGGCTTTCTCGGCCGGGACGGGCGCCCGCCGCACGGACCGCAAGCCCCCATAACCCCTTTCCCACGTCTCCGGCGTGCCCGTACGCACCTTCCCCCGTGGCGTCCGTGCGCGCACCGAGACCGCCGGCGGCCCTGGTGGCCGACCCCCCGACACCAGGGCCGTCGGCTTTTTCCCGGGGCCTACTCCCCGGGCCCGCAGAGACAGAACGGATGCCCGGCGGGATCGGCGAACACCGGGCAACTGCCACCCGCTTCGGAGAGCCGCGTGGCCCCGAGCCGCAGCGCCAGCTCGCCCGCGGCGGTCGAGTCGTCGACGCCGAAGCAGAGGTGCATCTGCTGGGGATAGGTGCGGTCGAAGTCGGGCCAGAGCGGCGGCCGGTAGCCGGCGACTTCCTCGAATGCCAGCCGTGGAAAGCTGTCTTCGTCCTTGGCGATCACCATCCAGTCGTCACGAATGACCCGCATGCCGAGCAACTGCGTATAGAAGTCGGCAAGCTCGCGGGCGTCGGCGCAGTCGAGCACGATGTTCCTGACATGGGCGTCCATGGCGGCCACCCTGCCACGCACCACGGACATCGCCGGGAAACCCTGCGGCGCCTCACGCAGCCGCGGTGGCAGAAGCGGCGTCGGAGGCGCCGGCGCTGGCGGCGGCACCGGCACGAGCAGCCGCACCGGCAACTGCGTGGGCAGCCGCGGTGGCAGCCGCAGCAGCGCCGGCGGCACCACGCGGGTCCCCGGCGGCGAGCTCGCCCAGGGCGGCGCGGATCGTGTGGAGCATCCGCTGGGGCCGCTCGAAGACGTCGGCCGCGGTGAACCGCAGCATGCGCCGGACCTCGGGACAGCGCCCCAGGTCGTTGAAGCGCTCGACGTCGGCCAGATGAGCGGCCCGGCTGCCGTGGAAGGCGTAGCCCTCGATCTCCACGACGAGCCCGGCCACCGGGAAGAAGAAGTCCACTCGTATCCGCCGGCCGTTGGACGCGGTGAACGGCACTTGGCTGAGCGGCCGTAGCCCCGCGTCGTACATCCGCAGCCGCGCGACCGTCTCCGCGGGCGACTCGGAGCGCGGATCGACGAGCGCCAGCCGCTGCCGCGCCGCGACGACCCCCCGCCGCTGCCCGATACCGGCAACGGCCTCGGAAACCGCGTGCAGATCGATCACCTGCTCCCGCCACCGCCGCGGCCATCCCCCAGCGGCCCCCAACGGCCGCCGGGTCAACGCCGACTCCACGGCCACCAGCGCCGCATCCCGCTCCGCCGTACGCAGCAGGTCGACCAAAGTCCGCGCGGCGTCGGTCACCCGCAGCCCGGCAACGGTGACGATCTCCTCGTCACTCACCGCGGTCCGATGCAACACGCACCCCTCGGGCGCCCGTCCCCGCCCCCGCACGTGCGTGAACTCGGGCCGCACCCCGAGCACTTCGACCCCGAGCAGATGAGCCGCCGCACTGTGGCTCACGACCAACTCCGCCCGCCCGGCCTGCGCCACCCGCAACCGCAGCCGCAGATCATCAACCCGCCCCGGCTCCACCCAAACCCCGGCCCGAACCTTCCGCCACCCCTCCTTCCGCAACCGCCGCACCAACACCCCGGACGACCATCCGGCCGCCAAAGCCTCGGCACAAACCAACACGCCACCATTGCCCGCCGCCAACGCACCCAGCGACCCAAGTTCCCCCGTCATGCCCCCACCCTCTCCCGGATCCCCACCCTCCGCTTCCCCCTGTGGATAACTCCGGCTCCAGAGAGCTTCGGGCAGGTCAGAAGCGCTCGGCGAACTCCCCGGCCCGAACCCCCGCAACGAAGGCCCGCCACCCCGCGGCAGAGAACGCGAGAGCAGGCCCATCGGGATCCTTGCTGTCCCGCACAGGAACAACGCCGGAGGCGGCAACCGCCGGCGCGCCCACTCGACACAGCCGCCGCCATCACCGTTCCTATAGCGGACTTGATCCAGCGGATCGTGCCCAGTGGGAGCGCCTCCTTCACGAGGGGTGTCAGCTTCGGGAGCGCCTATTGCTTTCTGCTTGTTGCGCCGCCAGTCGGCGCAAGACAGCGCGGTCAGCCTGCGGGATGGAGTCCAACAGGTCCATGAACCATGGTGCGATCCACGATGAGTTCCGGTGGAGCCACTCACCTGGCGGGAGGGCAGTGCCGGGTACCCAGTTCTGGGAAGGCGGCTCGCTGCTTCGCGTGGCCGTCGCAATAACTACAGACGGCTCCGTTTCTCCTACAGACCGCCGCCCGAGCTGAGCAGTCACCCCGATCAGCCACCACTGGAACAACCGACGGGACGGCGACGCTGACTCGAGAGCCACACGCACGGTCGAGGAGACGAGTCCCACCGAATTGAATGCATCAAGCGCCAGCCCGTCCGGCGGTTCCAGGTGAGCTGCTGTTTCCTCCGTTACCAGCAGCGGTGTGTCCGGGACCTTCTCCTCAAATGACTCTGACACCCGCTCGATCTCCGCGTACGTATCCGCAGCGAGCTCGGCGTCCAGGAACTCTCTGACGCCGCCGAAGAAGTGCGGTGGCGTCTCGACCCTCAAGTCCGCCTGTGCCCTCCGTCTCAGCTCGTCGACAAGACTGGGCCACGGACGGGAGCTGCTTGGGCCGGAGCCCTGCTCGTACCAGTCCTCCTTCTTGTCGTTTGATACAAACAGCACACGGCGGCTGCCGGCCGGGAGCTTGCGGGCATGCTCGACCAGTTCTTCCCAGAGGAGGAAGTCGCCAGCGGACTTGAGCGGCGTGTCCTTGCCAGAGTCAGAGAATCCGGGAGGGATCTTGTTCGGGAACCGGAAGGCGGTGGCCTCCTCTAGACGTCCGCGCACGACGCTGTCCTCCGGCTGCTGACCGATGCCATCTCCGTAGAGTTTCGCGATGTGCACAAGGATAGGGTCTTCCGCATCAGCGGAACTTAGTGCTAATCCGTGGTCTGCTTTGAGCATGTCCAGGTGGCGTTTGAACTCGTGCCGGTACACGTCGAGGTGGGCATCAACGTCTGAACCCGCGACGAGTGCATCGAGCCCTGCTATCTCCTGCTGAGCCCTGGCATACTTGTCGAGCTGGGCGCACACGACGTTCTTGGCGTCGACGATCGCTTTGCGCGCTGCCATGAGCTTCTTGTTGACTTCTGAGGCGGCATCGGAGAGGGCCCTCTTGCGAGACTCCAGAGTGCTGCGGCGGCCGCGGACGAACTCAAGACCGACCTGGTAGGGCATCCACAGCCGTCCAGCAGTGTGCTCAAGCGCCGACAGCACCTCTTTCCTGGAGGTCTCGGTGTACTCATACAGGCTCAGCAGGACGTTTGTGTCCAGCACGATGATGCCGTCGTTGAAGAAGGAACTTCGCTCCGCGTCCTCATCCAACGGACCGGGCTGGAGCCAGGCTGCGAACCGTTGCAGCAGTACCGGATCTCCCATCTTCCCCTCCGTTTCGATCACCGCTCCCTGGCCGGTCATCTTGGCGCGAGCATCTGAATTCCTCGGAGGTCCGCGTCTGCAGCGGCCGTGCCGCCCCTTGGGCCCGGGCGCAAGGGGCGGTCCCGCTACACCTCGTCAAAGTCGACGAGCATGGTTGACACACGGGCGGGGGCTTTGTCGAGGAGAAAGTCATCGACGAACACCACGTCCGGAACTCCTCGGCTGTCGGCCGCGGTGGCGTTGCGCACCGAGCTGATGCGAGGGGAGGACAGAGCGGCGTCGGCAGCCTCGAATGGGCCCTTGGGAGCGACCCAAATCCGCTCCTTGATGAGGACCGCGGGACCGGTGCCGCCCAGGTCGTCTACGAATTTCGCCTCACCGGGCGGGAAGTCGGACGCCCAGTTCCGCAGCAGTCCTGCTGCCTGGTGGCCATGCTTGCTGCTTTCGGGGCCTGCCCCTTGGAGGATGGCCAGGAGCTCGCCGGCCAGCCGCCAGTCTAGGAGGCTGTGATACGACATATTCGTGTAGTCGCGCAGGCACTGGTAGCACGAGCCGCGGCAGGTGCGGCCGTGTGCACCGTCGGCGAAGCCGGCCAGCATCTTCTTGGCAGTCGCCATGAGCTGCTCGAAGATCTCCCGTTCCGCGAGGTGTGTGCAGTAGCCAGCACCGTTGTCCAAGGTGTCTGAGAGGAAGGCGAAGGTGCGCGCCTTGCTGCTGCCTGAGCCTGCGCCGTGGATGCCGGAAGCGATCTCGTTGGGCTGCACCTGAAGGAGCGAGCCCGCGGCCGTGCGCAGGAGGGCCGCCAGCGAGTACCAGGCCGCGCGCCTGCCGGAGCGGTCGTCGGGGAAGCCGGTGCTCTGTGGCACGGAATTGAGGTTGAGGCGCAGACCGAGCGTAGGGATCTCGCTTGCTTGGGGTCCGAGCAGGAACAGGTCCGTGCGCTGGGCGGCGCCGATGGCGGTGGTGAGCGGTTCCTCGTCGGCGGCGATGTCCTTGGCGAGCCATGGGAACAGATCGGCGACCCCTGCCTCCAGATAGGCGCCAGACCAGCGTGTCGTCGGGCTCACTCTCGAGAAGTGGAACAGGCGGCCGCCGTTGTCGTTGACCGCGTACCGCTTGCCCTTTCCGGCGTGTACCACCATGCCAGGAATCTCGATCTTCAGCGGTGCCCCGTGTTCAAGGTCTGCGGCGGTGCGGGGGGCGAGCGACCTGGCCCTCCAGGCGAAGTTACCGTCGAAGTCGCGAGCCTTACCCGCGGCGTAGAAGCCGGCCGGTTCGCGCAGTTCGATCTCGCGGTAGGAGCCATCGGTTGTCCCGCAGGCGCGGCAAGGGCGCGGCGGGCCATCCTCCTGCTCCGGCAGCGCCTGCACGTCCTCTGCAAGGTGCCCGCAGGCACGGCAGATGCCGATGAGGACGGGCTGCCCCAGCGGTTCCGGCACGGCTCGGGGGACTCGCCCGGTCGGCTCGAACGCGACAGCACCGGCGGCCGTGTGGACCTGTCCGTCTTTGACGGTCTCGGCGCCGGGAGCGAATTGAGAGATCGCGATGTCCAGAGACCGGTCGACTACCCCGCTCGGCGGCCAGGGATAGGAGTCGGAGGGGCGCTTCGTATAAAGGTAGCGGGCTGAGGTGGGGAATCCGAACATCGGCAGCAGGCCTGACTCCGCGAGTCGCTGGCTAAGTTCGTGGTGACCGCGAGGCTCGTGGGCAATCTGGGTGACGCGCTTGGTGAGTTCCTGGCCCACCCAAAGCGCCGCCTTCGCCGGAGGCCAGGCGCTGCGGGTGCGGTCGGCGAGGGCTTCGGCTAGATGGCGGATCTCGGCGTCGTGCGACTTGATCCATACACTGATCTTTTCGCTCACGGCGGGCCAGTCCGCAGTGTGGCCAAACTGGCCGTGGACGTTGCGGGTCGGGTCGGCCTCCATGTCATCCCCTGCCGCGCGCCGCACTGCCTCGAAGGCCCTGCGGAGCACTTCGGCACCGAGGACCCGCTGGAAGATGTCCTTCATATCGGTGGACAGGTAAGGCGGCGGGGTCGCATCGTTGGTGATGCGCTGGGGGTCTTGAAAATAGTGCTCGTCGTGGCTGCGGCCGCGGCACACGGTGAGCGCGAGCGCGACCGGCGAGGTGCGCCGTCCTGCCCGACCGACCCGCTGCTGGTAGTTGAACCGCGTCGGCGGCATATTCGCCATCAGGACAGCGGACAGCGGGCCGATGTCGACTCCGGCTTCCATCGTGGTGGTGACGGAGAGAACATCAAGGCTGTCGGGAAGCGTGTGCTCCTTGCCGTCGAGGAAGATGCCTTGGAATCGGGCTTGGCGGGCCTGGGCATCCAGGCGGTCGGTCTGGCCGGTGAGTTCGGCCGTGTTGAGGCGGAACTTACCGAACCGCCTCCGCGCCATCCAGGCGTAATAGTCGGCGTCTGTGCCCTCGAAAGGCTCGGGCGTCGCAGGGAGAGGTTGCCGGCACTTTGTGCACACCCCGACGCCGGGGTGGAGGTGCCGTCGGCGGCAGACGGGACAGGTCCAGGACACCGCTCGGCCGTGGCGCAAGGCGACGTGCTCGGGTTGGATGACGAAGCTCTTGACTGCATCTCCCCAGATCTGCCCTACGGTCTCGCGGAGGTCGTCTGGGTCCTGCCCGAGGTGGTCCGCTGCGCTGGCCCAGAAGTCCCGCAGCTTCTTCGGCGGTTCGTCGGCCGGGCTGCGCAGTCCTGCGAAACGACGCATGTGACCGAGGACTCGCAAGCTGGCCCGGGCCAGTGCGGCATCGGAGGCCCGCTCGGCTTCGAGCGGCGCCTGGTCGGTGGCGAGGGTGAGCCAGCCCAGGCCCAGGGACTCGAAGTCACGTCCGACGCTGCCGAACAGCCCGTTGAGCAACTCGCCAGTGAGGGATTCACGGATGTCCTGGCGCAACTGCTCTTGCCGTTCGCTCAGGACCAGGCTGGATTCGTCACGTACTTTGCCGCCGGGGAGCTCGGGCCACTGATACAGAGAGGTCCAGGACTGCGGCTGGGAGCCCTTCTGGTAGCTGGTCTGCTGCAGGGATGCCTTCGGGCCGCCGGGATTGATGCCGCACTGGAGCAGCCGTTCGGCGACGGCGGAGCCGTGGCTGTCGAGGCTGGGCACCCGGCTGAGGCGGCCGTAGAGCGCGGCCTCTTCTGCCGGGTCGGGGAGGTCGTCGTCGAGATCGTCGAGACTTTCGGATGCCTTCTGGAGCTTCACCCAGGCGTCGTAACTCTCCGGATCGCGGATGCGCAGCCGGTCGCGGGCGGCTTTGGCCGTCTCCTTATCGACGGGGTTGTCGGGGGACTTGCGGTAGAAGCCCGAAACGGCTGCCAGGTCGGCGACTGGATCCCCCTGGCCGTCGACCTCCTCGGCGAGCAGCAGGCGTAGGAGATCCTGGTAGTGGCGAAGCCCCAGGCCAGCGGACAGCTTCGCTGCATCCTGGCGGCTGTCGGAGAAGACCACGGCCTGCCTGTTCTGCAGGTGGGAGAGGATCCCGGTGGTCAGCACCTGGTTGACCTTTTCGAAACCAGTGCGCATGGACCTGACCGGCGTACGCATCCGGCGCGGGTCGGCCAGGCTGAAATGCTCGGTCCCAACCTGCCTGACTTCCCAGTTGTCGGCGCAATTGGGGCACTGGGTCGGTGGGGCGGGGAGGTCCTCTGCTCTGAGCCGGGGCCGCCCCTTCTTGCGCTGCGGCAGACCCGTGTGGAAGGACCAGCCGGTGTGGTCACGCTGGTTGCGGAGGATGCCGGTGCGCGGGTCGTACTGGCTGCGCTTGAACTCGAAGTGAGCGCTCAGCGCGCCCTTGTCCGAGGTGGAGCTCCACTGCAGCTTCTCCACCGCCGGCTTGTCCTTGCGTGGCCAGTAGACGATGTAGTTGGCCGCGCTCGGCCCCATAGCAGCGGCGTCAGGCAGGGAGTCCAGGTCGGGCAGGTCCGCGAGCAGGCCGGCTTCGAAGTGCCCCTTGGCCGCGTTGCGAAAGGCGGATGCTGGTGCATACCCGCCGAGGAATGCATCTCCGCAGGTCTGGCAGTAGAGAAGTTCCAGTACGCGAGCGTCGCAACTGCATCGCGGCGTGGGGCGCGAGTACAGTTTACCGATTGTCCTCTCCACGCCTTCCCGGCGCGGGGCGTCGGGGCATCGGGGGTCTGAGCAGGCCCAGACGCCGGGGATGTTGCGGAAGAAGAGATGTCCGCGCAGCTTGGGTGTCCGGGAATCGGCTGAGCGACGCAGTGCGATGAGGACTCCGCGCAATGCCCTTTCCTGCCCGGCGCCGTCGGCTGCCGGGAAGATGCGGGCGGCGACAGCGTCGTCAAAATCGGCGATAAGCTGGTCACCATCCCGCAGGGCGTTGACCAACGCGTCACCGGCGCCAGTATCTGCCAGTAGCTGGTCCGCTTGGGCGGGCCCGGTGTCCGGGGCCAGGGCGGCGTAGGCGTCGGCGTGCCCGGAGATGTCAGTGCGAGTGTGCGTCGGCAGCACAAGCTTCCCGCCGAGGACCACGAACCGGTTGCGGTCGACGCCGAAGAACTCCTGTAGGAAGTCCAGGTCACGCGGGGCTTCGAGGGACGCGGAGGCGGCCAGGATGCGGAACTTGTCCGGCCTGTGGTCAAGGCCGAGGCGGTGGCGCAGGTTGCGCAGAAGATAGGCGATCTCCGTGCCTGCGGTGCCCCGGTACATGTGGAGCTCGTCGACGACCAGGGTGAAGCGGGCGTCGTGCACCTCCTCCAGCCAGCGGCGCGTCTTGTCGAAGATCCGCGACTCGCGCGAGCGCATCAGCATGACGTTGAGCATGCTGTAGTTTGTGATCATGATGTCAGGCGGGGCCTGGATCATGTCCCAGCGGCAGCGCATTTCGGCGCCGTCCAGCCGGGGGATGAAGTATCGGCCGTTGCCGGGGGCGTTCTGTGCCTGGCGGGCGCGCTCCTCCGTAGCAGCGAACTCCCTGCGTAACGTCTTGACGCCGGCTGCCGAGCCGACCTCGCCGGGGACGGGGGTTGCTCCTGTGTAGCGGCCGAAGTAGAAGTGGTGGCCGGGCCGCGACCGGGCAAGCCACGCCCTGGTGTCGTCGCTGTCCAGGGCCGTGCGGAGACGCATCATCTGGTCATCGACGAGCGCGTTCATGGGATAGAGGATGAGGCCGCGTACCGCTGCGTGTCGGCCTGTCTCGCCTGCCCGCTGGGGCTGGTAACTGCCGTCGGGTGACGCCCACCAGCGGTTCGACGGCAGCGAGTCGACCGGCCAGTCGGCAGATTCGCGGACGAGGTCAGCCAGGATGGGCAGCATGAACGACTCTGTCTTGCCCGAGCCCGTACCGGCCGTGACGACGACATCGCGTCCGTCCCGCGAAGCGGCGACCAGCGTCCGGTGCTGGTGCTCATACAGGGAGGGGACGTCCTGCAACAGTCCGAGCTCCACCAGCTCCGCGAGGTCGGGGTGGGCTCCTGCTGCCCTCACGGATTCCGCGATGCCTGCGTCCATCTGAACGTAGCGCGGGCGGACCTCGAGCAGGGGACGCCGCCAGGCTCCGCCGTTCACGTCGAACAGATCCTGGCGCTCGCGTTCGAGGTGCTCATCAGCGAGTCCGAACGGCGTGTTGTAGTAGCGGAAGAGCGCATCCTTCATGTGCTCGAACGAACCGAGGATATCTACGTCGCGATCGGAGTAACCGGGCAGTTGGGAAGGGGTGTCACTCATCGTTCTCCCTCAGGTGCTGTCCGAGCGATTGGGCGATCCTGACAGCAATGGCGTAGGGCACGTTGTCGTAGGCGAGGTTTTCGGCCTGGGCATTGATGCGGGGCGCGAGGCCGCAGCACATCACTGCCACGCGCCGGTGCAAGTCGGGCAAGGGATATCCCCAGTCGACGAACAGGGTCCCGAACCTCTGGCGCCCTGAGTCCTTCTCCGGCCGCCAGCGCAGCACGTCGGCAGCCCGGCTCCGGGTCTCCAGCACACGGTAGATGCCCTGCTCGTGGCTAGTCTCATACCATTCGCCGTCGCGCAGGACCTGGCATACGCGCTTGCCGTCGCGCCGCTTGAGCCGGTACAGACCCTCGCCCTGTGGCCGCGGGACAAGCCGGTATTCGCCGCGCGCGAAGTCGTAGTGTTCCAGCGGCCTGCCGAACTCCGGCGCAGACGTCGGCGCTCCGGGGCTCAAGGGTGGCAGCAGCGAAGCACCTTGCAGAGCGAAGCACGGTGTGTACGAGACGCCGAGCTCGACCGCCCAGCTCGCGATCCCTGCTTCGTCGTCGAACTGGACGATGAGGGACGGGGGCAAGGGGATGTCCGTGGGCGGGCGGGCGCTGGACACCCGGAACAGCTCCAGCAAGCCATTCTCCATCGCCCGCGCTACGTCTGCGTCGAACGCGGCTGTCCGGCTCCCGGTGAGTACCGCCAGCCCTCGCGCCTGCGGCAGGCGGGTCAGGACTGGAGGGGCCGCGCACCAGCGCCCGTTGCGCCAGTCGATGTCGATGTAGGCGAGGGAGACGGCGTCACGCAGCCAGCGGCCCGGGGCTCCCGGTTCGATGTCCGGGCAGTACTTCACTGCGAACCACCACATGCCCCGCTTGACGTCAGACAGTGTCCCGGCGCCCTGCTCGCTCAGCCAGCGCAGCAGTAAGCCTCCTGTATCGGCCATCAAGCTCCCTGCCTTCCGCTGATCGCTTCGGCTGCCGCTACATAGTCGAGCCAGACGCGATTCTGCAGACGCTGGGCGGAGCTGAGGATGGCGTACGCCCAGGCGTAGTCCTCGGGCGTCGGCGTGGGAGCCGCGATGTCAGCTTCTGCTGCCAGCGCCCTGACCGACCAGCGAGTCGCCGTGCGGTAGACCAGCCAGACGTAGCCGTCCGGCACCTCGACCTCGAGGCAGGGGCCAAGGGCTGCGGCCGGCAGACGGGAAGCCATCCAGGCCGGGATCTGCTGCTGTTTGGCCCTGCGCACACCCCCGTGGGGATCGAGCAGCACGGCTTCCAGAACGCTTGCGCGCAGCAGCTCGGTCCGCGGAAGACTGATGCTGCTTGCAGCTTCAGCCCCGCGGATGGCGGCCTTGGAGCCCTCAACGTCGCTGGGCCCGGGTTGGGCGGCACCGTCGCCGAGGTACCCCAGCGTCCCGGTCCCCGGAGGCAGGCCCTCGTGAAGTCCGTCGTGCATCGTGAAGACCTGGCTGCTATCGGCCGTACCGACACAGTGCTCTCCCTCATCGAGGGGGATCAGGCAGAGCGGAAAGGGCACTCGGGGATCAGCGCGAAGTTTCTCGGTGCGGCCGTCGAGGACGACTTCCACACGGCCGTCCGGAGAGTCGCTGGCCGGCAGCATGAGATCGGGAGCACCACCTCGGAGGAAATGGCCGACCACTCCGGCACCTGCCCGGTACTCAGGGGCGATACGCAGCCCACCAGACAACGCGGCATGATTCCGGATCTGGGGCTCGAGGACGTGCGCGTGGTCTCCTCCCCGATCGAGAGCGCGTGTGAAGGCCAGCCCGTTGACGGCGCGCACACCCTTGAACAGCTTCCACCCCGGCACCGGTGCCGGAGCCTCGCGGACTGTACGGCCGCTGAGGACATCGACCATGGAGCGCACTGCGCGGACAGCAGAGTCGGCTGCCAGAATCAGGTGCTGCTCGCCGGGCTCAAAATACTCAGTACTCACCCACTCCCCTAGGTGCGGGTGCAGCCGCAACAGCACCACTTCCTGTGGTGCCCACTCAAGAACCAGCTCTTCCCCCTGAAGGCGCAGTCCGTGTCCCAGTTGCTGCCAGGAGGGGTGTAACGACTCTAGCCCCTCGTAGACGTCCCCATAGCCCTTGTGCAGCGTGAACGAACGGCCGCCTAGCACTGCGACGCGCGCCTCGTCGATCCCGTCGCATGCTTCGGCGAGCCATTCGAGACGCCTGCCGCGGTTCGCAACTACGAGCCTCAGTCCGATGGCACGGCGCCGGTGCTCGCGCTGCGGCTCGTGAAGGGTGCCGTCCCAGTCATCGGCGAGCCGTTTGACGAGGCCCGTGATCAGGGTGTCGCCCGTATCCGGGGCACTGACGAGCTCCTCCATGAGCCGGGGCGACAGGCGCCTGTCTCGCCCTGCTGTCCATACACGCAGGCGCCGCAGCAACTCGCGGCCGGAAACCCCATGGGGGTTGTGCGTCCGTAAGCGGGTAGCGGCAAAGAACCGAGTGAGGATCTGCCGGTCTGAGCCGCGTACTAGCGCCTGCGAGATCGGGTAGCCGATCTTCCAGTAGAACTCATCAGTGCTGACAGTGCTCGCACCGTAGAGGCCGCCCGTCTCATCAAGCCAGGTACCGAGTTCCTCCCACATCACTGCCACGTCCCGAAACGCTTGCTCTAGCTTGTGCGCCCGAGGGCTGGAGGATTGCTCGCCGAACAGCTGGATCCACCGCCCGTAGAAGTTGGACTTGAGCATGCCATCCGTGGAGGCCATACAGGTAGCCGCCAGCACGGACAGGGCGAGCACCGGCAGGCTCGGCGGAGGGCCTCCACGTCCGTGCTGCTCCCAGATTGCGCACTCGTGCTGGACGCGGCTGAACAGTGGTTTTTCCGTGTCGCTCCAGTTGAGTTCACCGGCGACAGCCTGGGCAAGGTCCGTTCCTATGCGCTGGGCCAGCTCCTGTTCGACTTCAGCGTCGACGTACAGGACGGTGCTCCGTAGCGCATTGCCCGCACCGAAGAACTCTGCCGAGAGCACCTCATGCCACTGCTTGTACTCAGACCTCATCTAACCTTTCCAGCTCCACCGCCGCAGCCGCATGCTCGTCTACCAGCTGCGAAGACATGCCCCGCGTCCCAGGCACTATCGCTTGCCCCGCTGCGTTCGGGCGACCCTGCCATCAGACCAGTCCAGCCAACGCTACCCATGGGGATCCTCACGCGATAGGCATATGCGTATCTTTGTGGCCGTTGGAACTTACGGGCGTGTGGCCGCTCATCCTCGTCGACGGGCGCTTGAGAGTCGGCGACCTTTCTCGCATCGGAACGGTGCTCCGTGCCGCTCAGGATCACGGAGCATCGAAGTTGCAGGTTCCCCCTACCGCTCAATGCCTGTGTCTGGTCGAACGAGTGTCCATTTCGGTTGATCGCGGCAGGAGTGGCGGCCGAAGGCAGGGCGGGCCAGGTTGGCCACCTATCCGGCCAGCGCCTTGTCCAATACGTGCCGCGGCGACTCACGTTCGGGCCCCGATTCCTCGTCGACGAAGCACGTGCTGCTGGGGGCCGATGGCCCGGGCGGCCCGCCTGGCGGATCTGCCGGGCCAAGGGCTAGTGGCGCGCGTTCGTCAAGCACAAGAGCCACGCCAAGAACGCCGGGAACTGCCGCGGTTCACGATGACCGGGTGCGGCGCAACTTCACCGCGGACGGGCTGAACCGGCTGTGACTTACGGACACGCTAAGCATGCGACCGGCGAGGAGGCAAGCGGTACCGGTTTGCGATCAAGGACGTGTATTCCGGCTACATCGCGGGCCTTGCCATCCACGCCCGGATGAAGTGCCGCCTCGCGGTGGCCCCGTTGGAGTCCGCTGTCGTCCAGCGTGGTGCTCATCCGGCAGGGATTGGTCGGCTCGATCGGCCGGGTCGAGGGTCGTCGGCGAGCTTCTTCGCACTGCTGCAGAAGAACGTCCTGGAGCCCGCACCTGTGCCATCTGGCGGGAGATGCGGTTGGCGATCTTGACCAGGATCGAACGCAGGCCACTGGTGTCTTGTGATTCTGTTTGTGGAACTTGAGGCGTCTGTGATCGTTGAGTCTGGTATGGATCTCTCCTCTGAACAGATGGCCGAGCTGCGGGAGTTGGCGGGTTCGCGGGATGCGCCGGCTGTCGTGGCGCTTCGGGCACGGATCGTGTTGTGGTCGGCTGAGGGGCGGCGGCGCAAGGACATCGCCGAGCTGGCCGGTGTGGCACCGCTGACGGTGGACCGCTGCAAGGCCCGCTATGCCGAGCGGGGTGTGGCCGGGCTGGAGGACAAGCGCCGGGGCGGGCCGCGAACTCAGGTGCCGCCTCGGGTGCGGGCCCGGGTGATCGCTTTGGCGAGGATGTCCCCGCCGGCGGATTCCGGGCTCTCGCACTGGTCGACGCGGACGCTGGCCGATCACTTGAAGCGGCGCGAGGGCATCTCGGTGTCCTGGCATTATGTTGCCCGCGTCTGGCGTGAGGAGAATCTGAGACCGCACCGTTCGGGTACCTTCAAGATCTCGAAGGACCCGGCGTTCGCGGAGAAGGTCACCGATATCGTGGGTTTGTACCTGTCCCCGCCTGGTGGCGCGGTGGTGCTGTCGGTCGACGAGAAGACGCAGGTGCAGGCCCTGGACCGGACCCGGCCGGTGCTGCCGGTGGCCTTCGCGGTCACCGAGAAGCGCACGCACGACTACGTGCGGCACGGCACCACGAACCTGTTCGCCGCGCTGAACGTCACGACCGGTGAAGTGCTGGGCGAGTGCAAGCCGGACCGGAACGGCGCGAACTTCCTGGCGTTCCTGAAGAAGGCCGTCAAGCCCCACGCGGGCAAGGAGGTCCATGTCGTCCTGGACAACCTGTCCACGCACACCACCCCGGACGTGAAGGCGTGGCTGGCGGAAAACCCGAACGTCCACTTCCATTTCACCCCCGTCGGGTCCTCGTGGCTGAACCGAATCGAGATCTGGTTCGGGATCATCACCCGGCAGTCCATCCGCCGTGGCACGTTCGCAAGCGTCCATGTCCTGGTCAAACAGATCCGCGACTACATCAACTCCTGGAACGAGAACCCGAAGCCCTTCACCTGGACCGCCACCGCCGACGAGATCCTCGCCAAGGTCAGACTCGTCCAGACCAGCGTGAAGAAACTCGTCAATAACAACTCGAAGTAACGCAATCAAGGTCACAAGACACTAGCGTCCCCTGACCGAAATCGTCGCCTCAAGGAGCGGCGAAGGTCCCGCCAGCAAATTAGCTGATCTTCGAGCGTTGCTCAGCGAAAAGTACGTGGCGTCGGTGGTCATCCTGTCCGATGAAGCCCTGGAAATCTCCCAGACTGAACGCCACTGCGCCAGATGACCGTTCTTTGGTCCTGAGTTCGAAGTCTCGGCTGAGGTGGTTCAGGTGACGTTCGACGGTGGGCTGGCTCATGACGATGCCTCGCTGTGCGAGTTTCGAGATCATCTGTTCGACGGTGAGAGGCCGTCCATGACTGTGGAGCAGCTTGTATACGGGATCAAGAACGACATCTGTAGTCTCAATCAGTTTGCCAGGTTCACCCTCTCTCATCAGGGCGCTTTTGATGGCCTCGCCGACGGCCTTGGCGACCGGCGGAGGGAAGGCATTGCCAATCTGCCGGTACACACTTGTTTTGCGGCCCTTGAAATCCCACGAGAATTTTTCGTTGTCCCAGCCTTGAAGCCGCTTGACCATATCGATGGTGAGCTTGGGGCCAGGCGCATCTCCTTTTGGTGCCCAACCGGCCATCGGTGGCTCATTGGCAATTCCCATGGCGTCGACACCAAGTTCCGCCCAGGCCCGCTTGGCGCGAGTAGGGCCCAGGTCCGCACCGCCGTGCTTTTTCGAGCCTCCGACGATCGTTGGAGCGATCCCACAGGCACGCTTTACCCAGGCTTCGACGTTCTCGCTCTCCCAGCCATTCGAACCCATCAGGCCCCGGAGGAGTTCACCTACGGTCGGAGGCTCATGGGCCTGGGCTTCCGGCCACTTGAAGTAGGGTGCGTATTCCTCCAGGACGGCAACGAGCACGAATCGTGGCCGGAACTGCGAAACGCCGAAGTCCTTGGCATGCAGAAGCTGCCAGTCTGGGACGTAGCCGATGTCCCGAAGACGGTCGAGCGTGTGCTGACGGTACGCGGCGAACCGGTTAGAACTGAGCCCGCGCACATTCTCCAGCATAAGAGCTTTGGGCTTGACAGTTGCGCACAGTTGAACGGCCCACGCGAACAGATCGCGCTCGTCCTTCGTGCCGAGCTGTTTGCCCGCGATGCTGAACGGAGGGCACGGAACTCCGCCGGCCAGGAGGTCGACTCTTCCCTCGTACTCTTTGGGGTTCCAGACATTCTCGTCTGCCACGTCGCCGACTCTGACCACGTACTCGCCGTTGGGCAGGTTGGCGCGCAGAGTGTCAGCGGCGCTGTGGTCCAGCTCAACTGCCAGAAGGTGACTGAACTCAGCCCGGTGCAGTCCCAGTGACTGACCGCCAGCGCCGGCGCAGATCTCGACAACCTGAAGCCCATCCTCAGCATCTGGTTCCGGCATGTGCTCTACCTCCAGGCGATCGACGTCCGGCGCTTGCGCATCATGAGCAGTTCCAGCCTCTTCGGCTGCAGAAGTTAACCGCAGATGCTCCAGCACCTGAGCGAACAATACTCGCAGGTCGCGCAGCCTGCCGGAGAACCGGCCCAGATACGGCGTGCCAGCGGGGCCCAGCCTCCGGCACCGGTACGAGCGCGGCGCGTCAGCGTGACAGGGACGAGCGCACAGCGCTACGAGCTTCCTCCGGCAGGCGCCGGTAGGCGCTCCAGACCCGGTCTGCGGGCGACGGCTTACGCTGCCCGCGTTCGATCCACCTGAGCAGCCGCCGCCGGTCGCTTTCGTCGAGTTCGGCGGCGGCTTGCAGGATCTCGTCGGTCCGCGCGGGTACAGCACCTCGTCCTGCCCGGCACCTCTTGCACTCCGTGACCAGAGGTGTGATCTCTGTGCCGTCAGGCATGACGGTTACTCTGCGGACTACGACGAGGGCCGCCGTCTGGTTCGAGTCGTCTAGGTACGGCTCGGCCGACGAGATGCCGCACACCGTGCACATGAATTCGTCCCGCTCGAGGGCCGCCTGCCTCTCCTTGCTCGTGACGGCGCGCTGTGTTTCAGCAGCCCTGCGCGCCACCGGGTCCCATACTGCAACCCCCTGCTTGACGAACCGCTGTTGCTCCGAGGCGAGTCTCGCGTCATCCGTACTGGTGTGGATCACCCAGCCGTAGCCCCGCAGATCCCTGATGCGGCGGTCTGCCTGAGCTACGCCCTGGAAGGCGTCTCGGACGTCTTCCTTCGTGAACGTCCCGCCTTCACCAATCTGCTGGATCAGCCACAGGGCGCCGCGGATCATCGTCCCTCTCTTGACACCTGGTTCGTTCCATGCGGGCAAGGCCATGGCGTCCTCCGTCGGGCAGGGCGGCTTCCGGCCCATTATCAAGCATGCGCCTTTGCTGTCGGCGCCCCCTGGCATGATGCACCCAGTCCGGACGGCGGGTTTCGTGGGAGGGTTCCCAAATGTTCGAAGAGTTCGGTTCGCCCCCTCTTGCCGAGGAGAACCGCGCAATGGTCGCGGAACGCCTGAAGCAGGCTAAAGCGGAAGAAGGGGCGAAGGTCACCGTTACCTTCCGCGGTGAGCAGCGGTACCTGCATGTGATCGCGATGCCAGTGGAGATGCTGTACTTCAACCCCGATACCCACCGTGTCCGTGCCCAGCGGTCACTCGACTCTGAGCGCAGCCGGACCCTGGACGGCCGGCCTTGGAGCGATGAGGCGCAGGAGTATCTCCACTACCTCCTCACCCGCCAGCCGTCTAACCCTGCACAGACCGACCCTGAGTACATCGAGTTGCGTGAGGAACTGGAAGATTACGGACAGCGCGAGTCTGGGATCATCACGCCTGACGGAATCCTCGTCGACGGCAACACGCGCTGTGCCGCCCTGCGGGAGCTTGGAGTCAAGGATATCCGAGTCGGCGTCCTGCCTGCGGACACTGTCTACCGGGACATTAACGACGTTGAGATGTCATTGCAGTTGCGCCATGACAAGCGCCGAGACTACTCCTATATCAACCAGCTCATAGCGATCGAGGACGAACTTGCCCGTAGCCGACGTGAAGAGGATGTGGCGCGGGACTTCAACATCAAACTCAAGACGCTCAGGACCGACCGCCGTGTCTACCAGATGATCCTTGAGGCCATCGATCGGAGTGTCACGGCCGATGGAGTGAAGCTGCGTCTGGTGGACTTCGAGGGACACCAGGAGAAGCTGCGTGAGCTGCAGCGGGACTACGTGACGTGCGCTGAGACTGATGCGGATGCGGCCGAGATGCTGAAGGAGTCCCGGTTGGCCATGGTCGTACTCAACTACCCCAAGACCAGCCTCCGGCTGGCTGAGGCGGACTTCCACAGCGACTTCCTTGCCCCTCGGCTGCCAGACGAACTGCGCCCGGGAACAGCAGAAGCCGCTGACAAGGCAATCCCCGGTCTGCCTGGGGTCATCCTCCCGGCAGAGCCGGAACCGGTCAGAGCGGTCAAGGCGCTCACCGACACCCTTCTGCAGGCTAAGGCGGCACAGCAGGCTGATGGACAGTTGGAGCCGCCTCTGGTGGCCGCCGCCAACGAGAAGATTACGAAGGCGAGGGAAACTTTCGACGTAGCAGTCAGAATGGCCGGACAGAACGCGCAGCTTAAGAAGCGACGGGCAGCCGTGCCAGACCGCCTGACAGATGCGGCTGAGCATGTGAGCCAGTGCGTTCTGGAGTTTGCCGATGCCCGGGCCAAGCGCGTGCTGGACGAGGACTCCTTCGACGACGGCCTGATCGCGCTGCGTGACAGTCTGGCCCGGCTGGCCAGACTGGCAGGCCGGACCTTCGACTCCCCCGGCGACGGAGTTGCCTGGCTGCTTGATGCCACGAGGGGCAAGTGATGCGAGCCGAGGCCAGCCCCAGTCTGCAGTTGAGGTTCGGGGACAGCGCCAATCGGGTGCGAATCCGGGTGCGTGACGGGCTCGAAGCGGAACTTCGGCGCATCGCTCTGCGCTTTAGCAGTGGGGTGCACGCCTCGCCGACTACGCTCGACATCAATCTGGACGATCTGCTGACGAACCTCGCGGCGCTCGCGGACTGGCCAGAGCCAAGCGGGGTCATCTGGGAACCTGAGCTGCAAACGCTGGTCACCGGCACGCATAACGACGCCCGTATTGCGGCTGAGCGCCTCGACACCGCAAGGAGTGGGCCTGCAGAACTGGACCCCGGAGATCTAGACAGCCTGCTCGGACCGGAGTGGACCGGCGAGCTGACAGACTTCCAGCGCCGGGACACCGCCCGGCTGCTTTCCATGCACCATGGTGCCAACTTCTCCGTCCCTGGAGCAGGCAAGACCCGTGTCGCGCTGGCGGTCTTCAGCATTCTGCGCCAAACCCGTGGGATTGAGCGGCTGTTGGTCGTCGGTCCTAAGTCATCTTTCGAGGCGTGGCAGGAGGAGAACGCCACCTGCCTGGCCAAGCCGCTTCGTATGGCCGTGGCCGCGCAGGACGCAGACCCGGCAGCCGAAGCCCTGATCGTGAACTACGAGCGCCTCCGTTTCGATGGTGTCGTCAACAGCCTCGGCCAGTGGCTCGCGGCACGGCCGTCTCTGCTGCTGCTGGACGAGGCTCACCGGACGAAGCTCGGCGCCCGGGGCACATATGGCTCTGCCTGTTTGGCACTTGGCCCGCGCGCCCGGCACCGGCTGGTACTCACGGGCACTCCCGCACCCAACGGTGTGCGCGACCTTGAGAATCTGTTCAGCTTCGTCTGGCCGGGTTACGGGGGTCAGCATGTCACTCAGGCAGTCGCCGGTGGGGACCTGGCCAAGGCTAGCCGAGTACTGCGGCCGCTGTTCGCCCGCACGACGAAGCAAGAGCTGGGCCTGCCTCCAGTGACCACGACACGGAGGCCTGTTCCTCTCCCACCACTCCACCAGGAGGTGTACGAGGCACTCACCGGGCGGTTCTCAGCGCGCTCTCACAATGCGGAAAATGAATTCCAGGCGCTTGGAAGGATCGCAGTCTATCTTCTCATGGCCGCAATCAGTCCTGCCCTCCTGTCCGTTGGGACGACAAAGTACGAGCCGCTGTCGTACCAGGTTCCACCGCTGGCAGTGCCAGAGGGGACGCCGCTCTTCCAGCTTATGAAGAACCTGCCAAGCTACGAGATGTCATCGAAGTACCGCGAGGTTCTCGCGATCGTCGCCCAGAACGCTGCCCTCGGACGGAAGACGCTGGTCTGGTCGACGTTCATCCGCAGCCTCACCACGCTGCGGCGCATGCTGAATGAGTTCTCGCCCTCGATCGTCTACGGGGGCACCGAAGAACGTGAGGCAGAGATCGCCCGGTTCCGTGGCGACCCCGATTGCATGGTCCTGCTGTCCAACCCCGCTACCCTCGGTGAGGGAATCAGCTTGCACCACCACTGCCATGACGCTGTCTACGTCGACCGTGACTTCGCCGCCGGGCGGTACCTGCAGAGCCTGGACCGGATCCATCGCCTTGGGCTGGCTTCTGACGCAGAAACCCGTGTCACCGTTCTGGTTTCCGAGGGGACCATCGACGAGGTGGTGGACCAGCGTCTCGCCGACAAGCTTCTGTTCATGGGCAGCATCCTCGACGACCCGTCTGTACGTGAGCTTGCTGATCTGGATGAGGAGCCCGCTGTAGGAGCAGGTCTGGACCAGAAGGATCTGCAGGCACTGATGGGCTACCTCCGTGCCCGTACCGCCTGAACCCATACTGAGGGGGGCCGTAAGGTGGCTGACGCACCTTGCGGACTCAGGCCCAGCTCGCTGCCGGGCACTGTTCGCGACGCACCACGCCTACAGCGATCTCACCCCCACTCAGTACGAGACTGCCTATGGCTGGCTCCGTGCCGGAGGGCTGCTGGACAGCCCGGACGCCGTCCAAAGACCCCAGCACAGGGTCCTGGCGCATGCGCTCACCGAGGCGACGCCGTGGTTTGCGGACATGGATGTGCTTGTCACGACGCCCGATGAGCTTCCCGGCGACGCGCTGAGCGCGGCCCGAGCGGTTGGCCTCGGCGCCGAGGAAGCGTTTGCCTGCGTGCAAGCCGCATGGGGCAAAATGACACGGCGCAGCGGGAGCGCATCGGGGAGGCCGGCGAACGGGCGCTCGTCCGTCTGCTCCGCGAGGGCCTGCCCGAGGCGGCGGAGGTTCTGCACGTCGCAGCAGAAGCTGATGGCTTCGGCTACGACATTGGCGTGCGTGCAGCTGGACTGTGCGTCCACATCGAGGTGAAGTCGACTACCCGCCACAGTCGGCTCCCGGTGTATCTCTCACGCAACGAGTACGAGACTATGCGCAACGATGCCACCTGGCAGCTCGTTGCAGTGCGGCTGACAGAAGGGCTGAAGCCGGCCGCTGTCGCTACTGTTCCAGCTGACTGGATAGCCGCGCAGGCTCCGGCAGACCGAGGAGCCGCAGCGAGGTGGGAGTCCTGCCGGTTCGACGTTCCACGTGATGTCCTTGTCCCCGGAGTCAGCGGGCTCCGGGAAATAGTTGATGAGGCCGCTCCTGCGATGCTCGGCGGTGCTGTCGACTGGCCTGGCTGATTCCGGCTGCGGTGACGGCTGCCCTCCGGCAGGCTATGTCGGCTCCTCCCGGCGCCTTCGCACGGTGTCGGCGATCTGGTGGGCGCATGCCACAGGATTCTCGTGCTCCCAGTAGCGGAGCACCGCCCAGCCTGCATCGGCGAGCTGTTCATCGGTGTCGCGGTCCCTGGCGACGTTCTTAGTCACTTTTTCCGACCAGTAGCCCTTGTTTGTCCTGGGAGGGATGTAGTGCTCCGGGCAGCCGTGCCAGTAGCACCCATCGATGAACACTGCGACCTTTGCTGGACGGAACACCAGGTCCGCAGTCCGCCGCAGGTCCGGAAGCGGCCGTGCCGCCACTCGGTACCGGAGTCCGAGTGCATGCACCAGGCGTCGGATCGTCAGTTCCGGTTTGGTATCGCGGTTACGGATTGCCTGCATATTTCGGCGGCGGGCAGCAGAAGAAGCCCACGACCCGTCTGGCGCGCGCCAGGACTTCTGCTCACCATCCCCTATGCCGGGGGGATCGGGCTCTTCAGGCATCGGAGTTTCGCGTTTTCGGGAGCATTGGCGCTGGCTCGGCCGGGTCCTGGTCTTCAGCTACCGCCCACCAGGCGCCGTCCAGGTATGCGCGTGGCCTTGCGTCCTGGTCTTTTTGCACCCGCGTTACGCGCACACTGACGAACTCCCCTTCTCGGGGGACCGGGACCTGCAGATCCGCTGCAACTCGCTGGTGCTTTCGGTAATCTCCCATAATGAGAATGCCGTGACGGCGGAGGCTGGATCTTGCTCCTCCGTTACCGCGGACCCTCTTCATGTAATCCTTCTGCTGGGCGGCTGTACGGACCACGTTTCTCGTGATTCTGCGCTGCTGGACCCGCCTGAACAGTTCGTTCACGCGTGCCTGGCCGCTCTTCTGCGCGAGGACAGCATCGCGATCGGCTGCAGGCATGTGTAGAAGTACGTTCTCTGGGAGCCTCCCGTCGGGTGTGACCCAGTAGATCTTATTCCTGTGCTCAGCCTTGATCGTGAGCTTCCGGTCGCGATTGGACTTCTGGTTGAGGATCTCCTCTTGGATCCGGATGAGCCCGGCTTGCCACTGGCTCTTCAGGTCATCCGCCCATACCACCAAACAGAGATGCCCGATAGCTTCTGGCGGTATCATCCAGGAACCGAACCTCTGCGAGAATTTGCAGTCGACCTGGATTCCGGCGATACGATAATCCATCGCTTCGCCGTCGGCAAACTTGAATTCTCTCTGCAAGTTGATCTCTACCAGGCTGCCGGCATGTGTCTTCTCTGTCTTAAGCAGTGTGCCCCAGTCGTAACGGCCCGTCACCTCACCGTTCAGAAGCTGGTCGATCGTATCCCGGAGTACAAGGGAGAAGCGCTCTCCGTTGGGATCGAGCCGAATGAGATGATCCCGGACGGCGATCAGTTCGGGATCGGATGATGCTGAGCTGGTCGCTGCGGCGTTCAGCGCGGCCGAGTAGTCCAACGGAAGCATTCAGCAACCTCGCGTCTGGCTTCAGAGTGTGCGCAGTTGGGTTTCGAGGGGCGTAGCGTACCGCTGCTGGCGGGCAGTGCGGTTCGCCCCCCGGCTACGCGGGCCTGCTGCCAGGCGCAGCGAAGGGGATGCGTTGCGGGGAGTGGGGAGTGCCTGGCGGTGGGGGCCAGGGGTGTCTTTGGGGTGGGGTGGTGGTGTAGGCGGCTCTGGTGAGGGCTGGTTGGGCCAGGGCCTTGTTCTGCCACATGGTCGTGAGCAGCGCCTGTTCGCGTGCCGCGAAGTCCTTTGCCGGGCGGCCCTGCGTGGCCTGGGCGCGGAGCAGGGCCAGGGTTGTCGCCGCGCGTTGGTAGTCCGCCACCGCGCGGCGGGCCTCGTCGCCGTGGGTGTGGCGGGCCAGGCTGCGGGCGATCTTGCGGATGCGCAGCGAGGACAGGGCCACCGGTTCCGCGGGGACCAGCCAGCCGGCCTGGGCGTAGACGGGGAGCTGGTTCCGTATCGTGCGGAGCTTGCCGCCGCGGGACCAGACGGCCAGCCACACCAGCAGGCCGAACACCGGCGCCATGACGAAAGCGTAGGCGCCCAGGAAGGCGTAGCCGTTCATGACCGCCGAGCCGTTCCACAGCGAGTGCAGCGCGATCGCCAGCAGCAACCCGGCCACCGGCAGGAGCACGCGGCGTATTCGCTGACGCGCGAGGGTCATGGCCGCCAGGCCGAAGCCGATGCCGGCCATCGCCGTGAACAGCGGGTGTGCGAAGGGGGAGAAGACGATGCGGGCGATGAACGTCACGGTCACCGTGGCCAGCGGGCCGGAGTCGCCGAAGGTCTGGTTCTCCTCGTAGGCCCTGCCCAGGTACAGGATGTTCTCGGTGAAGGCGAAGCCCGTGCCGATGATCCCGGCCAGCACCAGGCCGTCGACCAGGCCGGCGAAGTAGTGCCTGCGGAAGAGGAACAGCAGCAGTATGGCCGCCGCCTTCGCGCTCTCCTCCACCACCGGGGCCACGACCGCCATCCCCCACAGGTCCGCCTCGCGCGACGACGCGGTGGGCAGCCCGGTGGCGATCCAGCGGGCGGCGAAGGTGTTCGCCAGCATCGCGACGAGCGTCGCGGCGAAGGCGCCCCAGGCGAACGCGAAGATGCGGTAGCGCCACGGTCCCGGCGCGACCCGGTCCAGCCATAGGAAGCCCGCGATCAGCAGCGGCACCGGCAGCAGCGCCAGCCCGCTGCCCACGAGCATCCCGTGCGTGCCGGTCTCCGTCCACACCAGCACCAGGATCGCCAGGCCCGCCAGCGTCAGCACGGTCGCCACCGCGCCTATTCGTACGCCCCTCCTGCGCCAGAACCGTCGGCGGGCGGGCGGGTGTGCGGCGGGTTCCACCGGTTCCGGGCGCGCGTCTCCGTACACCGGGCGCGGCCCGAATCCCTCGGGCTCCCGCGGCCGGGACATGAGCTGAGCGCCTTCGTGCTGCACACCTCGACCCTAACCAAGCCCTCCGTCGTGCGCGACGGGCTATTTATCGCGGATGCGGCGGAAGAGGAGATCGTTCACGATGTGCCCCTTTCCGAGCCCCTGCCCCTCGAAGCGCGTACGCGGGCGGTAGTCCGGCCGCGGCGCGTAGCCGCCGGGGTGGACGTTCTCGAAGTGCGGCGACGCCTCCAGCGTCTCCAGCATCCACTCCGCGTACGGCTCCCAGTCCGTCGCGCAGTGCAGCACCGCCCCCGGCGCCATCCGCGAGGCCGCGAGCGCCAGGAACTCCGGCTGGATGAGCCGGCGCTTGTTGTGCCGCTTCTTGGGCCACGGGTCCGGGAAGTAGATCCGCATCCCCGCGAGCGCGGCCTCGGGCAGCATCTCGCGCAGCAGGACGACGGCGTCGCCGTTGCCGATGCGTACGTTCGTCAGTCCCCGCTGCTCCATGAGCCGCAGCAGGTTGCCCTGGCCCGGGGTGTGGACGTCGACGGCCAGGATGCCGGTCGCGGGGTCGGCGGCGGCCATCTCCGCGGTCGCCTCGCCCATGCCGAAGCCGATTTCGAGGACGACCGGGAGGCCGTCGAAGAGATCGTCGAGATCGAGGACGGACGCGCCGTCGATGTCGAAGCCCCACTTCGGCCAGAGCCGCTTCAGAGCCTCGCCCTGCGCGAGGGTCACGCGGCTGCGGCGCGGCACGAAGGAGCGGATACGGCGCTCGTTGTGCGGCCCGGCGGGCGCGGGGGCGGGGCCGTCGGGGAACCTGGGCTGGGGACGATCGTGCTGATCGGAGTGGTCGGACACAGTGTCCCTATTTTACGGACGCTCCCGGGCCGGTGTAGGGCGGTCCCCGGCTGGTCACAGTAAGGCGAGCGTCCTGCGGGCGATCTCCCTGCCGATCGGGAGGGACGCGGTCGCGGCCGGGGACGGCGCGTTCAGGACGTGGATCGTGCGCGGCCCTTCCGCGAAGCGGAAGTCGTCCACCAGCGACCCGTCCGGCAGCACCGCCTGGGCCCGCACCCCCGCCTGCGCCGGGCGCAGGTCCTTCTCGTCGACCGCGGGCAGCAGCCGCCGTACGGCATGGGTGAACGCCCGGCGGGAGAAGGAGCGGCGGAGTTCGCCGGCGCCGTAGCGCCAGTGGCGGCGGGCTATGCGCCAACTGCCGGGGTACGTGACCGTGGCCGCGGCGTCGCGGGGGCTGAGGCTCGTACGGGAGTAGCCCTCCCGGGCCAGTGCGGGGACGGCGTTGGGGCCGAGGTGGACGGCGCCGTCGATGCCGCGGGTGAGGTGGACGCCGAGGAAGGGGAACGCGGGGTCGGGGACGGGGTAGACGAGGCCGCGGACGAGGTCGGCGGCGTGCGGGGCCAGCTCGTAGTACTCGCCGCGGAAGGGGACGATGCGCAGCCCGGGGCGGTCGCCGGCGAGGCGGGCGATGCGGTCGGAGTGCAGGCCGGCGCAGTTCACGAGGGCACGGGCGCGGATGACGTCGCTGGCGGCGGTGCGGACGGCGACACCGGGGCGGGCGGCGACACCCGGGCGGGCGGCGGCGCCGGAATCACTGGCGTCGGTGGTACGGGCTTCCCCGGGCCCCGGGCGCCTCGCGATCACCCGTACCTCCGCCCCGTACCGGACCTCCGCGCCCGCCTCCCGCGCCAGCTCCGCCAGCGTCCGCGCCACCGCCCGGAAGTCGGCCACTCCCGTCGTCGCCACGTGCAGCGCGGCCAGCCCGCGCACATGCGGCTCGTACTCCGTGATCTGCGCCGGCCCCAGCTCGCGCACCGGGATGCCGTTCTCGCGCCCGCGCTGCGCGAGGGCGTGCAGGCGCGGCAGCTCGTCGCGGTGCGTGGCGACGACGATCTTGCCGGTGACCGCATGCGGCAGCCCGTGCTCGGTGCAGAACCTGACCATCTCGCCGGCGCCCTGGACCGCGTAGCGCGCCTTGAGCGAATCCGGCCGGTAGTACAGCCCGCTGTGGATCACGCCGCTGTTGCGCCCGGTCTGGTGCTGGGCCGGGCCGGGTTCCTTCTCCAGGACGAGGACGCGGATGCCGGGGGCGGCCCGCGTGAGCGCGTACGCCGTGGAGAGGCCGACGATGCCGGCGCCGATCACTAGTACGTCGCAGTCGTCGGCCATGTCACCTCCGGCAGGGGTCGGCCCCATCATCCCCCGACCGGGCGGGCCACCGCCAAACCCGGGGGTCGGGGCGGTGCACAGCGGGCGTCGGCCCGGCGCGGCGGCCGATGTCAGTCATGACGGCCGATGTCAGTGGTGGGGCCTAGCGTGGATCATGCAGGCAGCACCGACGAGTTCAGTTTCTACGCCGCGTACGACTGCGCCCTGTACGACCCGAGCCTCTACGACCACGCCCCGTACGACCCCGGCCCCCGCCCTACAACGGCAGCCGCGGCGGCACCCCGCCCGCCACCGCGCGCTGGCGCGGTGCCGCATCGCCCGTCCAGCACGACCCGCGCCGCATCAGCAGCCGCTGCAGCCACAGCTCCGTCGAGACCAGCTCCGCCAGCCCGCCCAGCGGCAGCGGCTCGCCGTCCGCCGCCGCGCGCAGCGCCTTGCGTACGACCCGGCCCTCCACCAGACCCGCGTCCGCCAGCAGCGGCCGGTGGAAGAGGTCGGCCAGCTCCGTCGAGGCGCGGCGCAGGCCGATGCGCTCCGCCGACGCCGCGGCCGCCGCGGGGCCGGTCGTCGCGCCCCAGCCCGGGGGCAGGCCGCGGATGCCCGCGCCGTCGAGCACGGCGCCGAGCACCGCCGCCCGCGCGCCCGGCTGGACGCGCAGTGCCTCGGGCAGGGCGCGGCAGGCCCGTACGACCTGGTTGTCGAGGAAGGGAGCGTGCAACCGCTGGAACCGGACCTCCGCGGCCTGCTCGAAGACGCGGTAGTCGGCGCCCAGTTGCGCCAGCGCCGCGGCGGCACGGCGCTCGCCGGGGCGGCCGGTGCCGTCGCCGTTCGCCGTGCCCGCGGAGCCCCGGAGCCGTACCGACACCTCGGCCAGCGCCTCGCCCGTCAGCCACCGCGCGGCCGGCCCCGGGCGGCACCAGCTCAGCGCGGCGAGTGACGCGTCGAGCGCGCCCCGGCTGCGCCCGGGAGCGCCGCCGAGCACGCCCGCCGGGTCGTCGAGGAGCGCTTCGGCGCCCTCGGAGATGCCTTCCCAGTACGTCGTACGGGCCAGCCGACGGGCCGCGCGGTAGACGGTCAGCGGCGCCAGCACCGACCCCTCGGCGCGCGCCAGCGCCGTCACGGGCCGGAACAGGGAGCGCCGTCTGCGGTCCAGCAGCAGGTCCGCGAGCCGCGCCGGGTGCGCGTCGAGGACTTCGCGGGCGCCGACGCCCACGAGGTGATCGGCGCTGCCCGCGGTCAGCCGGCGCCGGTGCCGGGCGGCGGCGACCAGCGAGGGCCCCGGCTCGTCGGTCAGCGGCATGCTCTCCAGATCCGCGTACGGCAGCGCCGCCTCGCCCGCGGCCACCACCACGTGGTGCAGCCGCGGGTTGGCGGCGATGGTGCGGGCCCGCTCCAGCTCGGCCTCGTCGGCCCGCGCCGTCAGGTCGTTGAACGTCACGGCCACCAGCCGCTCGCCCTGCCCGGGACCCAGCCCCGGCGGCGTGCCGGGCGCCCCGGGCAGCCCGGCGGCCAGCAGCGCGAGGGTGCCGGAGGCGATGCCGCCGGACAGGTCGGCGCCGATGCCGGGCGCGGGGCCGCGGGAGGCGCGCCGGTCGGCGGGGCCCATGCCGGGTACGGGGCCGGGGTCGAGGCCGCCGTAGCCGGGTTCCGGCGCGTGGCGCGGGGCGGCCAGCCGGGCGCGTACGGATTCCACCAGCGCGTCGCGTACGCCCGCCACCGCCGGTTCGGTGTCCAGCGACGGCGCGGCGACGGCGAGGGAGGCGCGCGGCTCGTAGCCGGTGATCTCCTTGGCGCCCTCGCGGAGGATGAGCCCGTGGCCGGGGGGCACGCGGTGCACGCCGGAGTACGGCGTGCCGTCGCCGAGGGCCTCCGGCACGTCGGGGCAGGCGAGTTGGGCGGCGAGGTGGGAGACGTCCAGCTCGGCTTCGATCAGGTCGGCGAGCGGCAGCGCGGCGGTCGCGTACGCCGTGCCGCCGTCCCAGGCGGCGTGGAAGACGGGGCGCGCGCCGGCGAGGTCGCCGAGGACGGTGGTGCGGCGGCCGACCTGCGCGACGGCGGTGTACCCGCCGGACCAGGCGGTCAGGTGCCGTACGGCGCCGCCGCGGGCGGACAGCAGGCCCACGCGCAACTGGTCGTCGCTCGCGCCGCAGGTGCCGAAGATCGCCAGCCGGATCAGCGGCGCGACGTCGACGACCCGGATCTCGTCCGGCCGCCAGTCGCCGACCGCCCACAGCGGATCCGGGCCGCCCCAGACCAGTTGGGCGCCGACGGGGTGGAGGTCGTAGTCGTCCGGTGACTGCGCCCCGTCGAGGAACGAGGGCGCGGCGGCGGAACTGCTCCACCCCACCAACCACCGCATCCGCGCCTCCTCGTGGGCAACTGGGGACGTATCGGCATATGCCAAGCGAGTCAGGCGAGCCGGGATATCGGCATCAACTCCGCCACGCACAGGGCGTACTGCCGCTTCGTCAGGACCAATGCTGCCACGAGAGGGGCGCATGTGAGTGGATGCGGTCGTGCGGGAGTCTGCCCGTCACGGCCGGAAGCGCCCCCGCGGGTGATCGTGCGGGCCGGCGAAGGGTGCCGCACGGCCTGCCGGCGTCCCCGCAGAGGAACCGGCGGCGGCGCGGCGGAGGAAGAGGATCAACAGGCCCGGCGGACCGGCCCCCGCGCGCCGTCCGGAACGCGGTACGGACACCCGGGCGGTGCCCGGACTCCGGTGCGGGCGTCCCGTACGCCCGGATCTACACCCGTCGCGAGGGGCGTCATTCAGCCATTCTGTACACGGCGCAATCCCGGCCAACCAAGCCCGTCCCGCGGGCTTGTGTGGTCCGGGAAGCGTCCCGCGCTCCCCGGACCGTGAGCCGCCGCCCGCGGGGATGAATGACGGCGGAGTTCCCCAGGCCCGCCGCTTTCCCAGGCGCGGCGAACCGACCCACGGACAACCAGCCAAGCGTGCGCGGCTCCATGCGTGCAGAGCGCACGTACGGCGCACCGCCACACGACCCCGGAGCACGCGCGCTGCAATCCCGCCATCCGGAAACATTCCTCTTAACGGTCGGGATCCGGCGAACTACGCTGGGTGCATATGCGACCCGGCCGGATCCCCACCTGCCGGACGGGAGCCGTCGGTGGTCGAGGGGTGTGCATGTCCAGGACGCCACGCGGGCCGAACGAGAAGCTGGGCCACATGCTCGCGCTCGCCGGGATCAGCAACGCCGGACTCGCCCGCCGGGTCAATGACCTCGGCGCGCAGCGCGGCATGACGCTTCGGTACGACAAGACGTCCGTCGCCCGCTGGGTGACGAAGGGGATGGTGCCCCAGGGGGCCGCGCCCCACCTGATCGCCACCGCCATCGCCGGCAAGCTCGGCCGCCCCGTGCCGCTGCACGAGATAGGGCTGGCCGACACCGACCCGGCGCCCGAAGTGGGCCTCGCCTTCCCGCGCGACGTCGGCGAGGCGGTGCGCTCGGCCACCGAACTGTACCGGCTCGACCTCGCCGGGCGGCGCGCCGGCAGCGGCGGCATATGGCAGAGCCTCGCCGGCTCCTTCGCCGTCAGCGCGTACGCGACGCCCGCCTCCCGCTGGCTGATCACGCCGGCCGACGGCTCGGTCGCCCGCGGCCTCGACGGCGCCGACCCGCAGCACGCGCCCGCCGCGGAGGGCTCCGGGCCGCGGCGCGTGGGGCACAGCGACGTCGCCAAGCTGCGCGACGCGGCCGACGAGGCGCGGCGCTGGGACTCCAAGTACGGGGGCGGCGACTGGCGGGCCTCGATGGTGCCGGAGTGCCTGCGCGTGGACGCGACGCCGCTGCTGCTCGGCGCGTACACCGACGAGGTCGGGCGCTCCCTCTTCGGCGCGACCTCGGAACTCACGCGGCTCGCCGGGTGGATGGCCTTCGACACCGGCCAGCAGGAGGCCGCCCAGCGGTACTACATCCAGGCGCTGCGGCTCGCCCGGGCGGCGGCGGACGTGCCGCTCGGGGGGTACGTCCTGGCGTCGATGTCGCTGCAGGCGACGTACCGCGGCTTCGCCGACGAGGGCGTGGATCTCGCCCAGGCGGCGATCGAGCGCAACAGGGGGTTGGCGACGGCGCGTGCGATGAGCTTCTTCCACCTCGTCGAGGCGCGGGCGCACGCCCGCGCACAGGACGAGGCGTCGTGCGGCACGGCCCTGGCGGCGGCGGAGAGCTGGCTGGAGCGCGCCCGCGAGGGCGATCCGGACCCGGCCTGGCTGGACTTCTACGCCTACGACCGGCTGGCCGCCGACGCCGCCGAGTGCTACCGCGACCTGCGGGTGCCGCGGCAGGTGCGGCGGTTCACCGAACAGGCGCTGGCGCGGCCGACGGAGGCGTTCGTCCGCTCGCACGGGCTGCGGCTGATCGTGGCGGCCGTCGCGGAGCTGGAGTCGGGGAACCTGGATGCGGCGTGCGCGCAGGGCACGCGGGCGGTGGAGGTCGCGGGCCGGATCTCGTCGGCGCGGACGACGGAGTACGTGAAGGATCTGCTGGCCCGGCTGGAGCCGTACGGCGACGAGCCGATGGTGGTGGAACTCCGCGAGCGCGCCCGCCCATTGCTGGTCGCGCCCGCGTAGGGGGTACGTGCCCGGGCGCACGGCGGCGCGGGGCGTACGGGCCTGCGCGCGGGCGCCGGGCGGCGCGGTCAGCGGCAGTCGATGACCGAGTCCGCCCAGCCCGTCAGCATCGCGGTGTGCAGGGGGTGCTGCGGTTCCGCTTCCAGCCGGATGGTCTCGGTGCCGGACGGCAGGCCCACGTCGACCACGGCCGCCTCCTCGCCCGCCTCGACCCAGTCCGAGCGCCACAGCCGGGCGTCGTCGCCGTAGACGGTGAACCTGGCGGCGCCCGTGCGGTACATCATGTCGTCGATGCCGGCCGCCGCCCGGTAGTGGGTGCAGGACCGGTTCAGCTCGATGACCAGTGACGACTTCGAGGACACGCTGACGCCGTGGGCGTAGGTCCGGCCGCCGACGTCCAACTCCTCGCGCTGCCACCACCAGCCGCTACGGCTCGCGACGATCTCCGGGTCCGTGCCGTCGCCGAGGACGTCGGCGTCGAGGCCGGCGACGCGGTACGGCCCGGCGGGAGGCGGCGGCGGGGGCGGTGGGGGCGGCGGCTCCGGCGCCGGGGTGGGCGTCGGGGTCGGCGTGGGCGTGGGTGTCGGGGTGGGACTGGGGGAGGGGGGCTCCGGCGTCGGCGTGGGGGTCGGCGTCGGCGTGGGTTCCGCCGGCTCGGGGGCGGGGGGCGGGGGAGCGGGCTCCGGCTTCTTCGCGGGCGGGGGCGCCGGCGGCGGTGCCGGGGGCGGTGCCGGCGCCGAGGTGGCCGGCGGGTCGGCGACCGGCTCCTTCACGCCGTCGCCGCCGGACAGGACGAGCGCAAGTGCCGCTGCCGCCGCCGCCACGACGATGCCGGCCGCGGCCGCGACCTTGACCGGCGCACCGACCCCCTCGCCCACCGCCGCACCGGCACCGCCGGCCGCACCCGGGCCCGCGCCGCTCCCGACGCCGCCCGCCGCCGCACCCGAGCCCGCACCGGCGGCACCCGCCGCCCCCGCACCCGCGCCGACTCCCGCGAACCCGGCGGCCTTCGCCGCCGCGGCCGACGCGAACCAGCCGACCACCGCGACCGGAAGCAGCGTGCTGAGCCGGGAGTTGACGTCCGCGACCTCAAGCGCCGCCATCCGGCACCGCGCGCAGTCGTCCAGGTGCTTGCGCAGCCCCCGCTCGGCGCGCATCCGCAGCCCGCCGCGGGCGTAGGCGCCGAGCCGGTCCGCGTACCGGGCGCAGTCGCCGCCGGCGGTGAGCGCCGTCGAGACGTGCGCCTGGAGGTACGCCTGCTTGAGGCCCTCGCGGGCGCGGTGCGCCAGCACGGCGGTGGCGTTGGCGGTGAGCCCCAGCAGTGGCGCGACCTGGCTGGGCGACTCGTCCTCCACCGTGGTGTGCCACAGCACGGTCTGCCAGCGCTCGGGCAGGCTGCGGAACGCCTGTACCGCCATCGACTGCTCGGCCTCGTGCATGGCCTGCACGTCGGCGCCGAGGTCGAGGGTGTCGTCGTCGGAGACCGGCCGGGCGGCCTGGGTCGCGAAGACGGCGAAGTCGTCGACGAGTTGCTCGCGCTTGGCGGTCTTCGTCCAGGCGGCGGCGACCCGCCGCACGGTGGTCAGCAGATACGCCCGTACCGCGGTCTCGGGACCGGCGCCGCCGCGGACCGCCTGCAGCGTGCGGGCGAACACCTCGGCGGTCAGGTCGTCGGCGGTGTGCGGGTCGCGGCAGCAGCTGCGCGCGTACCGGCGGACCGCCGGGGCGTGCCGCTGGTACAGCTCCTCGTACGCGCTGTCGTCGCCCGTACGCATCCGGGCGACCAGCTCGGTGTCGGAGGGCAGGGGGCCGGTGACCCCTTCGTCCCGCCGCTCACGCTGCTGGGGAATCGCGCCCACGGCCTCATCGGCGCCGCCGGAAGCCCCGCCGTCCATGGCATGCCCGCGATCGTCCCGATCGTCAACTGCCATGCCGCAAGCTCCCGTAGACGCTCGTCCCGCCCGTCATTCGGGTGAGCGTGTCACAACGGACCGTGTCCGCCGTCCGCGTTGAACGGCCAACCACCCGTTGGAGGGTTTTCCCGTTCGCGGCGCACTACCGGTCACGCTTTCGGGGTACACGCCCGCCTCGCTTGACGGCGGGGACGGTACGCCGGCCACGGAAGCCGGTATGCAGCGAGAGACACCCTGACGGGCGACGCCGTCAACACGAACCATCGCCGAAGAGACCCCCCGTCAAGGGGAACCTCCACCGGGGCCCGTCAGGGCACGCCGAGGCACACCCCGGCGCACCCCCGTCGGGCGATCGCCCGGCTCAGCCCTCCGCGTGCGGCCGCAGCCCGTCCAGCAGAATGTCCAGCAGCCGCGCGGACGCGACCGCCTGCTGCTCCGGGTCCGGCAGGGACGGCGCCGCGGTGGCTATCACCAGCAGCACGTCCGACACCGATACGTCCGCGCGCAGCGACCCCGCGTCCCGGGCGCGCGCGACCAACTGCCCGACCACGTCGAGCAGCGCCGCCGCGTCCGTACCGCCGACGCTCGCGCTCTCCGCAGCCGCGACCGCACCCGCGACCGCCCCGCCGACCTGCGGCGCCGTGCCGTCCGGCGAGGGCCGCTGCTGCGGCACCCGCGGCTCGCCCTCCGGCGCCTGCGCCGTCACGCCCAGCACCTGCGGCGGCAGCAGCCGCCCGGCACCGGAGTCGACGGACGCGCGCAGGAAGCGGGCCAGCGCGGCCCACGGCTCGTCCTCCTGCTGCAGCGCGGCCCTGGCCTGCTCGGTCAGCCGCGCGGTCTCCGCCTCGGCGATGCGCTTGACCAGCACTTCCTTGCTCGGAAAGCGGCGATACACCGTGCCTACGCCGACCCTGGCGCGGCGGGCGACGTCCTCCATCGGGGCGCCGTAACCCAGCTCCCCGAAGACCTCGCGCGCGGCACGCAGGACGTGCTCCAGATTGCGCTGCGCGTCGACCCGCAGCGCCGACCGGCCATTCGTCGGAAGTTCGCCCGAACTATCCGATCCCGGCGTGTTTGCTGACAGACGACTGCTCTGAACCTGCATCTCTGTTTCCCCCGGTTATGACAGTCTCCCCCCGGAGACTCCCCACCCTGCTTACCGGAGTGCATCTGGTCGGGCCACTCCGGCTCGTACGAACATAGTTCAGCAGAAGTCAAGAGAGAAGGGGCTGTGGATAAGGATCGGCCGCGGGTCGGACACCTCGGGCGCCGGAAATCCTTCCCCCGCCTGTGGACAAAAGTCCGAACGCGGTGCGTCATGGGTGTTCCGAGGTCGCCGTCGGCGGCCTCGCCCCGAGCCCGCACCGCCGCCGGCGGTGCGCGGCGAGGCCGGGCCCCGGGCGGGACCCCAGGCAGGAGGTTGCCCATGACGGATCCGACACGCGTGCTCGTCGTCGGTGGCGGCAACGTCGGGACGGCCGTGGCGATGCGGCTGCAGAAGCACCTGGGCAAGCAGCTCAGAAGCGGCGCGGCGCAGATCACCGTGGTCGCCCCCGACCCGTACATGACCTACCAGCCCTTCCTCGCCGAGGCCGCCGCCGGCTCCGTCCAGCCGCGCCACGTCGTGGTGCCGCTGCGCCGGGTGCTGCCCCGCTGCCGCGTGCTCGCCGGCCGTGTGACGTCCGTCGACCACCCCGGGCGCACCGCCTGCGTCACGACGCTCGCCACCGAGGAGACCGGCGAACCGCAGATGGAGCTGGCGTACGACCAGCTCGTGCTGGTGCCCGGATCCGTCTCCCGGGTGCTGCCGGTGCCCGGGCTCGCCGAGTACGGCATCGGCTTCACCTCGATCGAGGAGGCCATAGGCCTCCGCAACCACGTGCTCGAACAACTGGACATCGCCTCCTCCACCCGCGACGCCGCCGTCCGCGAGGCCGCGCTGACGTTCGTGTTCGTGGGGGGCGGCTACGCCGGCGTGGAAGCCCTCGCCGAGCTCGAAGACATGGCGCGTTACGCCACCCGCTACTACACCGGCGTACGCCCCCAGGACATGCGCTGGATCCTCGTCGAGGCCAGCGACCGCATCCTGCCGGAGGTCGGCGAGCGGCTCGGCGCGTACGCCGTCCGCCGGCTGCGCGAACGCGGCATCGACGTACGCCTGGAGACCCGCCTGTCGAGCTGTACGGACCGCGTCGCCCGACTCGACGACGGCGCCCGCTTCCCCACCCGCACCCTCGTGTGGACCGCCGGCGTCCGCCCCCACCCCCTGCTCGCCGCCACCGGCCTGCCCCTCGACGACCGCGGCCGCCTGCGGTGCACCGCAGGCCTACGCGTCGAGAGCGAGGACGCCGTCTGGTCCGCCGGCGACGCGGCCGCCGTCCCGGACCTCACCGCCGACGAGCCCGGCGCCCTCTGCGCCCCCAACGCCCAGCACGCCGTCCGCCAGGCCCGCGTCCTCGCCGACAACCTGGCCGCCGCCCTGCGCGGCGCCCCCCTGCGCGACTACCGGCACCGCTACGCCGGCTCCGTCGCCTCCCTCGGCCTCCACAAAGGCATCGCCTATGTGTACGGCCACCGGCTGAAGGGCTACCCTGCCTGGCTCATGCACCGTGCGTACCACCTAGGCAAGCTCCCCACCGTGGGCCGTAAGGCCCATGTGCTCGCCGAGTGGACGCTCGCCGGACTGTTCAAGCGGGAGGTCGTCGCCCTCGGCTCGCTGGAACACCCCCGGGCGGAATTCGAACTCGCCACCCGGTCGGGTCGCGGCCCCGACGGCGACTGAGGCGGGGCATGTGACCATGGACGGGCACGAAACGGCACGGAGCGAACCGAACGACCAACGAGTGGACCTGGGACTGGCACGCTTGAACTTCACGCGCTGGAGCCCCCGGCTCCCCGGATCCCCGCGCCGCACCGCCGCCGCGCGGGGGTTCCGCGGTGCCGTCCCCTCCGCCCGCGCCGGACGGCAGGGCCGCCGCGCCGCGGCGGAACCGCCCCCCGGCGTCGAGCCGGACGCCGACCCCGGCGGTACGGCGAGCGGCGGCGGCGACACGGGCCCCGAACCCGAACCCGATACGGAACACGACGTCGACCCCGGCATCGAGCTGCCCGTCAGCGCCACCCTCGGCCGGCTGCCGGCACCCGTCGCGGTCGTCCACGGCCCCGACCACCGCATCGCCTACGTCAACGACGCCTACGCCGCCGTCTTCGGCGCCCGCGCCCCCGGCAGGCCCGCCCGCGAGGCGCTGCCCGAACTCGCCGAGCTGGGGCTGCTGCCGCTGATGGACCAGGTGCTGCGCAGCGGCACACCGCGCACCGTCAAGGCCCGCCGCGCCCCCGACGCCCGCTCGTACACGTTCACCTGCAGCCCCATCGACGTCGGCGAGAGCGGCGGCGTGCTCGTCTCCGCCGCCGACGTCACCGACCAGGTGGAGGCCGCCGAGCGGCTGCGCGCCGGCGAGCGCATGCAGCGCGAGGCCGCCGTGGCGCTGCAGCGCAGCCTGCTGCCGGAGAAGCTGGAGCACCCGGACGACCTGCGGGTCGCGGCCACGTACCAGCCCGGCGGCACGGACGCCGCCGTCGGCGGCGACTGGTACGACGTCATCACCCTCGGCGCCGGCCGCACGGCCATGGTCATCGGCGACGTGATGGGGCGCGGCGTCCGCGCCGCCGCCGTCATGGGCCAGTTGCGCACGGCAGTACGCGCGTACGCGCGCCTGGACCTGCCACCGCACGAGGTGCTGCAGCTTCTCGACGGCCTCGCCGCCGAGATCGACCCCAACCAGATCGCCACGTGCGCGTACGCCGTCCACGACCCGCACGAGGGCCGCCTGGTGCACGCCTCCGCGGGCCATCTGCCGATCCTCATCCGCGACGCGGACGGCACCGTGCGCCGCGTCGACGAACCCACCGGCCCGCCGCTGGGCACCGGCGGCTGGGTGCACAGCTCCGCGGAACTGCCCTTCCCGCCCGGCTCGACCGCCGTCCTCTACACCGACGGCCTCATCGAACGCCGCGGCCAGGACATCGAGGAGGGCGTGAACGCGCTCGTGAGCGCGTTCGCCGGCGCCGCCGGCGCACCCGGCGTCGTCTGCGACCGCCTCATCCGCTCCCTCGGCGTGACCGCCGAGCACGACGACGACGTCGCCGTCCTCGTACTGGAGCACCCGCTGCGCGACGACGGCGAGGCCGAGCTGTTCCGCAGCGCGGCGCTGGACCTCCTCGGCGGGGTCGAGGCGGCCCCGCGCGCCCGCGCCTTCGCCGACGGCGTCCTGGCGAGCTGGCGCTTCCCGGCGGAGCTGCGCGAGCTGGGCGTGCTGGCGGCCAGCGAACTCGTCGCCAACTCCCTGCAGCACGGCTCCCCGCCGATGCGGCTGCGCCTGCGGCGTACGGACCGCAGGCTCATCGTCGAGGTCACCGACGGCGACGACCGCCTGCCCCGCCGCCGCCAGGCGGAGCCGGGCGACGAGAACGGCCGCGGCATCTCCATCGTCGCGACGATCGCCTCGACCTGGGGCTCCCGCCGCACGCTGGGCGGCGGCAAGGCGGTGTGGTGCGAGTTCGCCCTGCCGGGCGAGCACAGTCACTGAGGACGCGTACGGGGGCGGGAGCCGCCCCCGTACGCAACCCCGCTAGGCCGCCCGGACGGGCGCCGGCTCCGCCCCGGCCGCCGCCGGCTTGTGGGCCGCCACCTGCACGGTGCCCGCGAGCCGCGGGCAGTCCTGCACCGGCGTCAGCCGCCGGCCCAGCCGCAGCCCCATCACCGTGATCCCCAGCGAGCACACGACGAGCATGGAGATGTACGCCCCGTACGCCCCGGCCCCCGCGAGCAGCCCGCCGACCGCGGGCCCGATGGCCAGCGCCAACTGCTTGACCAGCGCGAACACCGAGTTGTAGTGCCCGATGTGGGAACCCGGCGCCAGATCCGCCACGAGAGGCGCCACGGTGGGCGACAGCATCGCCTCGCCCAGCCCGAAGAGCGCGTACGTGGAGATGATCGCCGCGGTCGCCATCGCCTGCCCGCCGGCGACCCACCCGGAGGCCCCCGCCACCAGCCACGCGAACGTCCATATGAGCCCGACCGCGGCGATGACCCGGCTGCGCCGCCGCCGCTCCACCAGCCGCAGCACGGCGAACTGCGCCACGACGATCACCGCCGTGTTCGCCGCCAGCGCCACCCCGAGCGTCGACGGGGATATCCCCGACACCTCGACCGCGAACGCCGACAGCCCCGACTCGAACTGCCCGTAGCAGGCGAAGAACATCACGAAGCCCAGCGCACAGAGCCACACCATCGCCCGGTCCGCAAGCAGCACCTGCCACCGCCCCCGCGCTCCCTCGCCGGCCGGCACGGCATGCGCAGCCCGCGTCCCGCGCGGCAGCCGCACCGTGGCGACCACGGCGCCGAGCACCAGGAACATCACCGACTCGATGGCGAAGAGCCGCACGAACGACCCCGCGTGCTCCTCGTCCACGAGCAGCCCGCCCAGCAGACCGCCGACACCGAGCCCGAGGTTGTTGAGGAAGAACTGCGTCGCGAACGCCCGTGACCGCGTCACCGTCGTCGAGCACCAGACGATCATCGTCGCCAGCGCGGGCTGGATGACCGCCATCCCGGCGCCCATGACCAGCGTCGACGTGAGCACCATCGGCGCCGTCGAGGCCAGCCCCAGCGACAGGGCCCCGGTCGCGGCCGCGACCGTACCGGCCAGAGCGACGGGCAGCGGCCCGCGCCGGTCGATGAACCGCCCGGTGAAGGGCAGCACCAGCAGCGCGGCCATGGCGAACCCGGCGAGCGCGACACCCGCCGTGGTCGAGCCCAGATCCCGCACCCGCGCTACGTACAAGAACGTGTACGGCACCGTGAAGCCGCTGCCGAAGGCACTCAGCGCGTTCCCCACCTGGACCCTGCGGAGGGCCGCCGTGCCGGTCTCGCGTGTCACTACTCACCACCCATACACACGTGCGCCCCGGCGCCGAAGAGCTACCGGGTCGAAGACTTCGATGCTAAAGTTCAGACCTAAAGAGTACACGGCTGAGAACTTCGACGCGAACGAGATTGGTGGAATACTGCGCGCCATGTCCGACAGCGACGCCCCGGCCACCGATGCCGAACGGACTCCCACGCAGGAGCTGAGCTCGCTCGACGAGCAGATCGCCCTCTACCAGCGGGAGTTCCAGGACCTCGACCCCCAGGTCGAGCAGATCGTCTCGGCCCTCAGCCGCCTCAACCGCCGCATGACCGTCGCCTACGGCCGCCACCTCTCCGACATCGGGATCAACAGCGCGGAGTGGGAGGTACTCAAGGCTCTCGTCCTCGCCGGCGCCCCCTACCAGCTCGGCCCCGGCGAGCTGGCCAAGCGCCTCGGTCTCACCCCCGCCGCGATGACCCACCGCATCGACCGCATGGTCGCCGAGGGCCTGGTCACCCGCGAACGCGACGAGGCCAACCGCGTCCGGGTCATCGTCGGCATCACCGAGCTGGGCCGGGACAAGTGGTTCGCGGCCATGCGCATGGGCACGGACTGGGAGGAGGACCTGCTCCAGGACCTCACCCCGACCGAACGCACCCTGCTCGGCGAACTGCTGACCCGCCTCCTCCGCCGCGTCGAGGACGCCCAGCCCGACGCGAGCGGCCGACTGTCCGATTTGGACTAGCCCTTGATCGCGCTTGACAGGGGACAGGCCGCTCCGTAAGGTTCGTCGGGTTGCCACGGGGCCGGTGAGGTTCCGGAGTGCGGCGGTGGCCGTCCTTGAGGGGCGGCTCGTTCCATCTTCTCGTTGTGTGATCGTCTCCCTTTCGTCGGGGTTGAATCGGCATGCCCGGTTCTTTTCGGCGGGCGGCCGGATTT
>NZ_JBDPMI010000045.1:0-47755 GCF_039871555.1 Streptomyces sp. B5E4
GTAGGTCCTGCCGCCGGGCGACGCCACCGGCGCGGGGGCCCCCCCCCCCCGGCCCCCCGCGGGGCTTCGCCGCGCGGGGGGCCACCGGGCCCCCGGCCCGAACGGCGGGTACGTGATCCGGCGGGCGCACGCCGCAGGGCCTCGCCCCCCGTACGGAGGCGAGGCCCTGCGGCTTGTGCTGCCCGTGGTGCCGACCGGAGGTCAGTGGGAGTGACCGTGGCCGTGGCTGTGGCCGTGGTCGTCCTCGGGCTCCGGCTTCTCCACCACCGCGCTCTCCGTCGTCAGCAGCAGCGACGCGATCGACGCCGCGTTCTCCAGCGCCGAGCGGGTCACCTTCACCGGGTCGATGACGCCGGCCTTCACCAGGTCGCCGTACTCGCCGGTGGCGGCGTTGAAGCCCTGGCCCGCGGTCAGCTCCGCGACCTTGGAGGTGATGACGTAGCCCTCCAGGCCCGCGTTCTCCGCGATCCACCGCAGCGGCTCGACCGACGCGCGGCGGACGACCGCGACGCCCGTGGCCTCGTCGCCGGTGAGGCCGAGGCCGTCCTCCAGCACCTTCGCGGCGTGGACGAGCGCCGAGCCGCCGCCGGAGACGATGCCCTCCTCGACCGCCGCGCGGGTGGCGGAGATGGCGTCCTCCAGGCGGTGCTTCTTCTCCTTCAGCTCGACCTCGGTGGCCGCGCCGACGCGGATGACGCACACGCCGCCGGCCAGCTTCGCCAGCCGCTCCTGCAGCTTCTCGCGGTCCCAGTCGGAGTCCGTGGCGTCGATCTCGGCCTTGATCTGCGCGACCCGGCCGGCGACCTCGTCGGACTTGCCGGCGCCGTCGACGATCGTGGTGTCGTCCTTGGTGATGACCACGCGGCGGGCGGTGCCCAGCACCTCAAGGCCCACCTGGTCGAGCTTGAGGCCGACCTCCTCGGAGACCACGGTGCCGCCCGTGAGGGTGGCCATGTCGCCGAGCATCGCCTTGCGGCGGTCGCCGAAGCCGGGGGCCTTGACCGCGACGGAGTTGAAGGTGCCGCGGATCTTGTTGACGACGAGGGTGGACAGCGCCTCGCCCTCCACGTCCTCGGCGACGATCAGCAGCGGCTTCGCCGAGCCGGCCTGCATGACCTTCTCCAGCAGCGGCAGCAGGTCCTGGATGGAGGAGATCTTGCCCTGGGTGATCAGGATGTACGGGTCCTCCAGCACCGCCTCCATGCGGTCCTGGTCGGTCACCATGTAGTGCGACAGGTAGCCCTTGTCGAAGGCCATGCCCTCGGTGAAGTCCAGCTCCAGGCCGAAGGTGTTGGACTCCTCGACGGTGATGACCCCGTCCTTGCCGACCTTGTCCATGGCCTCGCCGATGAGCTGGCCCACCTGCTCGTCCTGCGCGGACAGCGCGGCGACCGCGGCGATGTCGGACTTGGAGTCGATCGGGCTGGCGGCCTTCAGCAGCTCGTCGGAGATCGCCGCGACGGCGGCGTCGATGCCCCGCTTGAGCGCGGAGGGGGAGGCGCCGGCGGCCACGTTGCGCAGGCCCTCGCGGACCAGCGCCTGGGCCAGCACGGTGGCGGTGGTGGTGCCGTCGCCCGCGACGTCGTTGGTCTTGGTCGCCACCTCCTTCACGAGCTGCACGCCGAGGTTCTCGTACGGGTCCTCGACCTCGATCTCACGGGCGATGGTCACGCCGTCGTTGGTGATGGTCGGGGCACCGAACTTCTTGTCGATGACGACGTTGCGGCCCCGGGGACCGATCGTCACCTTCACGGTGTCGGCAAGCTTGTCCACGCCGCGCTCAAGAGCGCGGCGGGCGTCCTCGTCGAACTTCAGAGTCTTCGCCATGGAACGTGGGTCCTCTCAAGGGGCGCCGTAGGGAGCGCCGACGCCCCGGCCCGTTTCGATAGGTCCTGCTCGATGAACGGATCCGGGGCGCGGCCTGGTGTGGGAAGAAGCGGGAAGCGCCCCGATTACTTCTCGATGATCGCGAGCACGTCGCGGGCAGAGAGGACGAGGTAGTCCTCGTTGTTGTACTTCACCTCGGTGCCGCCGTACTTGCTGTAGAGAACGACGTCGCCGACGGAGACGTCGAGCGGCAGTCGGTTGCCGTCCTCGAAGCGGCCCGGGCCGACGGCAAGGACGACGCCCTCCTGGGGCTTCTCCTTGGCGGTGTCCGGGATGACCAGGCCCGAGGCCGTGGTCTCCTCTGCGTCGAGCGGCTGGACCACGATGCGGTCCTCAAGCGGCTTGATGGCAACCTTGGTGCTGGCGGTCGTCACGATCCGACCTCCCCCTTCGGAGATCTCGCGGGGTTGAATGTCTGGGGTGGCGACCCTGGAGGACCCGTCGTCGCGGGTGCCGGATCCGCCTCGTCGCTGTGTTGGCACTCTCCCTGGGGGAGTGCCAGAGCCGAGGTTATGCCGCCCTTTAGCACTCGGTCAAGCCGAGTGCCAGATTGCCACCCGCGTCGCCCTCCACCCGGCCGTACGGTCGTACGAATCCCGCGTCTGCCGCGTCACATGTAGTCCTCCAGGCGGGCCACCGTGAAGCCCTGCCGCTGGACCTCCCGTACGAACTCCGCCATCACGTCCGTCATCGTCCGCCCGCCCTGCTGCTCAGGACCGGTGAAGTGCGCCAGCACGATGTCGCCGGGGCGCAGCCGGTCGCCGCTGCGGTACTCCAGGCCGCTCGCCTTCATGTCGGCCCGCCACAGCGGCATCGCGCGCACGCCGCAGGACGCGGCGGCCCGCAGCGTCGCCGCGTCGTACTTGCCGTAGGGCGGCCGGAAGAGCGTCGGGCGGACGCCGAAGGAGTCCGCGACGCGCTCCTGCTGGCGGCAGATCTGGCGGCGCTGCTCGGCGTACGGGAGGGAGGTGAGGTCGGGGTGGGTGAGGGTGTGGCCGTGTACGGAGTTGCCGAGGCGCCGCAGTTCCTCGAAGTAGCCGTAGTCCCCGCCGGCCGCCGAGTCGGAGAGGAACATGCTGAACGGCAGCCGCAGATCCGCCGCCATCCGGATCAGCTCGGGGTCCTTGTCCCAGCCGTCGTCGATCGTGAGGAAGACGATCTTGTCCCGCGTCGGCACCCGGCCCGCCACGGCCGGCAGCCCGGAGTCCCCCGGTTGCACCGGGCGGCTCGCGGGGGGCGCGGGCGGCGGGGCGAGGGGCCGGTCGAGGCCCCAGCGGCGGTACGCGCCGGGGCCGGTGGCGCGTGCGACGTCCTTGCGGGTCCTGTCGTCACCGCCGGGCAGCGCGCGCGGCGTACGCCCCGCCTGCCGCGTGCCCGGCTTGCCGTCCGCGTGCCCGTCCCGGGGCGCCGCGGACTCCTCCGCGCCCTTCGGGAACCACTCCTGCGTCGGCCGGGCCGCGTCCGCGCAGGCGGTGAGCGCCAGCAGACAGACGCCGGCTATCGCGGCGGCCGACGACCGCCGCCCGGAGCGGCGGGTGCGCCTCATACGTAGTCCTCCAAGCGAGCAACGGCGAAGCCCTCGTCGTTCGCCTTACGGAGCACCGTACGGAGCATATCGGTCATCGTGCCGCCGAATTCGGAAGGTCCTTCGAAGTGGGTGAGCACGATATCGCCGGGGTGGAGCGCGGTGTCCCCCCGGGAGTACGTCCAGCGGCCGGGGAACGCCTCCTGCTGCCACAGCGGTACGAGTCCGATGCCGCAGTCCTTCGCGGCGCGCAGGGTGTCGGCGTTGTAGTTGCCGTACGGCGGGCGGAAGATGCGCGGTGCCGCGCCCATCTCGCGCTCCAGGACGCGCTGCTGGCCGCAGATCTCCTCGCGCTGGGCCGCGTAGGGCAGTTCGCGGAGGTTGGGGTGGTGGAGGGTGTGGTTGTTGACGGTGGTGCCGAGGTCGCGGAGGGTCCGGAAGTAGGCGTAGTCGTCGCGCGCGACCTCGTCGGTGAGGAAGGCGCTGACGGGCACGTCGAGTTCGCGCAGCATGCGCAGCAGTTCGGGGTCCTTGCGGTGGCCGTCGTCGATGGTCAGGAAGATCACCCGGTCGTCGGTCGGGACCCGGGTGATGACGGGCGGCAGGCCGGGGCCGCCGCCGTTCGCCTCGAAGCCGGGTTCGGTGACGAGCGCGGGCTTGGTACGCGGCGGGGCCGGCGGCAGCAGCGGGGTGGCGTCCAGGCCCCAGGCGCGGGCGGTGGCGAGCCGCCGCGCGTGGACGCGCCGCTGGTGCTGCGCGGTGCGGGCGAGCGCGCGGGCGGGTGCGGCGGCGGGGCCGCCGGCGACGGCGGGCTTGGCGTCCCCGTGGGGGTGGGTGAGGGGGCGGGGGTGGTCGGCCTCCGCGGTGCCGGAGGAGCAGGCGGAGGCGAGGAGGGCGGCGGTGACGGCCAGGGCGGGGAGGCCGGCGCGGGAGAGGGCAGGTGCGTGCATTTTATCCTTTTGTCGTATTAGTTCTTGAGCCCGCATCCTCCCAGTGCGGAACGGCGGGGCATGGCGCCACGCCGCAGGCTCCTCCGGCTGGCGGACAATGGGCCCATGCACGGCCCCGACGCCCCCGACGGCCCCTTCGCCGCCCTCCTCGCCCCCGAGGGGCAGGCGCTCCTCGCCGAACTGCGCGACCACGACCCCGCCGACGAACTGGCCCTCGCCACCCGGCTGCGCCGCACCCACCCCGCAGAGCTGGTCTCCGCCGCGCTCGGGCAGGCCCGGCTGCGGCAGCGGGCGAGGGCGAAGTTCGGGGCGGACGCGGCGCGGATGTACTTCACCCCCGACGGCGTCGAGCAGGCGACCCGTACGGCGGTGGCGGCGCACCGCGCGGCCCGGTTCGCGGCGCTCGGCGTCGACCGGGTCGCCGACCTGTGCTGCGGCATCGGCGGCGACGCGGTGGCGCTGGCGCGGGCCGGGATCGCGGTGCTCGCCGTCGACCGGGACCCGGCGACGGCCGCCGCCGCGCGGGCCAACGCGGCGGCGCTGGGGGTCGCGGAGCTGGTGGACGTGCGGTGCGCGGACGTCGGGGACGTGGACATCTCCGGGTACGACGCCGTGTTCGTCGACCCGGCGCGGCGGGTCGGAGGGGGTGCCCTGGCGCGGCGGGCCGGCGGCCGGGGCGGGTCCGGGCGCGGGCGGATCTTCGACCCCGAGGCGTACTCCCCGCCGCTGTCCTGGGCCGTCGAGGTCGCCGGCCGGGTCTCGCACGCCGCGCTGAAGGTCGCCCCCGGCATCCCGCACGAGGCGGTGCCGGACGCCGCCGAGGCGGAGTGGGTCTCCGACGCCGGCGACGTGAAGGAGGCCGTGCTCTGGTTCGGCGCTGCATCCGGCGCCGTCTCCCCCGGCGGCCGTCGCGCGACCCTGCTGCCCGGCGGCGCCACCCTCGTGGGACGCGGCCTGCCCGCCCCGGCGGCAGGACCCGTGGGGCGCTATCTGTACGAGCCGGACGGCGCCGTCATCCGCGCGCACCTCGTCGCCGAGGTGGCGGCGCAGGTCGGCGGCCGGCTGCTGGATCCGACCATCGCGTACGTCACGGCCGACGACCCGGCGCCGACCCCGTACGCCACCGCGTACGAGATCACCGACACGCTCCCGTTCCACCTCAAGAAGCTCCGCGCCCTGCTGCGCGAACGCGGCGTCGGCAGCGTCACCGTCAAGAAGCGCGGCTCCGCCGTCGAGCCCGAGGAGCTGCGGCGCAAGCTGAAGCTCGACGGCCCGACCGCGGTGTCCTGCACCGTCTTCCTGACCCGCGTCGCGGGCGCCCCTACGGTGCTCCTGGGCCGTCCGGCCCCAGCGACGTGAACCGCCAGCGGTGCGCGGGCCGCGCCAGCAGCCCGCCGTCGCCGGGGGCCGGCAGCTCGGGCAGCTCCGCGTCGTAGGGCGCGTCCCACCACGTGATGACGAGCACCCGCTCGCCCGGCGCCGTGAACGTCTCGCGGCGCAGCGGCGCCCCGGCCCCGGCGCCGTCCAGGCGCTGCGCGCGGGCCCACGCCAGCAGGTCGCCGGCCCGCCCGGGCGCCGCCTTGGCCTCCCACATCAACGCGACGGTCACGAGTACAGGTTGTCCTTCGCCAGCTCGTGGACGTGGTCGTGGCCATGGCCGGGCAGGTGCTCGTGCCCCGGTACGTGCGTCTCCGTGACCGGCAGCGACGAGTCCGCCGACAGCTCCCAGTCCGACGCCGCCCGCCCCCGCGCCACCATCTCCGCGCCCAGGGCCGCGACCATCGCCCCGTTGTCCGTGCACAGCTTCGGCCGCGGCACGCGCAGCACGATCCCCGCGTCCTCGCAGCGCCGCTCCGCCATCGTCCGCAGCCGCGAGTTCGCCGCCACGCCGCCGCCGATCATCAGGTGCCCGACGCCGTTGTCCCGGCAGGCCCGTACCGCCTTGCGCGTCAGCACGTCCGCGACCGACTCCTGGAACGACGCCGCCACATCCGCCACCGGCACGTCCTCCCCCGCCGCGCGCCTGGCCTCCACCCAGCGGGCGACGGAGGTCTTCAGGCCGGAGAAGGAGAAGTCGTACAGCGGGTCGCGCGGACCCGTCAGGCCGCGCGGGAAGCGGATCGCGGCCGGGTCGCCCGCGCGCGCGGCCTTGTCGATGAACGGGCCGCCGGGGAAGCCGAGTCCGAGGACGCGGGCGACCTTGTCGAACGCCTCGCCCGCCGCGTCGTCGATGGTCGCGCCGAGGGGGCGGACGTCGGAGGTGATGTCGGCGGACATCAGCAGCGAGGAGTGCCCGCCGGAGACCAGCAGGGCCATCGTCGGCTCGGGCAGCGCGCCGTGTTCGAGCTGGTCGACGGCGATGTGCGAGGCCAGGTGGTTGACGCCGTAGAGCGGCTTGCCCAGCGCGTACGCGTACGCCTTGGCCGCCGACACCCCGACCAGCAGCGCGCCCGACAGACCCGGGCCCGCCGTCACGGCGATCGCGTCCAGGTCGCGGGCGGCGACCCCGGCGTCGCGCAGCGCCCGCTCGATGGTCGGGACCATCGCCTCCAGGTGCGCCCGGCTCGCCACCTCGGGCACCACGCCGCCGAAGCGGGCGTGCGCGTCGACGCTGGAGGCGATGGCGTCGGCGAGCAGCGTGCGCCCGCGGACGATCCCGACACCGGTCTCGTCGCAGGACGTCTCGATGCCGAGCACCAGGGGTTCGTCTGCCATGGGGAGCGTCACTCTTTCTCGGTACGGCGCATGACGAGCGCGTCGACGTTTCCGGGCTGGTAGTAGCCGCGCCTGACGCCGATCACGGCGAAGCCGTGGCGTTCGTAGAGGCGCTGCGCGCGCTCGTTGCCGACGCGCACCTCCAGGAGCACCTCGTGGCAGCCGAAGCGGCGGGCGGCGGCGAGCAGCGCCTCCAGCAGCCGCGGGCCGAGGCCGGTGCCCCAGTGGTCGCGGGCGGCGGCGATGGTCTGGATGTCGCCGGTGCCGTCGAGCGCGGCGAGGCCCCCGTAGCCGACGACGCGGCCGGCCTCGTCCTCGGCGACGAGGTACGCGCGGGTGGCGCCGGGCCCACGGGCGTGGGCCAGCTCCGACCAGAACATGGCCGGGGACCAGGCGTCCTCGGGGAAGGTGTCCCGTTCGAGTGCGAGCACGGGGTCGATGTCCCACCACCGCATCTCGCGCAGGGCGACGGCGGTCATGGGCGGGGGACGCTCTCGTACGGGCCCGGGCGCGCGGTCATCGCGGGGTGACCGCCTTGTACGCGGCGGGGATCTGCGCGTCGGGGCGGCGCAGGTACAGCGGGCGGGGCGGCAGCAGCTCGGCGCCCGCCGCCAGCCGCTCGGCGGCCAGCGCGGCCAGCGCGGCGGCGTGCGGGTGCGCCGGAGGGCGGGCGTCGGGGAACGCCTCGGGGTACAGCTCCGCGCCCGCCCCGGCGGCGGGCAGGCCCGCGACCTGCTCGGCGACGGCGGCGGGCCGGTCGACGGCGGGTTCGGTGACGCGGGTGCGGGCGTCGGCGTAGCGCGCCCAGTACACCTCTTTGCGCCGGGCGTCGGTGGCCACGACGAAGGGGCTGTCCATGCCGCCGGCGATGCCGCCGTCGCGGCCGGCGGCGTAGGCGATGCCGTCCAGCGTGCAGACCCCGTACACGGGGATGCCGAGCGTCATGCCGAGGACGTCGGCGGTCACCAGCCCCACCCGCAGCCCGGTGTACGGCCCCGGCCCGACGCCGACGACGACGCCGGTCAGCTCGCCGAGCCCGCGGCCGGCCTCGGTGAGCACCCGGTCGACGGCGGGCAGCAGCAGTTCGCCGTGGCGCCGGGCGTCGACCTGGTGCGACGCGGCGAGCGCGGGCGACGCGGGGTCGCCGTCGTGGAGTGCGACGGTGACGGCGGGGGAGGCGGTATCCATGGCGAGGAGCACGCCCTTCAGGGTAGTCGCGCGGGAGGGGTGCCCGGAGCGCGTCCGCCGGGCCGGTGACTCCGGCTGCGGCGGGGCCGGGGCGGTCCGGGGGCGGGTGCTACCGTCGGGCGGAGCAGGCGGGGGCGGACGGGCACGTCGAACGAGGGCGGGCCCGGGGCAGACTGCGGCAGAGCGGCCGGCGGCCGCCGTACCGGAAGGGGCGTACCGCGTGGCAGGCAGCGGGAAATTCGTGGCCGGGCTGACGGCCGCCGCCCTGGGCGTGGTCGCCTTCCTCGCCTACCAGGCCAACGCCAACGCCCCCGACTCCCTGGCCCGTAACCGCCCGGGCGTCGCCAGCCCCGAGCCGTCCAAGGCCAAGGAGAAGAAGCTCGAACTGCCCGCGCGCTCGGGCTCCGGGCTGCGGGTGGTGTACGCGCTGAAGGACAAGCGCGTCTGGCTCGTCGGCGAGGACAACTCGGTGCTGCGGACGTACAAGGTGACCCCGAGCACCGTCGACCCGCCGGTCGGCATGTACGCCGTGACCTCGCGGTCGCGGCAGATCACCGGCTCGGACGGGGTGCCGGTCGAGCACGTGGTGATCTTCACGGAGTCCGAGGGCACGGTCATAGGGTTCAGCGCCGCGGTCGACGGCTCGCGGCCGGAACCGGATGCGACGGAGAAGACGGGCGGCGTGCGCTCGTCGCGGGCGGACGGCAAGGCGCTGTGGCGCTTCGCGACCGTGGGCGTCCCGGTCGCGGTGGTGAAGTAGCGGGGACCCGCAGCCGGGCCCCCGCCGTCCCGTTCCTCCGTTCTCACGCTCCTACAGCCCGGCGGCCTCCGCGATCAGCGAGACCTGCGCCACGTCCGGGTTGCAGGGGAACAGCACCAGTTCCCCGCAGCCCGCGTCCGCGAACGCGGCCTTCGCGGCGGCGATCGCCTTCGGCGAGGTCAGCGCCCCCTCGACGACCTTCTCGGCGAAGTCCCCGAGGAACCCGTAGTAGTCCAGCAGGTAGCGGCGGGCGTGCTCCTGGGCGTCGGGGCCGAGGCTCGCGTACGCCAGGGCCGCCACCCGCGGCTCCCCCTCCCGGCCCGCCTCGCGCCAGGCCGCCCTCGCCTTCTCGGCGCCTCCGGCCAGTTGCTCGGGGCTGCCGCCGCCGAGGATCCAGCCGGCCCCGTACTCCGCCACCCGCCGGAAGGCGGCGGGCGCACCCCCGCCGACGAGGATCGGCGGCCCGCCCGCCTGCACCGGCGCCGGACCGACGGGGTGGGCGCGGCCGCGGGCGTCCTGCTGCCACACGGCGCGCATCTCGGCGAGCTGGTCGTCGAAGATCCGGCCGCGCTCGGTGAACGGCACACCCGTCGCCTCGTAGTCGTCCTGCCGCCCGCCGACCGCGGCCCCGACGGTGAGCCGGCCGTCGGAGAGGACGTCGACGGAGGCGAGCTGCTTGGCGAGCAGGGCGCCGTTGCCGCGGTACGGGGCGATGAGGATGGTCGTCGTCAGGCCGATCCGCTCGGTGACGGCCGCGGCGGCGGCGAGGGTGGGGATCGTTTCGAGGTTGCCGTAGACGACGCGGTCGATGGTGCCCAGGGTCGAGAACCCGGCCCGCTCGGCCGCGGCGGCCCACTCGGGGATCAGTTTGCCGGGGATGCCGGTGAGGGTGGAGGGAAGTCCGATGCCGATGTCCATGCAGCGCAGCCTAGATGTGCCCGGGTGGGGCGGACGCGATTGCGTTACGCGGCGTGCTGCTCCGGCGCCGCGGTGCTCTCCGCGGCGGCGGTGGTCTCCGCGGCGGGCCGGCCGTCCGTCTCGCCTGTCCCGCCCGCCTCGGGTTCGGGGGCGGGCGGCGTCGAGACCGCCTCTGCCGCCGCGCAGGCGGCGAGCAGCTCGGCGACTCCCACGGCGGGGCGCTGCCCGTCTTGCTCAGGTGCCATACGCCCATGGGACCACGCCCGCCGACCTGGGGCAACGATATGCCGACAGCGCGTCGGCATATTTGTCGGAACGTACAGCACTGCTGTTCAGGCGCGGGCGAGCGCGGCCAGCGCGCCGTGCGCCCAGCGCTCGCCCACGCCGGTGACGGTGACGTGCCGTACGTCGGCACCCTCCGCCTCGGCGCCCTCGGCGGCCTCCGCGCCCTCGGCGCCCCCGTTCGCGTTCGGGTGCGCCGCCGGCGGCCCGGGCGTCCCGCCCGTCCTGCGCTCGATGACGACGTGCAGCCGGTCCTCGGCCAGCTCCTCGACCTTGCCCTCGCCCCACTCCACCACCACGACCGACTCGGGCAGCGACACGTCGAGGTCCAGGTCCTCCATCTCCTCCAGACCGCCGCCCAGCCGGTAGGCGTCGACGTGGACCAGCGGCGGCCCGCCCGAGACCGACGGGTGCACGCGGGCGATGACGAACGTCGGCGACGTCACCGCGCCCCGTACCCCGAGACCCGCACCCAGCCCGCGCGCGAGGGTCGTCTTGCCCGCGCCCAGCGCCCCGGTGAGCAGCACGAGGTCCCCGGCGCGCAGCACCGCGGCCAGCCGGCGGCCCAGCTCCTGCATCTGCTCGGGCGTCTCGACGGTCAACTGGACGGCGGTGGTGGTCGCGGCGGCGCTCATGGCACTGGATGTTAGAGGGTCCGGCGCGACGTGCCGCGCGGATGCCGTACGGGCCCCGCCCCCCGCTCGGCCCCGGGCTCCGCCCGGAGCTGCACGCCCGCGCGGGCGAGCAGCGTGGCCAGCGCGTCGTTCACCCGGTCCGGGCGCTCCAGCAGGGCCAGGTGCCCGGCGTCCTCGACGACCTCGAACGCGGCCTCGGGCAGCCGCGCCGCGATCCGCTCGCTGTGCGCCGGGGGCGTGACCATGTCGCGGTCGCCGACGAGGACGAGCCCGGGCAGTTCGCGGAAGGGCGCCAGCGCCTCGCCCTTCTCGTGCACGGCGAACGCCGGGTAGAACTCGGCGACCACGTCTATCGGCGTGCTCTCCAGCAGCCGTTCGGCGAAGCGCGCGACGCCCGGGTCGACGCCCTCGGTGCCGAACGAGTAGTGCTTGATGATCCCGGCGAAGAGGTCGGCCGTCGCCTGCCGGCCGCGCTCGGCCAGCTCGGCGCGGCTGCCGAGGGCCCTGAGGACGCCGGGCACGAAGTGCCGTACGGCCCAGGCGCCGGCCGCGGGCAGCCCGAACGTCACCCGGCCGAGGTCGCCCGCGGAGGTGCCGAGGAAGGCGGCGCCGGCCACCCGGTCCCGTACGGCATCGGGGAACTGGTCGGCGAAGGCCATGATCGTCATGCCGCCCATCGAGTGCCCGACGAGGAGCAGCGGGCCCTCGGGGGCGGCGGCGTCGACGACGGCCTTGAGGTCGCGGCCGAGCTGCTCGATGGTGACCGGCTCGTCGCCGGCGAGCTGGGAGATGCCGCGGGCGGAGCGGCCGTGGCTGCGCTGGTCCCAGTAGACGGCGCGGACGCGGCCGCGGAGGGCGGCGCGCTGGAAGTGCCAGGCGTCCTGGGTGAGGCAGTAGCCGTGGCTGAAGACGACGGTGAGGGGCGCGAGGTCGCGGCGGCCGGCGAAGCGGCGGCGCCGGCGGCGGGGGGCGGTGGCCGCCCGGGGGCCGGGGGGTGTGCCGTCGGGGGGTCCGGCCGGGAAGTCGTCGGCCTCCTCGACCTCGTAGTACAGCTCGGTGCCGTCGTCCGCGACGGCCGTGCCGGGGGTGCCGCGCAGGGTGCCGTACGGGCCGGCCGCGTCGAGCGCCTGCCTCGCCCGGCGGCGTACGCCGCGGCCCATCGCCAGACGCTCCACCGCCACACCGGCGGCCGCCCCGGCGGCGAGCACGCCGATGGCGGCGCCGGCGATCCCGGCGCGCCGGCCGGCCCGGACCCAGCCGCCGGGGCCGGGGGCCGGGGCGGGAGTCGAGAGGGGGTCAGCCATGGCTCGGCCAGGCGCGGTGGCGGTCCGTATCCGTGTCGGTGTCCATGGGGGTGGCATCCCCCGCCCCGCCCACGTACACGCGCGGTACGCGGGGTCCGATCCGCGTGACGATCTCGTACCCGATCGTGCCCGCCGCCCGCGCCCAGTCCTCCGCCGTCGGCTCGCCGTGGTCCCCGGCCCCGAAGAGCACCGCCTCGTCGCCCACCGCCGCGGTGTCCCCGCCCAGGTCCACGACGAACTGGTCCATCGCGACCCGCCCCGCGACCGTCCGCCACTTCCCGGCGACCAGCACGGGCCCGGTACCGGACGCGTGCCGCGGCACCCCGTCCGCGTAGCCGACGGGCACGAGCGCCAGAGTGGTCCGGCCCGGGGTGACGTAATGGTGCCCGTACGAGATGCCCAGGCCGGCCGGCGCCTCCTTGACCTGCGCCAGCGACGCCTTGAACGCCATCACCGGACGCAGCCCGAAGTCCGCGGAAGTGCCCACCTCGGGGCTCGGCGACAGCCCGTACGAGGCGATCCCGGGCCGGACGAGGTCGAAGTGGGCGTCGGGGAGGGTGAGCATGGCCGGCGAATTCGCCATGTGCCGCACCTCCGGGCGCAGTCCGGCGCGCTCGGCGACGGCGAGGGCGTCGTGGAAGGCGTCGAGCTGGCTGCGGACGGAGGGGTGGCCGGGCTCGTCGGCGCAGGCGAAGTGCGACCAGACGCCGGTGACGTCGATGACGCCCTCGGCCTCGGCGGCGCGGGCGGCGGCGACGAGGCCGGGCCAGTCGGCGGCGAGGCAGCCGTTGCGGCCGAGGCCGGTGTCGGCCTTGAGCTGCACGCGCGCGGTGCGCCCGGCGGCGCGGGCGGCGGGCAGCAGCTCGCGCAGCGCCCACAGGCCGCTGACGGTGAGGTCGAGGTCCGCCTCGACGGCCTCCCGCCACGGCCCGCCGGGCGTCCACAGCCAGCACAGGATCCGCCCCCGATCGCCGGCGGCCCGCAGGTGCAGCGCCTCCTGCGGCGTGGCGGCCCCGATCCACTCGGCGCCCGCGGCGCGCGCGGCTCGGGCGCAGGGGAGCATGCCGTGGCCGTACGCGTCGCCCTTGACGACGGCCATGAACTGCGCGCGCGGGGCGATGCCGCGCAGGGCGCGGATGTTCGCGCCGTACGCGGTGAGGTCGATCTCCGCGCGGGCGCGGAGGGGGGAGTCGGTCATCGGTAGCCAGTCTCGCATCCCGCTGATCAGGCGTCGCGGTCGTCGCGGACGTCAGGCACATCGGGCACGTCACGCACGTCACGCCAGACCGCGGGGAGAGCGTCGGGGAGTTCGTGGGCGGTGATCGGGGCGCCCGCGGCGAGGGTGCGGGCGGCGAGGCCGTGGAGGTACGCGCCGACGGAGCCGGCGTCGCGGGCGGCGAGGCCGGCGGCGAGGAGAGAGCCGGTGAGACCGGAGAGGACGTCGCCGCTGCCGGCGGTGGCGAGCCAGGAGGTGCCGGTGGGGTTGAGGCGCACGGGGTGCTCGCCGCCCGGGTCGGCGATCAGGGTGGTGGAGCCCTTGAGCAGGGTGGTGGCGCCGTACGCGTCGGCCAGCGACCGGACGGCAGCGAGCCTGCGCGACTCGACCTCGGCCCGGTCCACGCCCAGGAGCGCGGCGGCCTCCCCCGCGTGCGGGGTGAGCAGCGCCGGGGCGGACCGGCGCCGTACCCGTACCCGGTCCAGCAGCCGGAGGCCGTCGGCGTCGACCAGCACCGGCACGTCGGTGGCGAGCACCTGCTCCAGCACCTCCTCCGCGCCTGGCCCGTCCCCCAGCCCGGGCCCGACGACCCACGCCTGGACCCGGCCGGCCCTGCCGGGCGGCCCGGGGTGGACCAGCGTCTCCGGATACCGCGCGATCACCGCCCGCGCCGCGGGCCCCACGTACCGCACGGCCCCCGCCCCGCCGCGCAGCGCCCCGCCGACGGCGAGCACGGCGGCACCGGGGTAGCGCTCGGAGCCGGCGACGACGCCGACGACGCCCCGCCGGTACTTGTCGCTCTCGGCGGTGGGCTCCGGCAGCAGCGCGGCGACGTCGGCGTGCTGCAGGGCCTCCATGTCGGGCACCGCGGGCAGGTACGGGCCGAGCCCGATGTCCACGAGCCGCAGCGCGCCGGCGTGCTCGGCGGCGGGGTCGACGAGCAGCCCGGGCTTGTACGTACCGAAGGTCACGGTGGCGTCGGCGGTCACGGCCTCGCCCCGTACCTCCCCGGTGTCGGCCTCGACCCCGCTGGGCAGGTCGACGGCGAGCACGGGGGCGCCGGTGTCGCGGACGAGGCGCATGAGCGCGGCGGCGGCGGGCCGCAGGCCACCGGAGCCGCCGATGCCGACGATGCCGTCGAGGACGAGGTCGACGCGGTCGAACACCCGGCGCAGGGGCGAACCCACGTCGCCCCCCTCCGCCGCGGGCACGACGCACCCCCCGGCGGCCCACAGCGCGGCGAGCCCGCCCTCGTGCGTACGCTCCGGGCGGAGCAGCACGGCCGTCACCCGCACCCCGCGCCGCGCCAGCCGCGCACCGGCGTACAGCGCGTCCCCGCCGTTGTCCCCGCTCCCCACGAGCAGCACCACCCGCCGCCCGTAGACCCGCCCGAGCAACCCGGCCGCGGCAGCGGCGAGCCCCGCGGCGGCCCGCTGCATCAGCGCCCCCTCGGGCAGCCGGGCCATCAGCGCCGCCTCGGCCCCCCGCACGGTCTCCACCCCATAAGCACTCCGCATGCCTCCATCCTCCCCCGCCTCGGGACGGCCCGCAGCCGGGTGGAGGCCCCGTTCAACGCCGGGCGACCGCCAGCAGGTGTGACGCGGCGGCCAGCAGATCCGGATACCCGTCGGCCAGCCGGGCCGCCCGCAGAGCCGCCGCAAACGCCGGGTGATCCTCGGCCAACACCCGCCCCGTGTCCTGCTCGACGGCCTTGAGCTGCGCCCAGCCGGGGCCTTCTACCCCGTAAAGGGTCACCTCCCCCAGCCCCGCCTCGCGCAGTTCGTCCTCCAGCTCTGCCGCCGTGTGGAAGTACGCGGCGGTGAAGCCCTTGCGCCCGGGGTCGTGGCGGCCGGTGGTCAGGATGTCGCGTACGGCGTCGTGGACGCGGTCCTTGGTGAGCAACGTGGTCGCCGTGTGCTCGAAGACGGAGGCGTACCGGCCGATGGCCGCGGCTGCGACGAGACCCCCCGGGCGGGTGACGCGGCGGGCCTCGGCGAGGGCCCGGTCGCGGTCGTCGCGCTCCAGCAGGTGGTACAGCGGCCCGAGGACGAGGGTCACGTCGTACGCACCGTCCCCCGCCGGCAGCGCCCTGGCGTCGCCCACCGCCGCGTCGACCCCTGCCCGGCGCGCGGCCTCCACGTGCCGCGGGACCGGGTCGACAAGGTGCACCCGGTACCCGTCCCCGGCCAGCCACGCCGCATGCACCCCGGGCCCCCCGCCCACGTCGATCACGTCGGCCGGCGCCCCGGGCAGATGCCGCCGCAGCAGCTCCCGCGTACGCACCAGCTCCAACCGCCCGTCCGCGGTGCCGGTCAGCCGGGTGGCCTCGTCGAAGTCGGAGCCGTAGAAGTGCAGGATCTCGGGGGCGACTTGGGGCGCAGCACTCATGTCGGCCATGCTCTCCCTAGACCGGTGGACCAGTCCAGTCCACGGGAAGCCGTCTGGAGGGCGCATGGCAACGCTGAAGTACGAGCAGATCGCGGACTGGATCCGCGCCCGGATCACCGAAGGCGAACTGGCGCCCGGCGCAGTGGTGCCCTCGCAACGGGAGCTGTGCGAGCGCTGGGCCGTCTCGCGCGCCACCGCCATCAAGGCGATGGACGTGCTGCGGCTGGACGGCCTGATCGACCGGGAGCGGCAGGGCCAGGGTTTCCGGGTCGTGGAGACGCCGGTGGCCCGCCCCGCCGGCCACCGGGCTTCCGGGAACAGCCGAATGGCCGGCGGGCACCCGTTCCGCCGCGTGGGGCGCCCGGCTCACGAGGAGCCTCCGGCACACGTGGCACAGGCGCTGGGCCTGGACGCAGGACAGCGGGCGCTGCGCAGGGACCGGCTGGTGGTGCTGGAGGACAACACCCCGCTGACGTACGTCAGCGCATGGTTTCCACCGGACGTGGCCGACGCGTGTCCCCGGCTCGCGCAGTCGGGCCCGCTGGCGGAGGGCACCACGCACTACGTCACCCGGGAGACCGGCCGAGCGCCTGCCCGCGGCATCGACCTGGTGGGCGTGCGGCTGGCCACGGCGGCGGAGGCGGAGCAGTTGGAGCGATCGACGCCCCTGGCCGTGGCGGTGGACCTGCACACGGCGTACGACGGCAACGGGAGGCCGCTGGTGTGCGAAGAGGGCGTCACGCCCGGGGAGTTGTGGGAGCGGAGCGACGAGTACCCGATGGGCGGAGATCGCTGAGCGCCGCTTGACTGGACCGGTCCACCGGACCACTATGTGTCATGTCGCCGCTACTCACCGCGTTCACTCCAGCGAGGCACCATGACCACCACACCCACCGCCGCCCTCACCCCCGCTGGCCCTCCGTTCACCACCTGGGGACGCACGTACGCACCCAGCCCACGCACCGCTCACCTGGCGCGCATGGACATCGCCGACACCCTCGGCGGCTGGGGCGTCGACGCCACGACCATCCGTGATGCCATGCAGGTCGTGGCCGAACTGGCGGGCAACGCTGTTCGCCACGGCCACGTACCCGGCCGTCACTTCTTCGTACGGGTCACCCGGGGTGGCGGACGGCTGCAACTGGAAGTAGACGACGCCGAACCCGCGCCCCCGGTCCTCACCCGCGCACCCGACGACGCAGAGGAGGGCCGGGGGCTCCGGATCGTCGATGCGCTGGCCGACGCGTGGGGTGTCACGCCACGCCCCGGGGGCATCGGCAAGACCGTCTGGGCGGTCATCCTGTACGGGACGGTGAGCAGCCGCGCCGACAGTGCGGAGCTGCCGTGATCGCGGCGCCTGCGTGCCCACCCGTTAGTGTGCCGCGCATGAGTGGAATCGTCGGGGTCGGGATCGATGTCGCCGAGGTGGGGCGGTTCGGGGCCGCGTTGGAACGGACGCCGGAGTTGGTGGATCGGTTGTTTCTGCCTGCGGAGCAGGTGCTGCCCGACGGGGGGCGGCGCGGGGTGGCTTCGCTGGCGGTGCGGTTTGCGGCGAAGGAGGCGCTGGCCAAGGCGTTGGGGGCGCCGCCCGGTCTGCACTGGCACGACGCCGAGGTGTGCGTCCACGACAACGGGCGGCCCCATCTGCGCGTGCGCGGCACCGTCGCCGCGCGGGCCGACGAGCTGGGGGTCCGTACCTGGCACGTGTCGCTGAGCCACGACGCAGGCGTCGCCTCCGCCGTCGTCATCGCCGAGGGGTGACCCGGGGGCTACCTGCCCCACGCCATCCGTTCCACCGCCTCCTGCACCAGGTCCAGGTACTCCACTTCCTCGCACCGCGGCTTGCTGCCCATGCGGTAGAGGTCCAGCGACTCGACCAGGTCCTCCCCCAGGTCCTCGTCCGGCAGCTCCGCCGCCAGGTCGCCCCGGATGCGGCCCGCGAACGCCTCGCGCGCACCCCGGGCCCGCCGCCGCCGGGCGCCCGCCGCCGCGAGCTGCCTGCGTCTCTCGTGCCATACCGTCTGCAGTACTGACATCTCGCCCCCCGGGAATCGAATACGCATCCGGACTGTAGCCCTCCGTCCGGCCCCGGCCTAGAGGTACGGCACGCCCCGCTCGCGCGCTCCCGCGCGCGCCCGCGCACAATGGCCCCGTGGCCTCGCCGATGAGCACGCACAGCCCCTCCCCGTACGTCGACCTCTCCCGCGCCGAGTGGAGCGCCCTGCGCGACCGGACCCCGCTGCCGCTGTCCGCGGAGGAGGTCGAGCGGCTGCGCGGCCTCGGCGACGTGATCGACCTCGACGAGGTACGGGACGTCTACCTTCCGCTTTCCCGCCTGCTCAACCTCTACGTCGGCGCCACCCACGGCCTGCGGCACGCCGTCAACACCTTCCTCGGCGGCCCCGGCGCCTCCGCCGACCCCCAGGCCGGCCCGCCGTTCGTCATCGGGGTCGCCGGCAGCGTGGCCGTCGGCAAGTCGACCGTCGCGCGGCTGCTCCGGGCGCTGCTCGCGCGCTGGCCCGAGCACCCGCGTGTGGAACTCGTCACCACCGACGGGTTCCTGCTGCCCAACGCCGAACTCGAAGCCCGCGGGCTGATGTCGCGCAAGGGCTTCCCGGAGTCGTACGACCGCCGCGCGCTGACCCGTTTCGTCGCCGACGTGAAGTCCGGGAAGGACGAGGTCACCGCGCCCGTCTACTCCCACCTCACGTACGACATCGTCCCCGGCGAGCGGCTGAAGGTGCAGCGCCCCGACATACTCATCGTCGAGGGCCTGAACGTCCTGCAGCCCGCGCTCCCGGGCCGCGACGGCCGCACCCGCGTCACGCTCGCCGACTTCTTCGACTTCAGCGTGTACGTGGACGCCCGCATCGAGGACATCGAGCGCTGGTACGCCGAGCGGTTCCGCAAGCTGCGCGAGACGGCCTTCCAGAACCCCCTGTCGTACTTCCGCCGCTATGCCGAGGTGCCGGAGGCCGACGCGATGGCGTACGGGAAACGCAACTGGAGCACGATCAACGAGCCCAACCTGCGCCAGAACATCGCCCCGACCCGCGGCCGCGCGACCCTCATCCTCCGCAAGGGCCCGGACCACAAGGTCCAGCGCCTCTCCCTGCGCAAGCTGTAGCGCGCACGGCACCCGCTAACCTCGGCGCATGCTGCACCTGCGGATCCAGTGCCCCGCCGCCCGGACCGAAGAGGTCGTCGGGCTTCTGCACAAGACCGTCGGCACGGCCCACCTCGCCGTGCTCCGCGGCGCCTCCCTCGACCCCCAGGGCGACGTCGTGCTGTGCGACATCGCCCGCGAGGCCGCCGACAAGCTGCTGCAGGAGCTGCGCGTGCGCGGGCTGTACGACGAGGGGGCGGTCTGCGTCGACCAGGTCGACCTGACGCTCTCGCGCCGCGCCGACCGGGCAGAGGAGGCCGCGCCGGGCGAGGCCGCTGACGCGGTGGTGTGGGAGTCGCTGGTCGAGGAGACGCACGAGGAGTCGACGCTGTCGCTCACGTACCTCGCCATGCTCGGCGTCGCCACGCTGCTCGCGGCCTGCGGCGTGATGATCGACAGCGCGATCCTCATCGTCGGGGCGATGGCGGTGGGGCCGGAGTTCGGGCCGGTGGCGGGGCTGTGCGTGGCGCTGGTGCAATGGCGGCCACGGCTGGCGGCGCGGTCGCTGGCGGCGCTGCTCGCGGGGTTCGCGGCGGCGATGGCGCTGACGATGGGGTTCAGCGTGATGATGGACGGCTTCGGGCTGTTCACCGAGGCGCACCTGGACGCGGCGCGGCCGCAGACGGGGTTCATCTTCGCGCCGGACTGGTTCTCGTTCATCGTCGGGCTGCTGGCGGGCACCGCGGGCACGCTGTCGCTGACGTCGTCGAAGTCGGGGGCGCTGGTGGGCGTCGCGATCTCGGTGACGACGGTGCCGGCGGCGGCCAACGCGGCGGTCGCGTTCAGTTACGGGGAGTGGGACCAGGCGCGCGGCTCGTCCGAGCAGTTGCTGCTCAACCTGCTGGGCATCGTCGTCGCCGGGACGCTGACGCTGCTGGCGCAGAAGCTGTACTGGGCCTGGCACACCGAGCAGACGCTCGGCGAGCACCTCCGGCAGACGCGGACCCCGCAGCACCCGCACCGGCGGCTCTGACGGCCGTACGCCGTACGGGCAGGTCCCGTACGGCGTCCGGCAACCGCCTCAGCCCAGTGCCGACTTCACCACGTCGGCCAGCTTCCCGGCCACCGACCGCGCCTGGTCGATGTCGGCCGCCTCCACCATGACCCGCACCACCGGCTCCGTACCGGAGGAGCGCAGCAGCACCCGCCCCGTGGCGCCCAGCTCCCGCTCCGCCTCCAGGACGGCCTGGCGCACCTCGGGGGAGCTGGCGACCCGGGACTTGTCGACGTCCCGCACGTTGATCAGCACCTGCGGCAGCCGGTCCATCACCGCCGCCAGCTCGGCCAGCGGCCGGCCGCTGGCGGCCACCCGGGAGGCGAGCAGCAGGCCGGTGAGCGTGCCGTCGCCGGTGGTGGCGTGGTCGAGGACGATGACGTGGCCCGACTGCTCGCCGCCGAGGGCGTAGCCGCCGCGCTTCATCTCCTCCAGCACATAGCGGTCGCCGACCGCGGTCTGGATCAGATCCACGCCCTCGCGCTCCAGCGCGAGCTTGAAGCCGAGGTTGGACATCACGGTGGCGACGACGGTGTTGTTGCGCAGCCGGCCGGCCTCGCGCAGCCCGAGGGCGAGGACGGCGAGGATCTGGTCGCCGTCGATCTCCTTGCCCTCGGCGTCGACGGCGAGGCAGCGGTCGGCGTCCCCGTCGTGGGCGATGCCGAGGTCGGCGCCGTGTTCGACGACGGCGGCGCTGAGCTGGTCGAGGTGGGTGGAGCCGTAGCCGTCGTTGATGTTGAGGCCGGTGGGGTCGGTGCCGATGGGGATCACCTCGGCGCCGGCCCGCTGGAACGCCTCCGGGGAGACGCGGGCGGCGGCGCCGTGGGCGCCGTCGACGACGACCTTGAGCCCGTCGAGGCGGTGCGGCAGGACGCCCAGCAGGTGGGCGACGTAGCGGTCGAAGCCCTGCTCGTAGCGCTCGACGCGGCCGACGCCGGAGCCGGTCGGGCGCTCCCACGGCTCGCCGCGCTCGTGCTTGTGGTAGAGCGCCTCGATCTCGTCTTCCAGCTCGTCGGAGAGCTTGTGGCCGCCGCGGGCGATGAACTTCACGCCGTTGTCGGGCATCGGGTTGTGGCTGGCGGAGAGCATCACGCCGAGGTCGGCGCCGAGCGCGCCGGTGAGGTACGCGACCGCGGGGGTCGGCAGCACGCCGACGCGCAGGACGTCGACGCCCGCGCTGGCCAGGCCGGCGACGACGGCCGCCTCCAGGAACTCTCCGGACGCCCGTGGATCGCGCCCGACCACCGCCTTCGGGCGCTGGTCGGCCGGCTGGGCGGCGTCGGCGATGGCGAGCACGTGTGCCGCCGCCACGGACAGCCCGAGGGCCATCTCCGCGGTGAGGTCCGCGTTGGCGACGCCGCGCACGCCATCGGTGCCGAAGAGTCGTCCCACTGATCTCCTCCGAGTACTCCCGAGTGCTCAATTCTGAGCGAATACGTTCGGCTACGGACCGTTAAATGTCCTCACGTGACCATACCCGCGGACCGTATGCCGACCATACAAGCGCGCCCCGGCGCCCACCCGGATCTCTCCGGGGGCCGCCGGGGCTGAGCACAGTAGCAGTACGATGATCAGCGCTTGCTGTACTGCGTTCCCTTACGGGCCTTCTTCAGACCGGCCTTCTTCCGCTCGACCGCACGGTCGTCACGGGTCAGGAAGCCGGCCTTCTTCAGCGGGCCGCGGTTGTTGTCCGCGTCCGCCTCGTTGAGCGCACGGGCCACGCCCAGGCGCAGCGCGCCGGCCTGGCCGGAGATGCCGCCGCCGGCGATGCGGGCGACGACGTCGTAACGGTCGTCCAGTTCGAGCACCTTGAAGGGCTCGTTGACTTCCTGCTGGTGCACCTTGTTGGGGAAGTAACCCTCCAGGGTGCGGCCGTTGATCTTCCACTTGCCGGAGCCCGGAACGATGCGCACCCGGGCGATGGCGTTCTTGCGGCGGCCGGTGCCCGCGGCCGGCTGCGGGTCGCCGAAACGCCCCGCGACGGACTCGGTGGTGTAGTCCTCGGCGGGCGTCTCGGTGGTGTACTCCTCGACGTCCTCGACGGGCGCCTCAGCGGTGGTCTCAGCCACGATTCTCCTCAGCTTCTCTGTCTCTAGGGGGTGTGGCCGGGACTACTGCGCGACCTGGGTGATCTCGTACGGGACCGGCTGCTGAGCGGCGTGCGGGTGCTCGGCACCGCGGTACACCTTCAGCTTGCTGAGCATCTGACGGCCCAGGGTGTTCTTCGGCAGCATGCCGCGGACGGCCTTCTCGACGGCCTTCTCCGGGTTCTTGTCCATCAGCTCGTCGTAGCGGACGGAGCGGAGACCGCCGGGGTAGCCGGAGTGGCGGTAGGCGAGCTTCTGGGTCCGCTTGTTGCCGGAGAGGTGCACCTTGTCGGCGTTGATGATGATGACGAAGTCACCAGCGTCGACGTGAGGCGCGTACACCGGCTTGTGCTTACCACGCAGCAACTGGGCGACCTGGGAGGCCAGGCGGCCCAGAACGACGTCGGTGGCGTCGATGACGTGCCACTGACGCTGGACGTCGCCGGGCTTGGGGCTGTACGTACGCACGGTCGTAGCCTTCGCTTCTTCAGTGGGTGTTCTCTGACAAGGTCACCCGGAGATCACGGCAGCAGTAGACCGCGCCGGCGACGCAAACCGACGGCTGATCGCTGATCAATCGTCCTGGTGGACCAGGCGTAACGGCCTCACGCGTGAGAACGAGCAGCCAATACGCACAACAATCCAGCAGAATACCGGGGCCCGCGCCACCAGGTCAAAACACCCCTGCCGCTTCCCCACGGCCCGGCCCGGCCCCGAAGATCAACGCCGCCGGGCCACCCGGCCCTCGTCCCATACCGGCTCCGGCGTCTCCCGTACGCGGCCGTCCGCGCCGAAGAGCAGGAACCGGTCGAAGCTGCGCGCGAACCACCGGTCGTGCGTCACCGCCAGCACCGTCCCCTCGTACGCCTCAAGACCCTCCTGCAACGCCTCCGCACTCTCCAGATCCAGGTTGTCCGTCGGCTCGTCCAGCAACAGCGCCGTCGACCCCTCCAGCTCCAGCAGCAGGATCTGGAATCGCGCCTGCTGCCCGCCGGAGAGCCGGTCGAAGGGCTGTTCCGCCGCCCGGTCCAGCTCGTACCGGCGCAGAGCCGACATCGACGCGCCCTTGTCCTTCGCGTGGTCCTTCCACAGGATGTCCACAAGCGTGCGCCCCTGCAGCTCCGGGTGCGCGTGGGTCTGCGCGAAGTGCCCCGGGACCACGCGCGCGCCCAGCTTCCACGCCCCGCTGTGGGCCACCTCCCCGCCCGCCAGCAGCCGCAGGAAGTGCGACTTCCCCGAGCCGTTCGAGCCGAGCACCGCGACCCGCTCGCCGTAGAAGACCTCCAGCGAGAACGGGCTCATCAGCCCGCTCAGCTCCAGTTCCTCGCACGTGACCGCCCGCACCCCGGTGCGCCCGCCGCGCAGCCGCATCCGGATGTCCTGCTCCCGCGGCGGCGCCATCGGCGGGCCGGCGTCCTCGAACTTCCGCAGCCGCGTCTGCGCGGCCCGGTAGCGCGAGGCCATGTCGGAGTTGAACGCGGCCTTCTGCTTGTACATGATCACCAGCCGCTTGAGCTTCGCGTGCTCCTCGTCCCAGCGCCGGCGCAGCTCCTCGAACCGCTCGAAGCGCTCCTTGCGCGCCTGGTGGTACGTGCCGAAACCGCCCCCGTGCACCCACACGTCGCTGCCCGCGGGGCCCGGCTCGACGCTGACGAGCTTCTCCGCGCTGCGCGCCAGCAGCTCCCGGTCGTGGCTGACGAACAGCACGGTCTTCGGCGTCTCGCGGAGCTGCCGCTCCAGCCACAACTTGCCCGGTACGTCCAGATAGTTGTCCGGCTCGTCGAGCAGCAGCACCTCGTCCGTGCCGCGCAGCAGCGCCTCCAGCACCAGCCGCTTCTGCTCGCCGCCCGACAACGTCCGCACCTCGCGCCACTGGGCCCGCTCGTACGGCACGCCCAGGGCGGCCGTCGTACACTTGTCCCACAGCGTCTCCGCCTCGTACCCGCGGGCCTCCGCCCAGTCGCTCAGTGCCTGCGCGTAGTCGAGCTGGGCGCGCTCGTCGTCACGCTCCACGATCGCCAGCTCGGCCTCGTCGACCGCCGCGGCGGCCGTCCGGATCCGCGGCTGGGCGACGGAGACCAGCAGGTCACGGACCGTACGCTCGTCCCGCACCGAGCCGACGAACTGCGGCATCACGCCCAGCCCGCCGCCGGTCGAGACGCTGCCGCCGTGCGGCTGCAGCTCGCCGGAGAGCAGCCGCAGCAGGGTCGTCTTCCCGGCCCCGTTGGCCCCCACCAGCGCCACGGCGGCGCCCTCGCCGACGCGGAACGAGACGTCGCCGAGCAGCGGCCGCCCGTCCGGCAGGTAGTACTCCAGGTGCGCGGCCTCCAGGTGTCCCATGCCCCCATCCTCCCGGCCCGCGGCGGCCCGGCGAAACGGGTTTTCCACGCCGCACCCGCCGCACCCGCCCCACCCGTCCCGGTACGCCCCCGGCCGCCCCCGAGGCGCCCAACGCCCCCACGCCGCCGTCCGGGTGACGGTGGGCCCGGTTAAGATGCCCGCCATGAGCTTCGGGCAGGGGGGCGGCTACGGCGGCCCCGGGGGGCAGGGGCAGGGATCGGGCTTCGGTCCGCCGGGATCCGGCGGGCCCGCGCCCGACTGGAGCGCGCTCGCCGACACCGCGGCGGCCGAGCGGCGCCGCAAGCGCCGGCTGGTGACGATCGTCGGCGGGGCGCTGGCCACGGTCGTGATAGCCGGCGCCGTCGCCGCGGCGGTCGTCACCACCTCGGGCGGCGAGGACGACCCGTCGAGCAGCGCCTCGGAGGACCGGATATCCGGCGCGGGGAGCGAGAGCGGGAAGGGCGACCCGTCGTTCTCGTCGGTCGCCCCGCCGCCGGACCCCAAGGAGTTCATCGCCTCCGCGGACAAGGACACGGCCCCGCTGGCCGTCGACAGCTTCTTCCCCAACGCGAAGATCACCGTCAGCGGCCACACGTACGAGCGCAGGGCCACCCACCACACCCGCGAGTGCGCCTCCGGCGCCTCCACCAAGCTCGGCAAGATCCTCACCGCCAACGGCTGCGACCGGCTGCTGCGCGCCACGTTCACCCGCGAGGGCACCGCGGTCACCGTCGGCGTCGCGGTCTTCGCCGACGAGGGCCCGGCCGCCCGCACCGCCGAGCAGGCCAACGGCAACCTGGAGTCACTGCCCGGCAAGGGCGTGCCCGAGTTCTGCCGCGCCACCGCCTGCCGGCTGACCAGCAACACCCTCGGCCGCTACGCCTACTTCACCATCGCCGGCTACGCCGACGGCAAGGCCGTCACCGCCGACGACGGCCCGACGAGCGAGGCCGTGCGGGACACCGGCGCGTACGTCTACCGCCGCATCATGGACCGCGGCCGCGAGCAGGCGCTGAAGTCGACCGAGCAGTAACGCCCCGTCCGGCGATGCCCCGCCCGCCTTTCGGGTGACGAACGGCCCCCGAAAGGCGCAACCCGCGTGGTGCACGGGCGCGCAGGGTGGTCGGCTGGCCCCATGAAGATCCTGGTCACCGGCGCCACGGGCGCCCTCGGCAGCCGGCTCGTACCCCTGCTCACCGCGGCCGGCCACACCGTCACCGGCACCACCGTCCACGAGACCAAGACGGAGCAGTTGCGCGCGGCGGGCGTGGAGCCGGTCGTGCTCGACGTCCTCGACGCCGCGGCCGTACGGGAAGCGGTGGCGAACGCCGCCCCCGAGGTGATCGTGCACGAGGCCACCGCCCTGTCCCAGCAGACCGACCTGCGCGCCCGCGACCTCCGCCGCCTCGACGCCGTCTTCGCCACCACCAACCGGCTGCGCAGCGAGGGCACCGACAACCTGCTGGCGGCAGCCGCCGAGAGCGGCACCCGCCGGTTCGTCGCGCAGAGCTTCGCGGGCTGGCCGTACAAACGCGAGGGCGGCCGGATCAAGACCGAGGAAGACCCGCTCGACAGCACCCCGCCCCCCGGCACCGAGCAGAGCCTCGCCGCCATGAAGCACCTGGAGGAGGCGGTCACCACAGCCCCCGGCATCGAGGGCGTCGTCCTGCGCTACGGCGGCTTCTACGGCCCCGGCACGACGATCTACCCGGGCGGCGAGCAGGCGGAGATGGTCCGCAAGCGGCTCCTGCCGGTGGTGGGCAGCGGCGACGGCGTGATGTCGCTGATCCACATCGACGACGCGGCGGCGGCGACGGCCGCGGCGGTGGAGCGGGGCACGCCGGGCATCTACAACGTCACGGACGACGACCCGGCGGCACAGAAGGAGTGGCTGCCGCGGCTGGCGGCGGCGATGGGCGCACGGCCGCCGCGGCGGGTGCCGGTGTGGCTGGCGCGGTTCGCGGCGGGGAAGTGGCTGACGATGGTGATGACGGAGGGCAGGGGGGCGTCGAACGACAAGGCGAAGAGCGAGCTGGGGTGGCAGCCGGGGCATCCGTCGTGGCGGGACGGGTTCAAGGAGGTGTTCGCGGCGCGGTAGGGGCGCAGGCCACGGGGGCGGGGCGGGCCCGCCTCCTTGGGGCCCGCCCCGCGACACACCTCGGGACCCGCGACCCTCGCCCCTCAGTAGGGCCGGCGCCCGTACCCGTACCGGAACAGGGGCTCCGCCCCCGCCTCCCGTGACGTCGCCGCGTCCGCCGCCCGGCGCGGCCAGGTGACCGGCAGCCGCCCGCTGAACCCGGCCCCGAACAGCGCGTCCGTGATCCCCCGCGCCTCCGTCCCCGGCAGCCACGCCGCCACGAAGGCGTCCGTACGGGCCAGGGCCTCCCCCAGCACCAGCGGCCGCCCGGAGTACAGGACGCCCACGCACGTCTTCGCGCGCCCGCACACGTCCGCGAGGTCCGCCTCGTTCCGCCCCCCGAGCGCCAGGGTCGCGGAGTCGCCGAACCACTCCGCGTACGGATCCTCGCCGCCGACCCAGATCCCGACGTCGCCGCGCCCCTCGGTCGCCACCTCGATGCCCGTGCCCGCCGTCGCCCGCCGCAGCGCCTCCAGGAAGGTCGTCCCCCGCGTCGTCCGGCCCGTACCGCCCTGCCAGCCGACCGACCAGCCGCCGAGCTGCCGCCCCAGGTCGTCGGCGCCGTTGCCGCCGACGACGATGCGGTACGGGCCGCGCCGCGGCAGCGGCAGCGCGCCGCCCTCGTTGCGGAGCAGCACCTGGGAGGCCCGTACGGCCTGCCGCGCGACGGCACGGTGCCGGGGCGAGCCGACGCCGGCGGTGCGGGCGGGGTCGGTGAAGGGGCGGTCGAAGAGCCCGAGGCGGTCCTTGGCCGCGAGGATGCGCCGCACGGCGTCGTCCACCCGCGGGAGGGGGATGTCCCCGCTCCGGACACCGGCGACGATCGCACGGTGCACGCCGCGGTAGTCCCTGGAGACCATGACCATGTCGATGCCGGCGTCGACGGCGCGCGCGACCTGGGCCGCGAGGTCCTTGCCGGGGAGCTGCTGCACGGCGTCGTAGTCGCTGACGACGAAGCCGCCGAAGCCGAGTTCGCCCTTGAGGACCCCGGTGAGCAGCCGCCGGTCGCCGTGGGTCTTCGTGCCGTGGACGCTGCTGTAGCCGGCCATGACGGAGCCGACGCCTGCGGCGACGGCGTCGCGGTACGGGGCGAGGTGCACGCGGCGCAGCTCCGCCTCGGAGACCCGCACGTCGCCCTGGTCCAGCAGCCGGCCCCGGCCGGTGGCGGTGCCGTAGGCGGTGCCGCCGTCGCCGACGTAGTGCTTGGCGGTGGCGAGCACGGAGCGGGGGCCGAGGGCGGCCCCCTGGAGGCCGCGCACGGAGGCGGCGCCCAACTCCCCCACGACGGCGGGATCCTCGGCGTACCCCTCGTACGTACGCCCCCACCGCACGTCCCGCGGTACGCACACACACGGCGTGAACGCCCACCGCACCCCGGCGCCGAGCGTCTCGTCCCGCGCGACGCGCTCGGTGCGCCGGACGAGAGCGGGATCGCGGGTGGCGCCCATGCCGATGTGGTGCGGGAAGATCACGGACCCGGTGACGCCGCTCATGCCGTGCACGGCGTCGGCGCCGTAGAGCAGCGGAATGCGGAGCCTGCTGCGCAGGGCGGCCCGCTGGTACCCCTCGACCATCCGGGCCCACGCGGCGGCGTCGTTGCCCCCACCGCGGGGACCGCCGTCGTCGCCGGCGCTGAGCATGGCGCCGATGCCGAGGCGGGCGAGGTCGCGGGGGTCGGCGAGGAAGGCGTTCTGCACCTGGATCATCTGCCCGGCCTTCTCGGCGAGGGTCATCTGACGGAGGCAGCCGACACCGCGGCAGCGGTCGCCGGGGCGGGCACCGGGGGTGTGGGAGGAGGGGGCGGCGCAGGCGGCGAGGAGAAGGAGGGAACAGAGGGCGGAGAGGAGGCGCATGCCCCCACCCAACCGATGCCGGGGGCACCGGGGGCCGAGGCACACGGGCCCGGGACCGCACGGTCACCCGGCAGGGGGCGGGGACGGGCCCCTAGCCGGCCCCCAAGGTCCGCAGGCGGCGGGAGGCCGTGTTGCGGGCTGCCAGGTCCTCGTCCGCCGGGTAGCCCACCTCCTCCAGGGTCAGCCCGTGCGGCCGTACGACCTGCACCGCCGAGTCCCGTACCGCCGCCCCCAGCACCCGGCCCACCCACGCCGGCTCCCGGTGCCCGTCGCCGACGAAAAGCATCGCGCCGACCAGCGCCCGCACCATGTTGTGGCAGAAGGCGTCCGCCTTGACCGTCGCCTCCAGCACCCCGTCCGCCCGCCGCTCCCAGTGCAGGTCCAGCAGCCGCCGGATCGTCGTCGCCCCCTCCCGGCGCTTGCAGAACGCCGCGAAGTCGTGCTCCCCGAGGAGCAGCTCCGCCGCCGCGTTCATCGCGGCGGCGTCGAGCGGCCGGTTGTGCCACAGCACGTGCCCGCGCAGCAGCGGGTCGACGCCCCCGGGGTCGTCCCCGACGCGGTAGACGTAGCGGCGCCAGATCGCCGAGAACCGGGCGTTGAAGTGGGGCGGCGCGGCCGTCACCCGCCAGACCCGGACGTCGTGCGGCAGCCACCCCGCCAGCCGCCGCAGCAGCCGTTCCCCGCCCTCCCCCTGCTCCGCCCACACCTCCGCGGGCAGGTCGACGTGCGCCACCTGCCCCCGCGCGTGCACCCCCGCGTCCGTGCGCCCCGCCACCGTCAGCTCGTACGGCGCGGACGCCCGCAGGACGACGCGCAGGGCCGTCTCCAGCTCCTCCTGCACCGTCCGCTGGCCTTCGCGCTGCCGCGCCCAGCCGGAGAAGCCGCTCCCGTCGTACGACAGGTCCAGCCGCACCCGTACCCAGCCGGCCGCCACCTCGTCACTCACTGCCCAGTTCCTCTCAGCGCGACGGGCCCGCTCCCCCGGAGGGAAACGGGCCCGTCGTCATGCACGAAACGCGCGTCAGGCGTCCTTGGCGTCCTTGGCCTCAGCGGACTCGGCGGCCTCGGCCCCGGCCGCCGGCTCGGCGTCCTCGGCCGCGTCCGCCGCCTCGGCGGTGTCCGCGTCCTTCTTCAGACCCGCAGCCGCCTCGTCGCCCGCCACGTCCTTCGCGGAGCGCTTCGTCGCCGCCTCGGCCTCGCCGACCGCCTCCTGCTGCACGGTCAGCGCCTCGACCAGCTCGATCACCGCCATCTTGGCGTTGTCGCCGCGACGGTTGCCGATCTTGGTGATCCGGGTGTAGCCACCCGGGCGGTTCTCGTACCGCGGACCGATCTCGGTGAACAGCGTGTGCACCACGCTCTTGTCCGAGATGAGCTGCATGACCTGCCGGCGGTTGTGAAGGTCGCCCTTCTTCGCCTTGGTCACCAGCCGCTCGGCGTACGGACGCAGCCTGCGGGCCTTGGCCTCGGTCGTGGTGATGCGACCGTGCTCGAAGAGAGCGGTGGCCAGGTTCCGCAGCATGGCGCGCTCGTGCGCCGCGCCGCCGCCCAGTCGGGCGCCCTTGGTGGGCTTCGGCATGGTGTTTCTCCTTTACCGCACCGGCCGTGTCAGGTACCGGTGATCGGGGTCCGGGGGGCGTCGCGCCCCCCGGGACATCAGTACTGCTCGGTCTCGACGAAGCCCGCGTCGGCATCGTCGTCGGCGCCGAAGGTGTCGGCGGCCGAGGTGGGGTCGAATCCGGGCGGGCTGTCCTTCAGGGCCAGGCCCATGCCGGCCAGCTTCGCCTTGACCTCGTCGATCGACTTGGCGCCGAAGTTGCGGATGTCGAGGAGGTCCGCCTCGGAGCGGGCCACCAGCTCGCCCACCGAGTGGATGCCCTCGCGCTTGAGGCAGTTGTACGAGCGGACCGTGAGCTCCAGCTCCTCGATCGGCAGCGCCAGGTCCGCGGCCAGGGCGGCGTCCGTGGGGGACGGGCCCATGTCGATGCCTTCGGCGTCGATGTTCAGCTCGCGGGCCAGGCCGAAGAGCTCGACCAGGGTCTTGCCGGCCGAGGCCACCGCGTCGCGGGGGCGCATGCACGGCTTGGACTCGATGTCGACGATCAGCTTGTCGAAGTCCGTGCGCTGCTCGACACGGGTCGCCTCGACCTTGTAGCTGACCTTGAGCACCGGCGAGTAGATGGAGTCGACCGGGATCCGGCCGATCTCCTGGCCGACCTGCTTGTTCTGCACGGCGGAGACGTAGCCGCGGCCGCGCTCGACGGTCAGCTCCATCTCCAGCTTGCCCTTGCCGTTGAGCGTGGCCAGGACCAGGTCCGGGTTGTGCACCTCGACGCCGGCCGGGGGGGCGATGTCGGCGGCGGTCACCACACCCGGGCCCTGCTTGCGCAGGTACATCACGACGGGCTCGTCGTGCTCGGAGGAGATGACGAGCTGCTTGATGTTGAGGATGACGTCGGTGACGTCCTCCTTGACGCCCGGCACGGTGGTGAACTCGTGCAGAACGCCGTCGATCCGGATGTTGGTGACTGCCGCACCCGGGATCGAGGAGAGGAGCGTACGGCGGAGGGAGTTGCCGAGGGTGTAGCCGAAGCCGGGCTCCAGCGGCTCGATGACGAACCGGGAGCGGTACTCCTCGACGACCTCTTCGGTGAGAGAGGGACGCTGAGCGATCAGCATATGTGTGTTCCTTCAGTCGTGGACGCCCGCTATTTGACGCCCGCTGTACTGACCAGGGTACGGGCGGCACGGCGCAAACGCGCCATACCGCCCGTACCCACGAGCTTCCGCCCGAAGACCTACTTCGAGTAGAGCTCGACGATGAGCTGCTCCTGCACCTGGGTGTCGATCACCTGGCGCTCGGGCAGGCTGTGCACGAGGATCCGCAGATTCGTCGGGATCGCCTCCAGCCAGGCCGGGACGGTCCTGTCGCCGGCCTCCGCCTGCGCCACCGCGAAGGGGGTCAGGTTCCTGGAGGACTCGCGGACCTCGATGATGTCGTTCGGCACGACGCGGGCCGACGGGATGTCGGTCTTGCGGCCGTTGACCGTGATGTGGCCGTGCCGGACGAGCTGGCGGGCGTGGTCGCGGGACTTGGCGAAGCCGGCCCGGTAGACCACGTTGTCCAGCCGCGTCTCGAGGATGCGCAGCAGGTTCTCACCGGTCTTGCCGGACTGCCGGTTGGCCTCGTTGTAGTAACCGCGGAACTGCTTCTCCAGCACCCCGTAGATGCGCGCGCACTTCTGCTTCTCGCGCTTCTGCAGCAGGTACTCGCTGTCCTTGGTGCGCCCGCGCCCGTGCTCACCCGGGGGGTAAGGACGGATCTCGATCGGGCACTTAGCGCTCTCGCACTTGGCTCCCTTGAGGAAGAGCTTCTGCTTCTCCCGACGGCAACGCTTGCAGTCGGCCCCGGTGTAACGCGCCATGTCGTGTCGTCTCCTACTTCGCTTTTCTCAGACCCGGCGGCGCTTCGGCGGGCGGCAGCCGTTGTGCGGGGTGGGCGTGACGTCCTGGATGGACCCGACCTCCAGGCCGGTGGCCTGGAGGGAGCGGATCGCGGTCTCACGGCCGGAGCCGGGACCCTTCACGAAGACGTCGACCTTGCGCATGCCGTGCTCCTGGGCACGGCGGGCGGCGGACTCGGCGGCCATCTGGGCGGCGAAGGGCGTCGACTTGCGCGAGCCCTTGAAGCCGACATGGCCGGCGGAGGCCCACGAGATCACGTTCCCGGACGGGTCCGTGATCGAGATGATCGTGTTGTTGAACGTGCTCTTGATGTGAGCGTGGCCATGGGCCACGTTCTTCTTTTCCTTGCGGCGGACCTTCTTGGCCCCGGCCGCTCGGCTCTTCGGAGGCATTCGGTGTTATCTCCCGTGGAGGTGGTCGGTCCTGCAGCGATGCGGGCGCATGGAGCGGACCGCTGCGGACTACTTCTTGCCCGGCTTCTTCTTGCCGGCGATGGCGCGACGCGGACCCTTGCGGGTGCGGGCGTTGGTGGAGGTGCGCTGGCCGTGGACGGGCAGTCCGCGGCGGTGCCGCAGGCCCTGGTAGCAGCCGATCTCGACCTTGCGCCGGATGTCCGCCTGGATCTCCCGGCGGAGGTCACCCTCGGTCCTGAGGTTGTTGTCCACGAACTCGCGGATCTTGACGAGCTCTTCCTCGGTCAGATCGCGGACGCGGGTGTCGGGGTTCACCCCGGTCGCGGCCAGCGTCTGCTGGGAGAGCGTCCGGCCGATGCCGAACACGTAGGTGAGGGCGACCTCCACGCGCTTCTCGCGCGGGATGTCGACACCTGCAACGCGTGCCATTGAAGGCTCCTGTGTCTTGTCGGAGGTCTTCCGCAGCACCGTTCCCGTAGTTCGCTACGAGCCGGGTCCCCGGCCTCCGAGCCGGGGGTTTCGTCCCACACACGTTCGTGGGGGTCGGGTGGCTGCTTCTTTACTTGTTCGCATGTTGCGTCGCGCGAGGAACTGCGAGCGGTGCGAGGCGATGGGTCGGCGTACGTCAGCCCTGGCGCTGCTTGTGGCGCAGGTTTTCGCAGATGACCATGACCCGGCCGTGGCGGCGGATCACCTTGCACTTGTCGCAGATCTTCTTGACGCTCGGCTTGACCTTCATGTGTCTGGAGGTTCTCCGGGTCGGTGCCCCGCCCCACGGGAGCGGGACGAAGCAAGATCTACTTGTAGCGGTAGACGATCCGTCCGCGCGTCAGGTCGTACGGAGACAGCTCCACCACGACCCTGTCGTCGGGAAGGATACGGATGTAGTGCATCCGCATCTTGCCGCTGATGTGCGCGAGGACCTGGTGCCCGTTCTGGAGCTCCACCTTGAACATCGCGTTCGGCAGAGACTCGACGACGGTGCCCTCGATCTCGATGGCCCCTTGTTTTTTGGCCATGCTTGAGCGCTTCACCTTCCGGATTCGGCTACCTGGATGGTCCTGGGCACACGGGTGCACGGGGACCGACGAGTCAGTCTACGCGACCGCGCCAGAAAGGCGAAATCGGGAGTGTGCCCGTTCCGCAAGATCATTAAGCCCATGGGCACACCGGGCGCCGGCACGCGCGGGCCGCGGCCTCAGTCCAGCGGGTCCGGGGCCGCCGTGATCCCGTACGCCGCGAGCTTCTCGCGACCGCCGTCCGGGGCCGTGAGCACCAGCGGACCGGCCTCGGTGAGGGCCACGGAGTGCTCCCAGTGGCTCGACCAGCTGCCGTCGTCCGTCTTGACCGTCCACTCGTCGGCCAGCACGTGCGTGCGCGGGGTGCCGAGGCTGACCATCGGCTCGATCGCGATGCAGAAGCCCGGGACCAGCTTGGGGCCGCGCCCGCGACGCTTGTCGACGTAGTTCAGCAGGTGCGGGTCCATGTGCATCTGCGAGCCGATGCCGTGGCCGCCGTAGTCCTCGACGATGCCGTACTTGCCGGCGGCCGGGCGCGGCTGGCGGCGGATGTAGCCCTCGATGGCCGCGGAGATGTCCACCAGCCGGTTGCCCTTGCGGACGGCCGCGATGCCGGCCCACATGGACTCCTCGGTCACCCGGCTCAGCTCGTGCAGCTCCGCCTTGTGACCGGAGCCGACGAAGGCCGTGATGGCGGCGTCCGCGTGCCAGCCCTCCACGATGGCGCCGGCGTCGATGGAGATCACGTCGCCCTCGCGCAGCACGGTCTCGCGGTCCGGGATGCCGTGGACGACGACGTCGTTGACCGACGTGCAGATGTTGCCGGGGAAGCCCCCGTACCCCAGGAAGTTCGGCTTGGCACCGTGGTCGGCGAGGACCTTGGCGGCGATCTCGTCGAGGTCCTTCGTGGTGGCCCCGGGCACGGCGGCGGCGGCGCACGCCTGGTGCATGGCCGCGACGACGAGGCCGGCGGCCCGCATCTTCGCGATCTGTTCCGGGGTCTTGATCTCCACCATGACGGCTGCTGCCTCCTGGGCCGGCGAGGGACGTCTCCCCCGTCCACGATACGTGCCCGCCGCGGGCCGCCGGGCGGGGGCCGGTGGGCAAGGCGTAGAAGGGTCGTACAGGGGTCGTACGGGCCCGTGGCGCAAGGATCGTACGCCCCCGGAGGCACGGGCCGTGCAGGGGGCCGTACGGGCCGTGGAACCGCGTCAGCCGGCCCCCGCGGGCGGGCGGGGACCGGCTGGGTGTTCGCGGCCTGCGCGGCGGTTCAGGACCGGTCTGCGGGAACCTCGCCGGGCAGCGCCTCCATCGCCCGCCGGGTGACCTCGGCCACGGAGCCGAGCGCCGAGATCGTCGTCACCAGGCCCTGGGCCTTGAAGTAGTCGATGATCGGCTCGGTCTCCTCGTGGTAGACCTCCAGCCGGCGGCGGACCGTGTCCTCGTTGTCGTCGTCGCGCTGGTACAGCTCGCCGCCGCAGATGTCGCACACGCCCTCGCGCTCCGGCGGGGAGTACGTGACATGGAAGACGTGGCTGCTGTCGTTCCGGCAGATCCGCCGGCCGGCGATCCGCTTGACGACCTCGTCCTCCGGCACCTCCAGGTCGAGCACGGCGTCCAGCTCAAGCCCGGCCTCCTTCAGCAGCCCGTCGAGCGCCACCGCCTGCGCCACGTTCCGCGGGAAGCCGTCCAGCAGGAAGCCGCCGGCAGCGTCGGGCTGCTCCATGCGGTCCCAGGCCATCCCCACGGTTACCTCGTCCGGCACCAGGTTGCCCGCCTCCATGTACGCCTTCGCCTGGCGGCCCAGCTCCGTGCCCTTGCTGATGTTGGCACGGAAGAGGTCACCGGTGGAGACGTGCGGAATGGACAGGTTCTTGGCGAGCAGGGCGGCCTGCGTGCCCTTGCCCGCACCGGGAGGCCCGACGAGGACGATTCGCATCAGCGGAGGAACCCTTCGTAGTGATGCTGCTGCAGCTTGCTCTCGATCTGCTTCACCGTCTCAAGCCCGACACCCACGATGATGAGGATGCTCGTGCCGCCGAAGGGGAAGTTCTGGTTCGCGTTGAACAGCACCAACGCCACTGTCGGTACCAGCGCGATCAGACCCAGATAGAGCGAGCCCGGCCAGGTGATCCTGTTGAGCACGTAGCTCAAGTACTCCGCGGTGGGACGGCCGGCCCGGATGCCCGGGATGAAGCCACCGTACTTCTTCATGTTGTCCGCGACTTCCTCGGGGTTGAACGTGATGGCCACGTAGAAGAACGCGAAGAACACGATCATGAGGAAGTACGTGATGATGTACACCGGATGATCACCGGTGACGAAGTTCTCCTCGACCCACTGTGCCGCGCCGGAGTTGGAGCCGGTGAACTGCACCACCAGGGCGGGGATGTACAGCAGCGAGGACGCGAAGATCACCGGGATGACGCCCGCCTGGTTGACCTTCAGCGGGATGTACGTCGAGGTACCGCCGTAGGAACGGCGCCCGATCATGCGCTTCGCGTACTGCACGGGAATGCGGCGCTGCGCCTGCTCGACGAAGACCACCAGGCCGACCATCGCCAGGCCGAGCGCGATGACGACGATGAACTCGCCCCAGCCGTCGATGATCTTGCCGGACTGCTTGATGTTCCACAGGGCGCCGGGGAAGCCGGCGGCGATCGAGATGAACATCAGCATCGACATGCCGTTGCCGATGCCGCGGTCGGTGATCAGCTCGCCGAGCCACATGACCATCGCCGTACCGGCGGTCATGCAGATCACCATCGTGATCACGATGAAGATCGAGTCGTCGGGGATGATCTGGTCGTTGACCTGACACTGCGGGAAAAGCGAGCCGCTACGCGCCGTGGCGACCAGACCGGTGCCCTGCAGGATTGCGAGGGCGACGGTCAGATAGCGCGTGTACTGTGTGATCTTCGCAGTGCCGGACTGGCCCTCCTTCTTGAGGGCCTCCAGCCGTGGGATCACCACCGTCAGCAGCTGCAGGATGATGCTCGCCGTGATGTACGGCATGATCCCCAGCGCAAAGATGGTGATCTGCAGGAGGGCCCCACCGCTGAACATGTTGACCAGGCCGAACAGGCCCTGGTTGGCGTTGGCCTCGTCCATGCATTGCTGCACGGCCTGGTAGTCGGTTCCGGGGACGGGAACCTGCGCACCGAGCCGGTAGATCACGATGATGCCCAGCACGAACAGCAGCTTCTTGCGCAGGTCGGGTGTCTTGAACGCCCGGGCGAACGCGGTGAGCACGGTGCCTCCTGCGGCCCCCATGCTTCATCACGAGGGCTGACGGGTCATTTGTTCAGCGGATGGTCGGTAGACGTACCACGCAGGCGTACGCCCACATGGGTAGGGACAGTGCACGCCACCTTACCGGGGGGTGCGGCTGCCGTGGAACGACCAACCGGGGATGCCCATGCGGGACATCCCCGGTTGCTCGTCACACTCAGACGCGCTCGGTGACCGAGCCACCGGCGGCGGTGATCTTCTCGCGGGCGGAGCCGGAGACCTTGTCGACGGCCACCTGCAGCGCCACGGAGACGTCCCCGTTGCCCAGCACCTTCACGAGCTCGTTCTTGCGCACCGCGCCCTTGGCGACCAGGTCGGCCACCGTGACCTCGCCGCCCTCGGGGTACAGCTCGGCCAGCTTGTCCAGGTTCACCACCTGGTACACCTTGCGGGCGGGGTTCTTGAAGCCCTTGAGCTTCGGCAGCCGCATGTGCAGCGGCATCTGCCCGCCCTCGAAGCGCTCCGGCACCTGGTAGCGGGCCTTGGTGCCCTTGGTACCGCGGCCCGCGGTCTTGCCCTTGGACGCCTCGCCTCGACCCACACGGGTCTTCGGCTTCTTGGCGCCCGGAGCCGGCCGCAGGTTGTGGATCTTCAGCGGCTTCTGCTCCGCCGCGTCCTGGACGGCCATGTCAGTCGACCTCCTCGACCGTCACCAGGTGGCGGACGGTGTGCACCATGCCGCGCACCTGGGGACTGTCCTCGCGGACCACGCTGTCGTGGAGCCGGCGCAGGCCGAGCGTACGCAGCGTGTCCCGGTGGTTCTGCTTGCTCCCGATGTAGGACTTGCGCTGGGTGATCTTCAGCTGTGCCATCAGCCGTTCACCCCAGCGCGGGCGCGCAGCATAGCGGCGGGCGCCACGTCCTCCAGCGGCAGGCCACGGCGGGCGGCGATCTCCTCGGGGCGCTGCAGGCCCTTCAGTGCGGCCGTCGTGGCGTGCACGATGTTGATCGGGTTCGACGAGCCGAGCGACTTGCTCAGCACGTCGTGGATGCCCGCGCACTCCAGCACGGCACGCACCGGGCCACCGGCGATCACACCGGTACCGGGCGACGCCGGCTTCAGCAGCACGACACCCGCGGCCTCCTCACCCTGGATCGGGTGCGGGATGGTGCCCTGGATCCGGGGGACCTTGAAGAAGTGCTTCTTGGCCTCCTCGACACCCTTGGCGATGGCGGCCGGCACCTCCTTGGCCTTCCCGTACCCGACACCCACGGTGCCGTCGCCGTCACCCACCACGACCAGCGCGGTGAAGCTGAAGCGACGACCACCCTTCACAACCTTGGCGACTCGGTTGATCGCGACAACGCGCTCAACATACGCGGTCTTGTCGGCAGCAGCGCCGCCGTCCCGGCCCTTCCGGTCCCGCCGCTCGCCGCCGCCGGCGCCGCCACCGCGGCGCTGGGGTCCAGCCATTGGACTTCCTCTCTCAGAACTTCAGCCCGGCATCGCGGGCGGCGTCGGCCAGGGCGGCAATGCGCCCGGCGTACTTGTTGCCACCGCGGTCGAACACCACGGCCTCGACTCCGGCGGCCTTCGCCCGCTCGGCGACCAGCGCGCCGACCTGCTTGGCCTGCGCCGTCTTGTCGCCCTCGGCTCCGCGGACGGACGTGTCCATCGAGGAGGCCGAGGCCACCGTGTGGCCGGCGATGTCGTCGACGACCTGCGCGACCATGTGGCGGTTCGAGCGGGTCACGACCAGGCGCGGGCGGTCCGGCGTACCGGAGATCTTCTTCCGCACGCGGATGTGCCGGCGCTTGACGGCGGCCGCCTTGCGGGCACTGCCCTTGGCGATCTTCACACCGTATGCCATGGCTTACTTACCCGCCTTTCCGACCTTGCGCTGGATGTACTCGCCCTCGTACTTGACGCCCTTGGCCTTGTACGGGTCGGGCTTGCGGAGCTTGCGGATCTTCGCGGCGACCTCGCCGACCTTCTGCTTGTCGATGCCCTCGACGCTGAAGTGCGTCGGGTTCTCGACCTTGAAGGTGATGCCCTCGGGGGCCTCGATGAGGATCGGGTGGCTGTAGCCCAGCGAGAACTCCAGGTGGGAGCCCTTCGCCTGGACGCGGTAGCCGACCCCGCTGATCTCCAGCTTCTTCACGTAGCCCTGGGTCACACCGGTGACCATGTTCGCCACCAGCGTGCGCGACAGGCCGTGCAGCGCCCGGCTCTTGCGCTCGTCGTTCGGGCGGCTGACGACGATCGTGCCGTCGTCGCCACGGGCGACGTCGATGGGCGCGACGACGGTGTGCGCGAGGGAGCCCTTGGGGCCCTTCACGTTGACCGTACGGCCATCGATGGTGACGTCCACGCCGGCGGGAACCTGGATGGGCAGCTTGCCAATACGCGACATGGCTTTACCTCCGTTCCCTTCCGTTACCAGACGTAGGCGAGGACTTCCCCGCCCACGCCCTTCTTGCCTGCCTGCTTGTCGGTGAGCAGCCCGTGGGAGGTGGAGATGATCGCCACCCCCAGGCCGCCGAGCACCTTCGGCAGGTTGGTGGACTTTGCGTAGACCCGCAGACCCGGCTTCGAGATCCGCTTGATGCCCGCGATCGAGCGCTCGCGGTTCGGGCCGTACTTCAGCTCCAGAACGAGGCTCTGGCCCACACGGGCCTCCTCGGTCTTCCAGCCGCTGATGTAGCCCTCCTGCTGGAGGATCTCCGCGATGTGCGTCTTGATCTTGCTGTGCGGCATCGTCACGGTGTCGTGGTACGCCGAGTTCGCGTTCCGCAGACGGGTCAGCATGTCTGCGATCGGATCGGTCATGGTCATGTGATGGCCTTCGGCCTCTCTCGCCGCGGTTTCCTGTCTGCACCGTCCCTCTCCCTCGGTACGAGGACGGGTGTGGTGCGGGGACCTACGGCGTAGTAGTCGGTCAAAGCGTCCCGGTGATCCGGCGGATCACCAGGAGCTCTTGGTCACGCCCGGCAGCTCGCCCCGGTGCGCCATCTCACGCAGGCACACGCGGCACAGGCCGAACTTGCGGTACACGGAGTGCGGACGGCCGCAGCGCTGGCAGCGCGTGTAACCGCGCACCTTGAACTTCGGCTTACGGCCGGCCTTCGCGATCAGGGCCTTCTTTGCCACGGCTCATGCCTCCTTGAACGGGAAGCCGAGGAGACGAAGCAGGGCGCGGCCCTCGTCGTCGTTGCTCGCCGTGGTGACCACGGTGATGTCCATGCCCCGGACCCGGTCGATCTTGTCAGGGTCGATCTCGTGGAACATGACCTGTTCCGTGAGACCGAAGGTGTAGTTGCCCCGGCCGTCGAACTGCTTCGGCGACAGGCCGCGGAAGTCGCGGATGCGCGGCAGCGCGAGCGACAGCAGCCGGTCGAGGAACTCCCACATCCGGTCGCCGCGGAGCGTGACGTGGGCGCCGATCGGCATGCCCTCGCGCAGCTTGAACTGCGCGATGGACTTCCGGGCCTTCGTCACGGACGGCTTCTGGCCGGTGATCGTGGCGAGGTCCTTGATGGCGCCCTCGATCAGCTTGGAGTCGCGGGCGGCATCGCCCACACCCATGTTGACCACGATCTTGGTCAGGCCGGGGATCTGCATGACGTTCTCGTACGAGAACTCGTCCTTCAGCTTGGCCTGGAGCTCGTCCCGGTAGCGCTGCTTGAGGCGCGGGACGGTGGTGGTGGCAGTCATCAGATGTCCTCACCCGTCCGCTTGGCAACGCGGATCTTGTTGCCCTCGTCGTCGAAGCGGTAGCCGACCCGGGTCACGACCTTCTGGCCGTCCTTCTCCACCACCAACTGAACGTTGCTGACGTGAATCGGGGCCTCGGTCGTGATGATCCCGCCGGTCTTGGACCCGCGGGCCGTCTGGCCGGCCTTGGTGTGCTTCTTGACCCGGTTGACACCCTCGACCAGGACACGGTCCTCGCGCGGGAAGGCCGCGATGACCTTGCCCTGCTTGCCCCTGTCCTTGCCGGTGATGACCTGAACCAGGTCGCCCTTCTTGATCTTCATGTGCTACAGCACCTCCGGCGCGAGCGAGATGATCTTCATGAACCTCTTCTCGCGCAGCTCACGGCCGACCGGGCCGAAGATACGGGTGCCACGGGGGTCGCCGTCGGCCTTGAGGATGACGGCGGCGTTCTCGTCGAAGCGGATGTACGAGCCGTCCGGCCGGCGGCGCTCCTTGACGGTGCGCACGACGACCGCCTTGACGACGTCGCCCTTCTTGACGTTGCCACCCGGGATCGCATCCTTGACGGTGGCGACGACCACGTCACCGATACCTGCGTAGCGGCGGCCCGATCCGCCGAGCACACGGATGCAAAGAATCTCCTTTGCACCCGTGTTGTCGGCGACCTTGAGTCGCGACTCCTGCTGGATCACGTCTATCTCCTGATCGTCTGCCGGTTCCCGGCGGGACCCGCCTACGCGGGGACCCGCCGAGCCTGGCGGAACCGTCCTGGGGGCTCCCCCCAGGAATACTTACTTGGCCTTCTCGAGGATCTCGACGACGCGCCAGCGCTTGGTCGCCGACAGCGGCCGGGTCTCCATGAGGAGGACTCGGTCGCCGACGCCGCAGCTGTTCTGCTCGTCGTGTGCCTTGAGCTTGTTCGTACGGCGGATGACCTTGCCGTACAGCGCGTGCTTGACGCGGTCCTCGACGGCGACGACGACGGTCTTGTCCATCTTGTCGCTGACGACGAGGCCCTCGCGGGTCTTGCGGAAGCCGCGCTCGGTCTTGGTCTCTTCTGTCACATTCGTCTCGCTCATCAGGCGCTCTCCACCGTGTCGATGCCGAGCTCGCGCTCCCGCATGAGGGTGTAGATCCGGGCGATGTCCTTGCGGACGGCCTTCAGCCGACCGTGGTTCTCAAGCTGTCCGGTCGCCGCCTGGAAGCGGAGGTTGAACAGCTCTTCCTTGGCCTCGCGCAGCTTCTCCACGAGGTCATCGTTGGACAGCCCACGCAGCTCGGTCGCCTTGGTGCCGGCGGCCATCACGACTCACCACCCTCGCGCCGGACGATCCGGCACTTCATCGGAAGCTTGTGAGCCGCGCGGGTCAGCGCCTCACGAGCGGTCTTCTCGTTCGGGTACGACAGCTCGAACATCACGCGCCCGGGCTTGACGTTCGCGACCCACCACTCCGGCGAGCCCTTACCGGAGCCCATGCGGGTCTCGGCGGGCTTCTTGGTCAGCGGGCGGTCCGGGTAGATGTTGATCCACACCTTGCCGCCACGCTTGATGTGCCGCGTCATGGCGATACGCGCGGCCTCGATCTGCCGGTTGGTGACGTACGCGGCCGTGGCGGCCTGGATGCCGTAGTCACCGAACGCCAGCTCGGTGCCGCCCTTGGCGAGACCGCGGCGCTTCGGGTGGTGCTGCTTGCGGTGCTTGACCCTACGAGGGATGAGCATGGGTCAGCCCTCCGTTCCGGTGCTGTCGGCTGCCGGGCCCGCGGCGCTACCTGCGGCGCTCGCGGCCTCGGCCCGGGGGGCCTCGGCAGCCGGAGCCTGCTGCTGCTCGCGCTGCGGACGACGGCCACGGCCACCGCGCTCACCGCCGCGACGCGGACGGTCGCCACCGCCACCGCCGCCGCCACCGCCACCGCCACGGGACGGGCGGTTGCCGGCACGGGCCGCGGCGTTCTCGGCGCGGACCTCGGCGATGTTCTTCACGTCGCCCTTGTAGATCCAGACCTTCACACCGATGCGGCCGAAGGTCGTACGGGCCTCGAAGAAGCCGTAGTCGACGTTGGCGCGCAGGGTGTGCAGGGGGACCCGGCCCTCGCGGTAGAACTCCGAGCGGGACATCTCGGCGCCGCCGAGCCGCCCGCCGCACTGGATCTTGATGCCCTTCGCGCCCGCCTTCATCGAGGACTGCATGCTCTTGCGCATGGCCCGGCGGAAGGAGACACGCGAGGAGAGCTGCTCGGCGACGGCCTGGGCCACGAGCTGCGCGTCGGTCTCGGGGTTCTTGACCTCAAGGATGTTGAGCTGCACCTGCTTGCCGGTGAGCTTCTCCAGCTCGCCGCGGATGCGATCGGCCTCCGCGCCGCGGCGGCCGATGACGATGCCCGGCCGGGCGGTGTGGATGTCGACGCGGACGCGGTCACGGGTGCGCTCGATCTCCACCTTGGAGATGCCGGCGCGCTCCATGCCCTTCGTCATCATCCGGCGGATGGCGACGTCTTCCTTGATGTAGTCCTTGTACAGCTTGTCGGCATACCAGCGCGACTTGAAGTCGGTGGTGATGCCAAGCCGGAACCCGTGCGGGTTTACCTTCTGGCCCATTACCGGGTCCCTTCCTTGCTGCCGACGACCAGCGTGATGTGGCTGGTGCGCTTGCGGATCCGGTACGCCCGGCCCTGCGCGCGGGGCCGGAACCGCTTCCAGGTCGGGCCCTCGTCGACGTACGCCTCCTTGACGAAGAGGCTGTCGACGTCGGTGTGGTCGTAGTTGTGCGCCGCGTTGGCGATGGCGCTGTCCAGCACCTTGCCGACGGGCAAGCTCGCGGCCTGCGGGGCGAAACGCAGGACCGCCTGAGCCTCCGTGGCATTCATGCCACGGATGAGGTCCACCACACGGCGGGCCTTCATGGGCGTGACGCGCACATAGCGCGCGGAGGCCCTGGCTTCCATGGTTGTCCCTTCGGTGTGAGTCATGGTCTTCGCACTCCGCAGGTCAGCGACGACGCGACTTGCGGTCGTCCTTGACGTGGCCCTTGAAGGTGCGGGTAGGCGCGAACTCGCCGAGCTTGTGCCCGACCATCGACTCGGTGACGAACACCGGGACGTGCTTCTTGCCGTCATGCACCGCGATCGTGTGACCCAGCATGGCCGGGATGATCATCGAGCGGCGGGACCAGGTCTTGATGACGTTCTTGGTGCCTGCTTCGTTCTGCGTGTCCACCTTCTTGATGAGGTGGTCGTCGACGAAGGGCCCCTTCTTCAGACTGCGCGGCATCTCTACTCCACCCGCTCCTAGCGCTTCTTGTTCGTCTTGCGGCGGCGGACGATGTACTTGCTGCTCGCCTTCTTCGGCGAGCGCGTACGGCCTTCCTTCTGGCCCCAGGGCGAGACCGGGTGGCGACCACCGGAGGTCCTGCCCTCGCCACCGCCGTGCGGGTGGTCGATCGGGTTCATCACGACACCGCGGACGGTCGGGCGCACGCCCTTCCAGCGCATGCGGCCGGCCTTGCCCCAGTTGATGTTCGACTGTTCGGCGTTGCCGACCTCGCCGACCGTGGCGCGGCAGCGGATGTCGACCAGCCGGATCTCGCCGGACGGCATCCGCAGGTGGGCCATGCGGCCCTCCTTCGCCAGCAGCTGCACGTGCGCACCGGCGGAGCGGGCGAACTTCGCACCGCCGCCGGGCTGCAGCTCGATGGCGTGGATGACGGTACCGACCGGGATGTTGCGCAGCGGCATCGCGTTGCCCGGCTTGATGTCCGCGCCGGCGCCGTTCTCGATCCGGTCGCCCTGCTTCAGGCCGGCCGGCGCGAGGATGTAGCGCTTCTCGCCGTCGGCGTAGTGCAGCAGCGCGATGCGCGCGGTGCGGTTCGGGTCGTACTCGATGTGCGCGACCCGGGCGGGGACGCCGTCCTTGTCGTGCCGACGGAAGTCGATCACGCGGAAGGCGCGCTTGTGGCCACCGCCCTGGTGGCGGACGGTCACACGACCGGAATTGTTTCGGCCGCCCTTGCTGTGCAGCGGGCGGACCAGCGACTTCTCCGGCGTGGACCGCGTTACCTCGACGAAGTCGGCGACGCTGGCGCCACGACGGCCAGGAGTCGTCGGCTTGTACTTGCGGATACCCATTTCTTCAGTCCTCGTCCGTGACGGACAGCCCTGTCGGTCCCCGTCAGGAGACCGGGCCGCCGAAGATGTCGATGCGCTCGCCCTCGGCGACGGTCACGATGGCGCGCTTGGTGTCGGCGCGCTTGCCGTAGCCGGTGCGGGTGCGCTTGCGCTTGCCCTGGCGGTTGATCGTGTTGACCCCGATGACCTTGACCTGGAAGACCTTCTCCACGGCCTGCCGGATCTGGGTCTTGTTCGCCCGCGGGTCGACGATGAACGTGTACTTGTTCTCGTCGAGCAGCGCGTAGCTCTTCTCCGAGACGACGGGCTTGAGCAGCACGTCGCGCGGGTCGTCGTAGGTCTTGCTGGTGACGGTGAACCCGGTCGCCGTCTCGTCCGCGGCCTCGGTCTCGGTCTTGTCCATGTCGACCATCAGGCGTCGCTCCCTTCAGCCTTCTGGAGCTCGACCTCGTCGGCCACGGCCTTGCCGCCCTTGACGGGGCCGGTCACGAACCGCTCGAAGGCGGCCTGCGTGAAGACCACGTCGTCGGAGACGAGCACGTCGTACGTGTTGAGCTGACCGGCGTCCAGGATGTGCACGTCGGGCAGGTTCCGGGCGGACAGCAGCGACAGGTCGTCGTCCCGCTCGATGATCAGCAGCACGTTCTTGCGCTCGCTGACCTTGCCGAGGAGGGTCTTGGCGGCCTTCGTCGAGACCTCGCCGTCGACCACGCCGGTGACGACGTGGATCCGGCCGAGGCGCGCCCGGTCCGAGAGGGCGCCGCGCAGCGCGGCGGCCTTCATCTTCTTCGGGGTCCGCTGCGAGTAGTCGCGCGGCACGGGGCCGTGCACGACGCCGCCGCCCGCGAACTGCGGGGCGCGGATCGAGCCCTGCCGGGCACGGCCGGTGCCCTTCTGGCGGTACGGCTTCTTGCCGCCGCCGCGGACCTCGCCGCGGGTCTTCACTTTGTGCGTGCCCTGGCGGGCAGCGGCCAGCTGGGCGGTGACGACCTGGTGGATCAGCGGAATGCTGACCTGCGCGTCGAAGATCTCCGCGGGGAGTTCGACGGTCCCGGCCTTCTCGCCCGCCGGCGAAAGGATGTCAACGGTGCTCATTACCTCAGGCCCCCTTGGCCGCGCTACGGACCAGGACGAGGCCGCCGTTCGGACCGGGGACGGCGCCCTTGATGAGCAGCAGTCCCTTCTCCGCGTCAACGGCGTGGACGGTCAGGTTCTGGGTGGTGACCCGCTGGTTGCCCATCCGGCCGGCCATCCGCATGCCCTTGAACACGCGGCCCGGGGTGGCGCAGCCACCGATGGAGCCCGGCTTGCGGTGCACGCGGTGGGCGCCGTGGCTGGCCTTGCCGCCGGCGAAGCCGTGGCGCTTCATGACACCGGCGAAGCCCTTGCCCTTGCTCTTGCCGGTCACGTCGACCTTCACGCCGGCCTCGAAGGTCTCGGCGGTCACCTCCTGGCCGAGGGTGTACTCGGAGGCATCCGCGGTGCGGATCTCCACCAGGTGGCGGCGGGGAGTGACGTCGGCCTTGGCGAAGTGGCCCTTGAGGGGCTTGTTCACCTTGCGCGGGTCGATCTCGCCGAAGGCGATCTGGACGGCGTCGTAGCCGTCGGAGTCTGCGGTGTGGACCTGGGTGACGACACAGGGGCCGGCCTTGACCACGGTCACGGGGACGACACGGTTGTTCTCGTCCCAGACCTGGGTCATGCCGAGCTTCTCGCCCAGGACACCCTTGATCTGCTTAGCCATCTCTTCGCGACCTCTCAGAGCTTGATCTCGATGTCGACGCCGGCCGGGAGGTCCAGGCGCATCAGCGAGTCAACGGTCTTGGGGGTCGGGTCGAGGATGTCGATCAGACGCTTGTGGGTACGCATCTCGAAGTGCTCGCGCGCGTCCTTGTACTTGTGCGGCGACTTGATGACGCAGTACACGTTCTTCTCAGTGGGCAGCGGCACCGGGCCCGCGACCGACGCACCAGTGCGGGTCACCGTCTCGACGATCTTCTTCGCCGAGGAGTCGATGACCTCGTGGTCGTAGGCCTTGAGCCGGATGCGGATCTTCTGTCCCGCCATGGCTTCTCAGCAGTCCTGTTCTCGTAGCGCTCCGGCGCCCGGTGGTCTCGTCGCGTACCCGTTCCCCGACCCACGCGGTCGGGCGTGTCGCAACCCTCCCCGCATTTCTCCCGCGAAAGCATTTCTCCTACGGACACCCACGGAGGTCCGTGGTCCGCAGGAGTTTTCCTTGCAGGAAGAGGGGGGAAGATCCCACCGAGTGCCCTGGCCTGCACCCCGCTGACGCTTCCCGGAAGATTCCCGTACTTCCGCCCCTGATGAGGGGCGACGAATACGTGGGACTCGCTTCCGGTCCTCCCGGCGGGAGGCGCGCAGCATCGACGCTCAGCCGAGCAACCCGGATAGTGTGCCATACGGCGCTCGGCTCGCGCCAATCGGCCCAAATACCACACGGCCTCAGCGGCGCGCCCCTACCCCCGTACGGGCGCGTGGTAGCACTCGACTTCCCAGTGTGCGTGCTCCGGGGAGTGCCCGCGGGGCAGGATGCGTACGCCCGAGGCGAAGGTCACGTTGCGGTCGGCGGACAGGACGAAGAGCAGCGAGAGGCGCCGGTGGGTGAACTCGGTCGCCTCCTGGTAGTCCCAGTCCGAGACGACGCCGCGGGAGTCGCCGTGCAGGAAGGGGCGCTGGAGGAAGTCCTGGACGGCGGGGGGAAAGTTCCCGAGGACGGCTGTGGTGTCGGCGTCGAGGCCGAGGTCGATGGTGGGGACGGGGCGGGCGCCGCCGGTCGCGCGGGCGGCGGGGGGCGTACCGGTGGCGTCGAAGGACTGGCCGCCGGTGTCGGAGGACTGGCGGCCGGTGAAGGACTGCCGGCGCATGGCGCGGGGGTCCAGCCGAAGCGGGGCGACGACGTGGGTCTCCCTGCCGTGGAGGCTGACGGGGTTCGCCTTGCACAGCCCGTTGGGCCCGAGGACGACGGCGCGGGGGCGGCCGGTGCGGTCGAGGCGGGCCCACCACTCCAGGATGGTGCCGGCCCTGGCCTGGAGCCGGGCCCGTACGTCGGAACCGAGCATGTCCCAGCACTCCTCGCGGGTGGGGACGTCTTCGAGGGGGAGCTCGCCGGGCGGGTGAATCCGGGCGGCGGCTTCCTCGCCGCGGCGGCGGGCGGGGAGGGGACGTCCGCCGGGGGCGGGTAACTCCCGGGGGGCCTGCCGGGGCAGCTCCCGGGGCGCCTCGCGGGGCCGGATACGGGGCCGGTCGCGCTCGGGGTTTCCCGGGATCTCTGGACGCGCCATGTGTGTTCCCCCTCGGCTGGATATCCACGTTCAGTATCCATCGGGGGCCTGTAGGTAGTCACTGGGCGGGGAGGGGAGCCCAGGGCGACGGCTTCCGCGCGGAGGCGGGTGGGGGGTGGGGCGGCGGTGGGGGGGGAG
>NZ_JBDPMI010000046.1:0-37221 GCF_039871555.1 Streptomyces sp. B5E4
CCCCCCGCCCTCCCCGCGACCGTGCGCCGCGACCGCCTCGTCGCCCTCCTCGTCGCCGCCCCCGTCCCCCTCGCCTGCACCGCCCTGCGTCTCGACGCCTCCCGGATCGAGGGCAACGCCGCCGACGCCCACCGCGCCGGCGAGTGCGCCCAGGCCGTCTCCGACCTCGACGGCCTCTGGTTCGGCCACCGCCTCGCCGACGCCCCGCTGACCGCCCGCGCCGAGGACAGCACCGAGGCGTGCGAGCTGCTGCTCAGGGCCGAGCGCCAGGCGGAGGACGACCGCGTACGCGGTGCCCGCACGCTCAAGGCGTACGCCGACCACCCCGGCGCGCTCTGGGACGGCGCCGGCAGCCGCCGGGCCGACCTCCTCCTCGCCCAGGCCGAGCACGAGCTGGACACCGGACTGACCGGCGACACCGACGCCCTGAGCGCGGGTTTCGGCCATCTCGCCACCGTCCTCAAGGAGTACGGGGGCGGCGACGACGGCGACGGCGAGGACCGCAGCGGCGACGTGAACGACGCGCTCGACGGGTTCCTCGGCGCGCTGCCCACCGACGACGCCTGCCAGACCAAGGAGGTCACCGACTGGCTCGGTGCCCACGAGTCCGGCGACGACGGCCTCGCGCGCGCCGCCGACGTCGTGCCCGAGGTCGCGCCCGCCGCGATCGTCGACTGCGGCGACGCGCTGATGGCCGACGACACCTGGAAGCAGGCCCGCACGCAGTACGAGCAACTCCTCGACGAGTACCCCGACCACGAGCTGAGCGGCACCGCCGAGGACGGCGTCGAGCGCGCGGACCTGGCCATCCAGCTCGACAACGTCCGCGGCCTGCTGAAGCCCGGCCCGTACGGTGAGAAGCCCGAGTACTGCGACAACCCGGCCCCGTACCGCGGCGCCAAGGCGTACGGCGGGAACGGCCCCTACCGCGCGATGCTCATCGGCCAGAGCAAGCACCGCTCGAAGCTGCCGTCCTCCTGGCTGGCGAAGGACCCGAAGGACGCGGTGGCGATCATCTGCGCGGGCAGCTCCAAGCACGGCTCCACGGTGGCGAACTGCCCGTACGAGTCCGACCTGGCCGTCGGCGGGGTGCAGAACGTGGCGTTCAAGAACCGGGAGATCCCGGTCCGGGTCTACGAGCTGCGCACCGGCAAGCTGGCGAAGAAGACCACCGTCGAGATCGGCGGCTCCAGTTGCCCGGCCGTGCTGGAGTACACGTACTACGGCGTCGACGCCGGCCCGCCGTCCGAGGTGTACGTCAAGTCCTCGGAGTCCGACGTGCGCGCGGGCTACGAGTCGCTGATCTATCCGTGAGAGCCACCCCTGAGAGCCGGGGCCGGTCCGGGTCGGTGGCGGCCGACCCGGACCGGCCCGGCTGAGCGCGCGCCGGTGGCAGGCGGACTCAGTTGGTCGCCAGCGCGTACGCCAGGTCGGGGACGAACTGCCCGGCCCGGGCCGCGCAGCCGTCCGCCTCGCCGGGCGGCTTGACCCACAGCAGCGCGTCCACGGCGTCGTCCCCGGTCGCGAGCGTCGGGTCCGCGCCCAGCGCGCGGCCGGAGGGGTCGCACCACTGGCCGTTGGAGCCGTTGCCGTTGCGGCTGGTGTCGACGACCAGGTTGAGGTCCGGGTCGCCGAGTGCGGCCAGGATCTGCTTGCCGTACGCGATTTCCTGCGCCGTGGTGCGGAAGTTGGAGACGTTGGTGAACACGCCGTCCGCCGCCGTGACCCCGGAGGCCGCCAGCCGGGCGGCCTGGTCGCCGGGGGAGTGCCAGGCGGAGTGGCCGCCGTCGAGGTAGACGTGGGTCTGGGGGCCCGCGGACTTCAGGGTGGTGACGGCCTGCCGCAGCGCCGCGTGCCGGGCGTCGCGGCCGGCCTGGTCGAGGCAGTCCTCCAGGGCGAGCGCGTCGGTCTCCAGGATGATCACCACGGGGTGGTCGCCGAGGCCGGCGGCGATGAGCCGGATCCAGTTCTGGTACGAGGGCAGGTCGGGGGCGCCGCCGGAGCTGGCGCCGCCGCAGTCGCGGTCGGGGATGCCGTAGACGGAGAGCACGGGCAGGGCGTCGCCGGCGGCGGACATGTAGCCGGCGACCTCCTGCTGCACGGTGCCGGGGTCGTACTGGGAGAGCCAGCGGGCCTGCGGCTGGGAGGCGATCCGGTCGGCGATGACCGGCTGCCGCCAGTCGCCGGGGTTGGCCGCGGTCCACCGCCGGACCTGGGAGTCGGGGTCGACGTACAGGGGGCCGGGCAGGGCGGCGGAGGCGTCGGAGGCGCTTCGGCCGGGGTCCGGCTCCGCCGCCGGGGCCGCGGAGGCGAGCCCGGCGAGGGCGAGGCCGGCGCCGAGGAGGCCGGCCAGGGCGGTGCGGTGCCATCGGCGCAGGATGCGTACGCGCATGGTGGTCCGTCCTTGTCGCGTCTGCCGGAGACGGGTGGGTCTCCGGGTGGGAGGTGTGCGGGGTTTGGGAGCGCTCCCATGCATTGCGGGAGCATAGCGGCGGACCGCAGGGTGGGAAACACCGCCGGCGCGCGGGGCGGGGATGCGTGGGACGTACCTCACGGCGGGAGGCCCGCGGGATCCGGGTTACAGTCGAGCGGTGAACGTGGGAGGACCCGAGGACGGGGCCGTCGGCTGCCCGCTGACCGCCGTCGCCGCCAGGTACCTGCCCCGGCTGTCGGAGTTCGCTTTCGAGCCGGGGCTCGTCGCGGCCGTCGACCAGCACGCGGCCGCCGTGCGCGACGCGTTGGTGCCCCGGCAGCGCCGCCCCTGGCGCGACCTCCTGCCGCAGCGGATCGAGCGCGTCTGCGCGCCGCAGCGGATGCGGCGCGAGGATCTGACGGACTACGTGGTCGGCTTCACCGACGTGCTGGCCGAGAGCGACTGGCGCGAGCCGGTCGGGTACGACTTCGCGGTGCTGCGGCTGACGGCCGTCTGCTGGCTGATCCGCGAGTACGACCTCCTGTCGGGCTGACCCGCCCCGCGAAATCCCCCGCACGCCCCCGCCGCACGGGCGGGTGAACGCGCCCCGCCGCCGGATTGCGCGGTCCGGTACGTCCCGTATCGTCACGAATGCGCCCGTGACCAGGAGGGACCGTGCCCGAACCCCAGCCCGTGCTGGCCCCGCCCGCCACCGCCGCGGTGTTCCTCGTCGTCACCGTCGCGCCCGGCGGCGAGGAGACCGTCCGCGGCGTGCTCGAAGACCTTCCCGCCCTCCAGCGCGCGGTGGGCTTCGGCGCTCCCGACGACGATCTGACGTGCGTCGCGAGCATCGGCGCCGCCGTCTGGGGCCGGCTCTTCCAGGGCCCGCGCCCGGCCGGTCTGCACCCGTTCCGCGAACTGGCCGGCGAGCGCCACCGCGCCGTCGCCACCCCCGGCGACGTGCTCTTCCACCTCCGCTCCCGGCGCATGGACCTCTGCTTCGAACTGGCCAGACGGCTGCGCGTGCGGCTCGGCGACGCCGTCGCGGTCGCCGACGAGGTGCACGGCTTCAAGTACTACGACATGCGCGACCTGCTCGGCTTCGTCGACGGCACCGAGAACCCGGTCGGACGGGCCGCCGGCGCGGCGGTGTTCACCGGCCCCGAGGACCCGCGGTTCGCCGGCGGCAGCTACGTGATGGTGCAGAAGTACGTCCACGACCTCCGCGCCTGGGAGGCGCTGAGCACCGAGGAGCAGGAGCGGGTCATCGGGCGCACCAAGCTCGGCAACACCGAGCTGCCGGAGGGGGTGCAGCCCGACGACTCGCACGTCGCGCTCAACACCCTCACCGGACCGGACGGCGAAGAGCGCCAGGTCGTACGGGACAACATGCCGTTCGGTTCCGTCGGCGACGACGAGTTCGGGACGTACTTCATCGGCTACGCGCGCGAGCCGGGGGTGCTGGAGGAGATGCTGGAGAACATGTTCCTGGGGCGGCCGCCCGGGACGTACGACCGGATCCTGGACTTCTCCACGGCCGTGACCGGCTGCCTGTTCTTCGCCCCCGCGGCCGGCTTCCTCGACGACCTCCCCGACCTGCCCGCCGCCCTCGGCGCGGCGGCCACCGTCGCCCCGGACCCCGTACCCGACCCGCAGGGCGCCGGTGACGGCTCGCTGGGGATCGGCGGCCTCAAAGGAGCACCCGCACGATGAACAACCTGCACCGTGAACTCGCTCCGGTCACCCAGGCGGCCTGGGCGGAGATCGAGGAAGAGGCCCGGCGCACCTTCCGCCGCCACGTCGCCGGCCGCCGCGTCGTCGACGTCACCGGTCCTGAGGGCCCGGAGCTGGCCGCCGTCGGCACCGGGCACCTGGACGAGATCGCCCCGCCCGCGCCGGGCGCGACCGCGCGGCTGCGCACGGCGCAGCGGCTGATCGAGCTGCGGGTGCCGTTCACCGTCGGCCGCGACGCCGTGGACGACGTGGAGCGCGGCTCCCGGGACTCCGACTGGCAACCGGTCAAGGACGCCGCCCGCACCGCCGCGTTCGCCGAGGACCGGATGATCGCCGACGGGTACGCGGCCGCCGGCGTCGAGGGCCTGCGTACGCGCAGCTCGCTGCCCGAGCTGAGCCTGCCGGCCGAGGTCCGCGACTGGCCCGACACCGTCAGCCGGGCGCTCACCGCGCTGCGGCTGGCCGGCGTGGACGGGCCGTACTCGCTGCTGCTGGGGGCGGACGCGTACACGGCGGTGAGCGAGACCGCCGACCACGGCTATCCGGTCGCCCAGCACATCTCGCGGCTGCTGGACGGCGAGCTGATCTGGGCCCCGGCGATGACCGGCGGGATCGCGCTGTCCACCCGCGGCGGCGACTTCGAGCTGCGCCTCGGCGAGGACCTGGCCATCGGCTACACCGCGCACGACGCGAAGACGGTGCAGCTCTACCTGCACGAGACGCTGACGTTCCTGACGTACACGGACGAGGCGATCGTCGTGCTACGGGCATGACCGCCGGGCGCGACGGCGGAGGGGACGACGCCCGGGACGACGTCCTGGACGACGCCCCGGACCGCGGCGCGGGGCACCGCCGGGACCCTCTGTTCGCCTGGCTGCGCGCGGCCGTACCCGTGGCCCTCATGGTCGTCGCGTACTTCCTGCTGCCCCTGCACCTGCTGGGCACGCAGAACCCGGAGCTGAGCTGGACGCTCTTCGCGCTGGCGCTCGGCGTGGTCACCGCACTGCTGCTCCGCGAGATCCGGGCGGTGCTGATGGAGGTGCCGAACGCCCGTCCCGGGGTCACCATCCCGCTGCTGACGATCGCCTCGATCCTCGTCTTCGCCGCCGCGTACAACGGGATCGCCCGGCAGTCGGCGGAGTTCCACGGGCTGCGGACCCGGGTCGACGCGCTCTATTTCACGGTCGCGACCGTGGCGACCGTCGGCTACGGCGACATCACCGCGCGCGGGCAGCTGGCCCGGATCCTGGTGATGGGGCAGATCACGTACAGCTTCGTCTTCCTCACCGCCGCGGCGACGGCGCTGGGCCGCCGGGTGCGCCGGGCGCTCGGCGAGGGGCGGAACGGCGGCAGGCGGCACGGGGGCGGACGGCGGCACGGCGGGCGGCGCGGGGGACGGCACGGCGGCGGTACGGGACCGGGCGGTGGGCGGCCCGCCGGGGGCGCGGGGCGGGGCTGAGGGGCCGGGGCGTTCACCCGTACGGCCGTCACGGGATCGTCCGCCCGCGGTCCCGGCGTGATGCTGGGACTCCTGGCCACCCCCCGGCGGCCCTCGGTAAGGAGTGTGTTCCGATGACCACCCCCACCGCCTCCTCCCACGGCACCGCGCCGTCGAGCCCCACCCCACCCCATCGCGGCGGCAGCCCCTGGGCGACGGGGGGCGCGGTTTTCGCCGGGGTGCTGATGCTCGTGTACGGCGTCCTCGCCGTGCTCCAGGGCGTCGCCGGCATCGCCCACAACGACGTGTACGCGCGGCAGGGCGACTACGTCTACAAGTTCGACGTGACGACCTGGGGCTGGATCCACCTGATACTCGGCGTCGTCGTGGCCCTGGCGGGCCTGGGCATCCTCATGGGCAACGAGTGGGCCCGGCTGCTGGGCGTCGCGCTGGCCGCCCTGGCGGTGATCGCCAACTTCGCGTGGCTGCCCTACCTGCCGGTGTGGGCGATCGTGAACATCGCCATCGGCGTCTTCGTGATCTGGGCGCTGTGCACCGACCGGTCCAGGTCGCTCATCTGAGGCTTCGCACACCGCGGCACCCCCGGCGGCGGGCGCCTCCGCACCGACTGCGGAAGCGCCCGCTCCGGCATGTGCGGTGTGACACCTTTCCGCGCGGGGACGCTGAACTACGGGGGTCCCGACATGTGGAGGTGTGAACCGTCAGCGCCGCACACACGAACAACGGTTTCCACGAGCCGGCCCACCGCGCCCGGGATCTGGTCGCGTTCCTCCGCGACCGGTACGCGGAGCAGCGCAGGACGGCGGTCGCGCAGCGCTTACAGCACTGGCAGCGGGAGGTCGCCGAGCTGAACGCCAAGCAGGCGGTCGTGGACAACTGCGAGCGGTGGTCCCTCATGGCCGACGAGGCGGGCCGCAGGCTCGCCGACCGGTCCGCCGCCGGCCTCGGCATCGAGCCCGCCGAGGCGCTGGAGGCGGCCCGGCTGGACGGCTGTGCGACGGCGATGATCCATGCCGTCGCGACGCTGGCGCTGCCGTACCACCGCCACCCCGGGTACCGGGAGGCGTGGCGCCCGCCGCCGGGGCCGTGAGGGTGCCCGCGGGGGCGGGCTCAGCCGCCGGAGCGGCCGAGGAGGGTGCGTACGCCCGCGGCGCTCAGGGTCAGCGCGCCCGGACTGCCGGTGTCGATGGTCAGGGACACCTCGTCCGAGGGCCAGGCGTTGGCCAGGAGCACCAGCGGCAGCTTGCGGTACTTGTCGACGGAGGGCAGCGCGTACCCCATCCGGGACTCGGACGTGAAGACCGGCACGAGCCGGTCGCCGTTCGGCTGCTCCATCACCGGCAGCATCATGCTCTCCTCGGTGCCGGCCTGCTCCTGCTCCGCGCTCTCCTCCGGCGGGCCCGGTCCCTCGTCCGGCACGGGCACGAGGACTTCGCTGTGGGCCAGCGCGTGCAGCGCCGCCGGGTCCTTGGCGTCGGTCGCCAGTGCCTCCAGCGCCCGCTGAGTGGTCGAGGGGTCGCTCCCCTGCGGTGCCTCGGTCATGGTCCTTCGCTTCCTCCGGTGTGCCGCGGCGCGCAGTGCCTTCCGGCCCGCCCGCGGCATTGCCTACCCCGTACAGCGTCGAACGTGCCCCCGTTGTCACTCCCGGATGTCACTCCCCGACAGGTGACGGAGCCGTTCCGGGTGTGCGCGCGGCCGGAAGGGACCATAATCCGGCGATGAGCGACCCCGGGGGCGTAGCACAACCCGATCCCAGAGCCGGTCACCGGCTCGCGCTGCACACCGCTGCCAAGAGGTTACGGGCGGAGTTCCAGGGGGTGTTCGGCGAGCAGACGATCGAGCGGTTCCTGTACGGCGCGTACGGGGACATAGCGGTACGCGGTGCCGCGCCGGACGACCTCCCGCGGCTCACCGAGCGCTACGCGCGCCGCCGGCTGCACGCGCTGGCCCGGGCGGAGGGGGTGAGCGGCGACGGGCGGCCGGTGGTGCTCTTCCTGTGCGTGCACAACGCCGGGCGCAGTCTGATGGCGATGGGCCTGACGGCCCGGCTGGCGGGGGACCGCGCGGTGGCCTGGTCGGCGGGCTCGGCGCCGGGCTCCTCGGTCAACACGGCGGCGGTGGCCGTGATGGGGGAGCGGGGGATCGACATCTCCGAGGAGTTCCCCACGGCGTGGACGGACGAGGTGGTCCGGGCGGCGGACGTGATCGTCACGATGGGCTGCGGGGACGCCTGCCCGGTGTTCCCCGGCAAGCGTTATGTGGACTGGCCGCTGGCCGATCCGCGCGGGTGGACGGCGGCGGACGTGCGGCCGCTGCGGGACGAGATCGAGCAGCGGGTACGCAAACTCCTCGCGGACCTGGGCATACCGCCCCGCTGCTGACGGCAGCGGGTGACCGGGGCCGCGGAGGGACGGGCGGGCGTACCGCGAACCGGCGGCCCCGCCCGGGGCGACCGGCGGCCCCGCCCGCGGTGACCGGCGGCCCCGCCCGGGGCGACCGGTGGGCCCCGGGCGGACCGTGGCCTGAATACCCGGCCTGCGGCGAACGACGTGCCCCGGCCCGCCCGGCGCCAACCGGAGGCCGCCGCCCGTCCGCGCGCGGCAGCGGCGCACGCCCGGGCCGTACGGGAGCCGCGTCGCGCCCCCCGCTCCGTCCGCCTGCCGGGGCCCCGCCGGGCGCGCCCGCTTCACCCGAAGGGTGGGCGGTGGCGCGCGTGTTGGTCTGCGGGCCCGCCGCCCGCCCTGCGGATCATGGTGGGGCCGCCGACCGCCGAGCGTGAAGGACCCCCCACCGTGACGCGAACCCGCACCGTACGCATGGCACTTGCCGTCCTCGTCGCCGCCGCAGGACTGGCCGGCGGCATCCCCGCCGCGGCGGTCTCCGCCGGACACCCCGACCCGGTGGCCCACGCCCCGGCGCCCCGCCACGCCGCCGCGCCCGGCCCCGCCGCCGGCGCCTCCCTGCGGGCCGCGCAGGTCTGTACCGGCGAGCGGCTCGGCGACGCCCGGCTGGGGCCCGAGCACCTGCCGGGCCAGTGGGAACCGCGCGTGGGCCCGCTGCTGCAGGGCTGGCGGCCGACGGGCTCGCTCACGCCCGCCGCGTTCCTGGAGAAGTACTGGACGGGCCCCGCCCGCGGAGGCGCCTGGAAGTACCCGCCGCACGACGGCTTCGCCGAGGTCAACGGCACCGTCGACCGGGAGGCGACGCGGCTGGGGGCCGGGCAGTTGCTCGACCGCTTCGGCTCGGAGTACGGCGGCTACCTCGCCCCCGCGGGCGACCGCTACGCCGAGCGTGCGCTGCCCCCGCAGAATCTCAACACCCGCGACCCCGACGCCCCCTGCGACTACCGCGTCTACCAGGTCACCAAGCCGTTCTGGGTCTGGCAGGGCGCGGTCGCGCCGTGGTTCGAGCAGCCGGGCGGGGGCGAGCAGATCAAGCTGGACCCGGTGTTCCTCGACCCGGGTGAGGGGCAGCGGCTGAACGTCACCTGGCTGCTGGAGCACGGCTACCTGGCGCCCGCCTGACGCCCGGCGCCCGGCCGGCGGGGGCGGGCCGTCAGTCGTGCTCGGAGACGAGGACGGCGACCGTGTCCGGCGCCAGGGCCTCGAAGACGTGCGGGACGTCGGCGGGGTAGGACGCGTAGTCGCCGGGCTCCAGGTCGACCGGCTCCTCCGCCACGCCCACGCGGGCGTGCCCGCTGCTGAGTATCACGTGCTCCACGACGCCGGGGGAGTGCGGGTCCGAGCGGCGCGGGGTACCGGGCTGGACGGTGACGAGGTAGATGTCGCGCCGGGCGTGGGCGGGGGAGGAGGCGAGCAGCGTCGCGGCGTAGTCGGCGTGCTCGGAGGGCACGGACGGACCTTCGCCGCGGCGGATGACCTGCACGCGGGGGCGGGGCGGCTCGACCAGCCGGGAGAAGGGCGCATCGAGCGCGACGCTGAGCGCCCACAGGGTCTCCACGCTCGGGTTGCCCGTGCCGGATTCCAGTTGGGAGAGCGTCGACTTGGCGATGCCCGCGCGGCGGGCCAGCTCCGTCAGCGTCAGCCCCGTACGGCGGCGCTCGCGCTGGAGCGACGCGGCGATGGCGTCGAGGGGGGCTCCGCCGCTCGGGACCATGGGCGCGCTCCGTTCGCTCTGTCGGTCGTTTATTCGGCTTGACGAACAGACTAGCGGATGTTCAGCATGGCAGTCATGCGTTCGATATGGCGAACCCTCCGTGGCGACCTCGCCCGCGACATCGCGCTCGTCTGCGCCGCCGACACCCTCGTCGGCGTCTCGTTCGGGGCCATCGCGGTCGGCGAGGGCCTGCCGCTGTGGCTGCCGGTGCTGCTGTCGGTGGTGGTCTTCGCGGGGGCGGCACAGTTCATGTTCGTCGGCATCGTCGCCTCCGGTGGTACGGCGCTGGCGGCGGTCGCGGCGGGGCTGCTGGTCAACGCGCGGCACGTGCCGTTCGGCTTCACCGTCGGCGACGCGCTGGGCGGCGGGAGGCTGCGGCGGTTCGCCGGCAGCCATCTGATGATCGACGAGACCGTGGCGTTCGCGCTGGCCCAGCGGGACCCGGTGCGGCGGCGTGCGGCGTACTGGGCGTGCGGCGTCGGGCTGTTCGTCTGCTGGAACGTGGGGGTGGTGCTCGGAGCGCTGGGCGGTACGGCGGTCGGCGACACGGACGCCTTCGGGCTGGACGCGGCGTTCCCCGCGGTGCTGCTGGCGCTGGTGCTGCCGTCACTGCGCGAGGCGGGTACGCGGCGGGCGGCGCTGGTGGGGGTGGGCGTCGCGCTGGCGGCGGCGCCGTTCCTGCCGGCGGGGGTGCCGGTGCTGCTGGCGCTGGCCGGGCTGGCGGTGGCGGGGGCCGGCGGCGGCATGGGGGCGCAGGAGCCGGAGGGCGGTGCGGTGGCGGAGGGCGGAGCCGGGGCCGGCCGAGCGGCCGGAGACGGCGTGTCGGGTGGCGATGTGGCGGGAGACGGCGTGCCGGGTGGCGGCGTTCTGCGTGGCGGTGACGACGAGCCCGGGGCCGGTTCGTACGACGAGGAGCGGGTGCCGTGACCACGACGACATTGGTGCTCGCCGTCTTCGTGCTCGGCGCCGGCACGTTCGCCTTCCGCTTCGCCGGCCCCGCGCTTCGTTCCCGCGTACGTCTGGAGCCGCGGGTGGAGCGGCTGATGACGGTCGCGGCCATCGTGCTGCTCACCGCCCTGGTCGGCACGCAGGCGCTGCTGGACGACGGCGGCTTCGCGGGGGTCGCGCGGCCCGCGGGCGTCGCGGTCGGCGGCGTCCTGGCGCTGCGGCGGGCACCGTTCGTGGCCGTGGTGGTCGCCGCGGCGGCCACGGCGGCGCTGCTGCGGCTGATCGGCGTGGAATGACCGGGACGAGTCGGTCGCTGCGTCGTCGGGCCGTCTCAGTCGCGGCGCAGCAGGGTGTCCAGCACGGCGTTCAGATACGGGTCGCGGTCGGCGCCGGACGGCAGCAGGCCGGGCACGGCCCGGTTGAGCTGGATGTGCCCGAGGTACGTCGTGTACGCGGCCGTCGCCCGCAGCCTCGCCTGTGCCGGTGCGAAGCCCAACTCCGCGAAGACCTCCGCCACATAGCCGATCCGGCGCTCCGTCACCCGGCGCAGCGCCGCGGCGACCTGCGGCTGGTCGACCGCGGTGAGCAGGGACAGCTCCAGCGGGTCGCCGGGCGCCGACCCGACCGCGTACCCGAGCAGCCGCCGCAGCCGTAGCTGCGGGTCGGGCTCCTGCTCCGTCTCGGCGATGACGGCCTCGGTGCTCAGCTCTTCCCAGCGGGCGAGCGCGGCCTTGACCAGCGCGCCGCGGTTGGCGAAGTGCCAGTAGAAGCTGCCCTTCGTGGTGCCGAGCCGGGCGGCCAGCGGCTCGACGGCGACGCCGGCGAGCCCCCGCTCACCGATCGCGGCGAGGGCGGCGTCGGCCCAGTCCCGCGCGCTCAGCCGGCGCTTGCCGGACGCGGTCTCGCCGCCCTGTTCCTGCTGCTCACGTGGATGTTGCGGCATGGCCGTACGGTACCGTATGGTCAGTGACCATACGCAAGCGTATGGAGGGGTCGTGCGCATTGTACGCAATGTCCATGAGCGGGTCCTCGATGCCCCCGCGGCTGCCGTGGGCGCCCTGGTCGACCGGCTCTCCGCCCCCGACGACCCGCTCTTCCCCAGCCCTGTCTGGTCCCCGATGGCCTTCGACCGGCCGCTGCAGGTGGGCGCCGACGGCGGCCACGGCCCCGTGCGGTACGCGGTGACGGCGTACGAGCCGGGTCGCCGCGTCCGCTTCGGCTTCACGCCGCCCGAGGACGGCTTCCACGAGATCACCGTCGAGCCCCTGGACGGCGGGCGCTGCCGGCTGCGGCACGTGCTGGAGTCACGGATGGGCCCGGTGGACAGGCTGATGTGGGCGCTGGCCATCCGCCGGGTGCACGGGACGGTGGTCGAGGAGCTCTTCGACAACGCCGAGCTGGTGGCGACGGGCGCGGTCGCCCGGCCCGTGCGCCGCTCGCCGCTGGTGCGGCTGCTGCAGCGCGTGGAGTCCGAGAAGGCGACCGCCGCGGAGCTGCCGGCGGGCGCCAGTCTGGCCCGCGGCGCCTTCGAGGCGCCGGACTTCACCGACTCGTGGGAGATCGCGCTGCGGCCCGGCATGCCGCGGGACGTGGCCGCCTGGCGCGGCGTGCTGCCGTTCCCGGTCGTGGCGCACGAGGGCGCCGAGCTGCTGCTCGGCAAGGACGCCGGGCACCTGGACTTCCGCGCCTCGGTGCTCGTCGAGGACGAGCGGGTCACGCTGAGCACGGTCGTACGGATCCACCACCGGCGCGGCCGGCTGTACTTCGCCGTGGTCCGCCGCTTCCACCCGCGGGTGGTGCGTCGCATGCTGCGCCGCGCCTGGCGGCGGCGGGCGCTGGCGGCGCCGTCGGCGGGGGAGCGCGAGCGGACGCGGGCGGGGGCTGCGGGGCGTACGAGGGCTGCGGGGCGTACGGGACGGAAATGAACTCCCCGGCCCCGGGCGGCTGTCAGACGGGGTCGAGTGGGCCCAGGAGCCAGCTTCCGGCCGAGGCGGGGTCGTCGTCGAAGTAGTAGTCCCTGATGGCCGCGAGCAGGTCGGCGGTGGTGAGGCGGCCGTCCCCGTCGGTGTCCAGCCGGCGGAAGACCTCGCGCGCGTCGTGCGCCGGGAGGTTCATCAGGGCGCCACTCCAGCGCACGTGCTCCTCGCTGTCGAGCATGCCGTCGCCGTCCTCGTCGGCGATCGCCATGATCGCCTCCAGGAACTCCCCGTACCCCGCGGCGAAGTCGTCCGGTGTCTCCAGCAGCCCGGCGGCGAACGCCGCCGCGTACTCGGCCTGGTCGACCCGTCCGTCCCCGTCCGCGTCCGCGGCCCGTACGAGCCGCTCCCACACTCCGAGGCACAGCTCCTCCAGCCGGCGCCGCGCCGGCGAGTCGGGGCCGTGGCCGAACTCCTCGCCCAGCCGCCGGGCGGCGCGCTCGAAGTCCGCGCGGTCGACATAGCCGTCGCCGTCCGTGTCGTACGTGCGGAAGCGCCTTGCGAGCTTCCGCGCCAGGAACGCCGATACCTCCACGAGCCGTCCTCTCCACAGGAGTTGCCGCCGTGCACGACGCTACGGCCGGCCCACCGGGGCGCACAGGGGCGCCAGGACGGGCGCACGGTGGCCCGGAGGCGGATGGGGAGCCGACCCCTTTACGGAGAGTGATGAGAGATTTACGATGAGTGCGTGACGGCGCCAAGGCCGGCGCGGACCGACGTCACCAGCCAGGAAACGGGGGGTTGCTCGCATGGCCGAACCACTGTCCGCCGCCGTCGTGCTGCGCGCGCTGAAGCGCGAAGGGCTGACGATCGTCGAGCACGGCGAATGGCGCACGCACAATCGCAACCACATGGGCCCGTGGGGCCCGGTGCACGGAGTCGTCGTCCACCACACGGCCACGTCCGGCACGGACGACAGCGTCCGCCTCTGCTACCGGGGCCGGCCCGACCTGCCGGGCCCCCTCTGCCACGGCGTCATCGACAAGAGCGGCCGGGTCCACCTCGTCGGCCACGGCCGGTCGAACCACGCGGGACTGGGCGACGACGAGGTGCTGCGCGCGGTGATCGCCGAGCGGTACGGCGAACGTCCCCCGTCGCCCAACGAGCAGAACACGGACGGCAACGCGAGGTTCTACGGCTTCGAGTGCATCAACCGCGGCGACGGCGAGGACCCGTGGCCCGACGAGCAGTTGGAGGCCGTCGAACGGGCCTCGGCGGCGCTGTGCCGGGCGCACGGGTGGCAGGCGAAGTCGGTGATCGGCCACAAGGAGTGGACGAACCAGAAGAGCGACCCGCGGGGCTTCAGCCTGCCGGGGATGCGCGAGCGCATCGCGAAGCGCCTGGCGGGCAAGCCGGAAGGCGAGCCCCGGACCCCACCGGAGCCACCGGACCCCCCGGAACCCCCGAGCCCCGCATCCTGACCGGAGCCCGCCGAGCCCGATCGCCGCGTGCCCGATCCGCAGGGACAGCCCGGCCGGCCGTGAACCGGACCCGGCTGCCCCGGCCCCTCCGACCCCTTCCGCCATCCGGTCCCGTCCCCCGGGAAGCCTCACCGCGCCGCGCCGGTTGGATCTGGCAGCAAGTCCGCCGGCCACCCAGCGGAGGCACCGTGACCGCATCGCCCGCCGACTCCACCGCGCCGCTCGTCGTCCGGGACCTGCCCGCGCCGCCCCCGCTGGTCCACCGGGCGTGGACCGACGCGGACCTGCTGGCGCGGTGGATCGGTCCGCGGGGGTACACCGTTCCGCGCGACAGCGTCACCGTCGAGCCGTACGTCGGAGGGCGCTTCGACTACTGCATGGTCGACGCGGCCGAAGACACCCACGACGCCACGACCGACCGCAGCCGCCACTGGCTCCGCAACCACATCACCGAACTCGCCGCCCCCCGCCTCCTCGTCCTCACCTCCGCCCCCATGCCGGAGTACGGCACGCCCGACCCCGTCACCACCCGCATCCACCTGACCCGGGCCCCGTCCGGCACCCGCCTGACGTTCACGCGCCCCTACCCACCCGGCCGCCGCCCCACGGCCCGCGCCACCTGGACCACGTCGTTCGACAACCTCGAAGCACTCCTGCGCACCCTCACCTGACCCGGGCCCCGGCGGGCCCCACCGTCAGCAGGTGCGGCGCCACGGAGCCGCTGCGACCGCTCTACGTCGACCACTACGTCCTCTGCTACGCCACCGGCCTCGCCCTCCTCGCCGGGGCGGCGCTCGACGCGGCGTTACGCGCCGGGATGCACGCCCCGGCGAGGGCCCGCCGCCCCGCCACCGAAACCGCCGCCCCGGCAGGGGGCTTCGGTCCGCGCGCCCGCCGTCGACTCCCGCACCCTGTACGGCGGGGAGCTGCCCGGCGGGCACCTTGGCCCCCCGGCTACTCGCCGCGGACCGGATCGTCGTGCTGCGCGACCCCCCGGCCCGGCCTCCGGACGCCGAGCCTGGCGAGGCGGTCAAACGCGCCGCGCTGCGCGCGCACTTCGAGGTGTGCGAGTTCCGGAGCGTCCGGGCCGCGCGCCTCTCCCCCTACGCGCGGTCCGGGCTCTGCAGCAGCGGCCCCGCATCGGCGTCCGCGCCGGAGGAGGGCGTCGCCCGTCGCGTAGCGGCGGGAGGTACGCATTGGCAGTATCGAAGCGCGCCCCCGAATTGCCTATTAAGGCAAGAGGATTGAACTCACGGGTTCCTTGGCGGCGCAGCGTCCTCACAATTGCCCCAATAGGCAATACTTGCACGCCTTGACGCTCTGATTTGCGCAGCCTAGGGTGGCTTTTGATCGCGTCGCCTGAATTGTTGGGCATCACTCATCCCTGCGAGAGAGACGGAATTCTCTGATGCGTAAGTTAGCTGTGTCTGTCAGCGCGGCAATCCTGTGCGCCGTGGGCGCGTTCGGCGTCGCTCCTACCGCGGCCGCCGACGATTCTGGCGCCCAGGCTTGTCGCAAGACGGCGATTCTCTGGGAGCACGACCACTTTCAGGGTAAGCTGAGGGGATTCTGCTCCAGCGACTCGAACTTCGCCAACAATGTTTGGAAGGGCACCAGTAAGAAGATGGACGACGAGGCGAGTTCCGCGAGGAACGACCTCGGTAAGAAGGTTCATCTTTGGGAGCACAAGAATCACGACGGTGACAAGACGACGCTCTACCCGAATGGCGACCGGGCCCCCGACCTCAAGAACAATAAGGTCGGGAACGACCGGGCGAGCAGTATCAGTGTTGTCCGTTGACGAGTGAGCTGGGCGGACTGGGCCTCCGGGTGCTGGTCCGCCCAGCTTCTGTCCTGGTGGACAACCACTCTGTGCACTGCCTGGAAGAGGAAATGTGTCACGTCGGCGAGTAGTGTTTGCGGTTACGCTCACGTGCGTAACCGCGTGCGCATCAACCCCCTCAGAAGACTACTTGGAACCCAGCCGGCAAGTCGAGAAGCTGATCCTGCCCATAGACGAATATGTAACTTCTCGTGCGGAAGATGCCGTGGCAAGTAACGCCACTGAGATTCTCATGCGTGAGTGCATGGGAAAAAAAGGATATGACTGGGCTGTCATCGACTGGCCTACAGACGTTCAGGCGCTGCTGAATCGTCGGCGTTACGGCCTCATCGAGGCGGATGTGGCAGAGCGGCTCGGGTATCATACGCCGGACGACTTCGTGGTGCCGGAAACAGAAGCCGGAAATAGAGATCTGGAGCGGGAGAACAGCCTGCCCGCAGTGGAGTTGCGCGCTGCCTACGGCCAGGGAACGGGATGTGCCAATCAGGCAGGCGAACAACTCTGGGGTGGTCCGCCTCCGGAGTTGGACATCCTCAATGACATGGATTCGGCGAGTCTGCGTAAATCTAGAGCAGACGACGGGGTCGCCCGTGCACTGCGTGGGTGGAAGCAGTGCATGAAGCGGGAGGGATTCCACTACAGCAGCCCCTCCGCAGCTTCAGGTGATCCGGCCTGGCCGGACGGTGATCAGCCGTCCGACCGGGAGGTCGAGGTGGCCGTAACCGATGTGGGATGCAAGCACAAGACCCGCCTCGCCGAAGTCTGGTTCGCGGCGGAGAAGAAGACACAACTCAGGATGATCGAAGGGAACCGTAAGTACTTCGACCGCCTGAAGGCCGCCAAGGACAGGTACCTGGGTAATGCCCGCCGGGTCATCGCCAGTGACCGATGAGCGGCGCGGACTCCTCAGTCAGTCGTGCCCGTCTCGTAGACCAGCAGCTCCGTGCCCGCCGGGGAGGCGCCGTCGTCGGGCGCCGCCCACATGCGCAGTCCTGCGCCGCGCAGCGCCTCCAGCAGCACGGGGTTGCGGGTCGCGACGTGCCCGCCGGTCGACCAGAGCTGCACCGGCACCTCGTGCTCGATGTCGAACGTGCGCAGGTCGACGGTCGCGATGCCGCCCAGCTCGAAGTCCGCGCCGGAGGCGTTCTTGAAGCCGGTGACGCCGGTGCAGAGCATCTTGCGCGAGTCGGCGTACGCGCAGTCCTGGTAGTCGACGAAGTGGCTCTGGTTGGTCCGCCGTTGCATCTGGTGGCCGTGCCGGTCCCAGGTGTAGAGGGTCCGTGAGCCCCACGAGACGCCGTGCACCTTGCCGGTGCGCGGCTCGGGCACCACGCCGCCGACGTGGTCGTCGACCCGGAACTCCTCGGTCACCTCCAGGGTGCGGACGTCGACGCGGTAGACGACCGCGGCGCTGTTCGGCCGGTACTCGGCGACCGGGACCCAGACCGAGCGGCCGTCGGTGTCGATGCCGCCGGGGTGGTACATGTCGCCCTCGCCCAGGGTGATGTCCTCCAGCAGCCTGCCCTTCACGTCGAGGACGAAGAGGTGGCCGACGCCGCGGCCGGGGCTGCGGTCGTAGCCGTCGACGGGCTCCGGGTAGCGCACGGGCGGCTCGATGACCTCGACGCTGGAGAGGAACAGCCGGTCGCCGACGCGGGTCAGGCCCTGCGGGTGGTACGTCTCGAAGTCCAGCGGCAGCTTCTCGACCAGCTCCCACCTGCTGTTGCGGTCCAGCTTCGCGACGGCCTCGACGACGGGGGCGTCGCGCTCGGTCCCGTGGTCGCCGCCGGGCCGGGCGGCGGGGGCGGCGGAGGCGGCGACGGTGCCGAGCAGGGCCGCGGCCAGGGCAGTGACGCCGAGCGTTCTGACGTACCTCATGTGGATCGATCCTCTCCCTCGCGGGCCGGCCCGGCCGGCGGGGTGCTCCCCGCGGCGGCCGCCGGCCGGCGCCCGATGATGGCGAGGCCATCCTGCCCGTACGTGGCGGCGAGGCAAGCCCGCGGCGAACAGCGGGACACGGCGCCGGAACACCGCGCCGCCGCGGGGAGGGACGGCGGCGCGGTGCGGGGACACGGCGACGGGACACCGCGCCGTCCGCGATGCCCCGCCGCCGCGATCGGGACCCCCCGTCCCAGCCGGCCGTCAGCCCGCCATGCCCAGCACCGTCAGCGAGTACGGGGTGAAGCCCAGTTCCATCGTCCGTGTCACCTCGAACCCGTCCCGGGCCACCTCCGCTTCGATCAGCGAACCGGTGAACGGATCCGTGACGTACACCGACTCCTCGCCCGGCGCCAGCGCCGCCTGGTTCTTCGTCCAGTCCTCCGAGACCTCGAACGGCTCGGTCACCTTCGAGGAGCCGACGACCTTCGCGCCCTTCGGGTCGACCCCGTGCAGCGCGCCGTCCGCGGTGAGCGCGAGGCCCTGGTCCCAGTACGGGTCCCAGGTGAACGCGGCGCGCGCGGCGGGCAGGTCGACGCGGCGCATCGTGCGCTCGCCGAGGTCCAGCGCGGCCATCGCCTCGTCGCCGAAGGTGCCGAGGACCGCGTCGCCGCTGTGCCCGGCGAAGGAGCTGACGCGCTCCTCCCCGCCGCTGCCCGCCGGGTTGGGGATCTTGTCGGCGGTCCACTCGCCGCGGTCGCCGCGCTCCAGCACCAGCACGCCGTCCAGACAGCCGAAGAGCAGCAGACCGTCGCCGACGGCGTGTTCGCCGTGCAGCTCGGGGCAGTCGCGGAAGGCGGCGAGCTCGCGGTTGTGCGCGTCGTGGACCCGTACGCCGACCGGGAGGTCCTCCTCGGTCTTCCCGGGGATGGTGACGGCCATCTCGCCGTTCTCCAGGGTCACCGCGACGCCGTGGTGCGGGCCCTCCGCCTTCAGCTCGCGCTCGGGTGCCGTGCTCGCGTCCTCCGCGCCGACGTGCAGCACCTGGGCCGTGCCCGTGCCGTCGTCGAAGACCGTGACGTGCTCGCCGTGCGGCACGGCGTGCGAGGGGTACTCGCCCTTCAGGCTGCCCAGGACGCGGGGGCGTTCGTGGTGCGCGTCCTGGTGGCCGCCGTGGTCCTCCCAGCGGATGCCGGCGTCCAGGAGGTGGGTGACGCCCTGCTCGCCCTGGGGCAGCAGGACGTGGGTGTCGTCCTCGGTCCGTACGGGCCGGGACTGGCCCTCGACGCGCAGCGTACGCACCGTGCCGCCGTCGGCGAGGCCGATGACGCGGACGGCGCCGGAGCCCTGCTCGGTGACGACGGCGCGCAGCTCGGGAGCGCCGTGCGCGGTCTTCTCCGCGGGCCAGCCGGAGCGGTCGGCACGGGCCTTTTCGCCGCCGGCCGCATCCGACTCGCGGCCGGCGCCGGGCTTTCCGCCGCCCGGGTCGTCGTCGTTCTCCGCACACCCGCCGGCCAGCACGAGGGCTATCGCCGCCACGCCGACGGCGAGCGTCTTCCTTGTTTTCGTAATGACAATCATTTTCAGGATGATAGCAGGAGTGTGCGCGGGCGTCTGCCGCCGGGGGTGCGCGGGCATGCGAAAGCCGGCGGCCCCACCCAGCGGGGCCGCCGGCCGGTCTCGCGGCTCGGCGCGTGCCGTGGCTCAGCGCGCGCCGTGGCGCGACGCGCGGAGTGGTGCGGTGTGCGCGGTGCTCAGTTCGTGTCGTGGCTGCCGTGGGCGGGTGCGTCGCGGGTGGGCTTCATCGCCTCCGCGTTGTGCGTCCCGGCCACCGTGCCGTTGGGGTTCGTCACCACCAGCAGGCCCGCCATGCCCATGTCCGCGTGGCTCTGGACGTGACAGTGGTACATCCACCGCCCCGAGCCGACCAGTTCGCCCGCGATGAACTGGAAGCCGAACGAGTCGCCCGGTCCGCATATCTTGTTGTCGATGATCGGCGTCGGATCGTCCACGCTGGTCAGCATGCCCGTACGGTTGTCCGCCCAGCGATGGCCGTGCAGATGGAACGTGTGGTAGAACTCGCCGTGCGTGATCATGATGATCTCGCACCGCTCGCCGAGCGTGGCGGTGAAGTCGGGCCCGTGACCGGTGACGTTGTTGATCGTGTTGTCGTTGAAGACGATCACGAACTGCTTGTCGGGCAGCTTGTCGCCGCGCCGGCGGACGATCAGCCCGCCGTACAGCCCGCGCTTGACGCCGCCGGATCCGTGCGGGGTGCCGACCGCGTGGTCGTGGTAGTTCCAGTAGCCCGCGCTGCCCGGCTGGATGGTGCCGTCGCGGCGGGTGCCCGGGGTGTGCGAGTGCCAGACGTAGTCGCGCGAACCGCCCGGCGGCACCGCGCTGTTCGTCATCGGCGTGCCGTCGTTGTCGATGTCGTAGTCGACGCCGTGGACGTGCAGGCTGGCCTCGACGTCGAGGTTGTTGACCAGCTTGATCATCAAGCTGTCGCCCTCGTACATCTCCAGCAGCGGGCCGGGGATGGAGGGCTTGCCGGGTTCCAGGCCGTAGCCGAGCTGGCCGTCCGGCATGGCCTCGGCGTACATGGTGATCCGTTTGATCTCGCCGAGAGGCTGGGGTTGGGGTTTGTCGTCCGACGCGGTGACCGTCGCTCCCGAGGTGGACAGGGCGACCGGGGTCGCCAGTGCGGCCGCGGCCGCACCGCTGGTGAAGGACCTTCTGGAAAAGACATTGCGCGGCATGGTGGCCCCCGCCTTCTCGCGCGTTTGTGACTCGTCCCTGACAGCCGCTCATGGTAAGGGCTTGCGGAAGCTTTGCCCATCCTCAGGACAAAGTTCGAACCGAATCCGGCTGTAGGCATTGGCAGTTCGCGAAAAGGGGTCTAACTTCCTACGGCGGCGCAGCTATCCCGCAGCATCCCGGGACGAGGTGGGAGGACCATGCGACGCAGGGGAAACGCCCTACGCTGGGCGGCCGGCGCATCGGCGGTGGCCATGGCGGCAACGCTCCTGGCAGGAGCCGAGGCCATGGCAGGACCGTCGGACGGCGGACCGCTGGCGGCCGGCAAGCCGCCGGGCAAGGCGGCCGCCTCGGTGCTCGTGTTCTACCGGGTCGACGGCGATCAACACGCCGTGACCCGGGCGGGCATCGAGGCCATCGAGGCGATCGGTGCCCAGGGGCCCGAGACGTTCACGGTGACCGCGACCGACGAGGTCACGGCGTTCACCGACAAGAACCTGGCCAAGTACAACGCCGTCGTCTTCCTGTCACCGGGCAGCGACCGGCTCAACACCATGCAGGAGCAGTCGTTCCAGCGCTACGTCAAGGCGGGCGGCGGGTTCCTCGGCATCCATGACGCGGCCCGCTCCGAGCCGGAGTCCGACTGGTTCACGGGCCTGATCGGCAGCCGCCCGGCCGGCACCTCCGGCGGCGCGCAGGAGGCCGTCGTCGAGGTCGGCGACCGGCTGAACCCGGCCACCGAGGAGCTGCCGCTGGAGTGGAAGCGCAGCGACGTGTGGACCAACTGGGAGACCAATCCCTCCGGCAGCGTCCACACCGTCGCCAGGGTCAGGGAGAACACGTACCAGCCGGGCTCGACGGCCAACGGCTGGGACCACCCGATCTCCTGGTGCCGCGACTACGACGGCGGCCGCTCGTTCTACACCGGCATGGGCGGCACCGCCGCCGGCTTCGCCGAGGAGAACTTCCGGTCGCACCTGCGCGGCGCCCTGCTGTGGACCACGCGCCAGGCGCGCGCGGACTGCCAGGCGAGCATCACCGCCAACTACGAGGCGACGCGGCTGACCCAGCCGAACCAGGCGAACCAGCTCGACCAGATCGGCGAGCCGCACGGCATCGACATCGCCGACGACGGCAAGGTCTACTACATCGGCCGCGGCGGCCGCTGGTCCGGCGCCCCCGTCAACGTCGACTGGAACAGCCCGGAGATGGGCAAGGGCCCCGGCACGATCCACATGTGGGACCCGGAGACCCAGAAGGTGACCGCGGTCGGCACGCTCGACGTCTTCGGCAACAAGGGCGGCGGCGACGAGCTGGTCAAGGTCGAGGAGGGCCTGCTCGGCATCGCCCTCGACCAGGACTTCGCCACCAACGGCTACGTGTACCTGCACTACACGCCGCACTCCGGCGTCGACCGTGCCGCGCACATGGCCGAGCGGCGGGTCTCCCGCTTCACCATCGACCGGGAGACGCAGAAGCTCGACACCGCCTCCGAGAAGGTCGTGCTGTCCTGGCCCGTGCAGGTGCACAGCTGCTGCCACGCGGGCGGCGACATGGAGTGGGACTCCAAGGGCAACCTGTACATCGCCACCGGTGACACCAACTCCTCGCGGTTCAGCGACGGCTACTCGGGCAACAACCCGGAGCCCAACTTCGGCGGCGTGTCCTTCGCCGACGCCCGCCGCACCGCGGGCAACACCAACAACCTCAACGGGAAGATCCTGCGGATCCACCCCGAGGACGACGGCACGTACACCATCCCCGAGGGCAACCTCTTCACCGGCGACGAGGGCGACGGCGACCAGGCCAGGCCCGAGATCTACGTGATGGGCGTGCGCAACCCGTCCCGCATCGAGATCGACGAGAGCGACCGGCTGTACGCGGGCTGGGTCGGTCCGGACGCCGGCTCGCCCAGCACCACCTGGGGCCCGGCCAAGTACGACACGTTCGCCGTCATCACCAGCGCGGGCAACCAGGGCTGGCCGTACTGCATGGGCAACTCGCAGCCGTACCGCGACCGCAACCTGCCCGACCCGACGCAGCCGCTCGGCTGGTACGACTGCGACAACATCAAGAACACCTCGCCCAACAACGACGGCCTGACGGACCTCCCGCCGGTCCGTGACAACAACATCTGGTACTCGCCCCAGGGCGGCGGCCCCGACTACCCGCGCAACGCGGACGGGGTCCCCAGCTACCACATCGACGAGGCGCAGTACCGGCTGCCGTGGCTCAAGGGCGGCGGCCAGGCGGCCATGACGGGCCCCGTCTACCGCTACGACGCCTCCTCCGCCAGCGACGTGAAGTGGCCGGAGTACTGGGACGAGAAGTGGTTCGTCGGCGACTTCTACGACGGGGACCAGCCGCGGCACGCCGTGGTCATGGACCCGGACAACGCCGGTGACGGCGGGCTGCCGGTGCACGCCGAGTCGCTCGACAAGATCATCCCGGTCGGCAACGGCGGCATCCGCAACCTGATGGACTGGAAGTTCGGCCCCGACGGCGCGCTCTACGTGCTCGACTACGGCCGCGGCTTCTTCAACGCCGACTCGGCGTCCGCCCTGTGGCGGGTGACGTACAAGGGCGGGCCGGCGACGCCGCTGCCCGGGGACCTGATCGCAAGGGGGAGTCAATGAGATCCGGAGCTCTGACCGCGGGTGGACTGCGGCGGGCGCTGATCACTCTGGTGGCGGTCTGCCTGGCGCTGCTCGCGCCGGGCGGCCTGCCCGCCGCGGACGCGGCGGCGCCCGACGAGCCCAGGGCGGCGCAGACGCTGACCTGGACCGCGGGCGACAGCATCACCGAGTACACGTCGGCGCCCACGACGGCGGTGGCGGGGGAGACGACCATCGTCTTCGAGAACAGCGCCGCCACCGGCAACACCACCGGCATGCCGCACACGCTGACGTTCGACACGTTCACCGACGGCTACAACAAGGACGTCAGCCTCAACCTGCAGGCGTCCCCGAACGACCAGAACAGCGGCAAGTGGCAGGCGACGGTCAACCTCTCGCCGGGCAAGTACCGCTACTTCTGCGCGATTCCCGGCCACGGCTCGATGGCCGGCGAGCTGATCGTCACGGACGGCGGCGGTGAGGACACCACGGCGCCCGAGGCGGCGGCCGAGGTCCAGGGCGAGCAGGACGCGAACGGTGCCTACCTGGGCAGCGCGACGGTCGAGCTGTCCGCCACCGACGACATGTCGGGGGTCGACCGCATCGACTTCGCCCTGGACGGGGCCACGGACTGGACCGCGTACGAAGCGCCGATCGTGGCCAACACCCTCGGTGAGCACACCGTCAGATTCCGCGCCACCGACAAGGCGGGCAACACCTCCGAGGAGCAGTCGGTGACCTTCACGGTCGTCGAGGCGAACGACACGACGCCGCCCACGGTCACCGCCTCCCTCAGCGGCGAGCAGAACGACGACGGCGCGTATCTCGACATGGCCATGGTCACGCTGAAGGGGGCGGACACCGGCGGCTCCGGGCTCGACAAGGTCGAGTACTCGGTGGGCGGCAGCGCCTTCCAGACGTACACCGAGATGCTGCACGTCCACACCGTCGGCGAGCACACCGTCAGTTACCGGGCCACCGACAGGGCGGGCAACTCCTCCGAGGTCGGGACGGTCACCTTCACGATCGTCGAGAAGTACCCCAACCCCGACCCGGACTGCCCGGAGCTGGACTCCCGTCCCCTCGTCTTCATCGGCCAGTACGACACCCACGTGCCCAACCGCGTCACCGCGAACGGCTGCACGATCAACGAGGTGATCGAGGACGAGAAGGCGTGGCCGAAGCAGAAGGCGTTCCTGGACCACGTCCGGGACGTCACCGACGAGCTGTACGCCGACGCCGTGATCAACGGCGAGGAGCGCCAGACGATCCGCGACACCGCGAGGGCGTCGGGGATCGGCAAGCCGGGCCAGAACGAGGGCTACACGCCGCTCTTCACCGGCACGGAGAACTCCTTCTCCAAGTGGCAGCAGGTCGGCGGCGGCAGCTTCCACCTCAACGAGGACGGCTCGATGACGAGCGGGACGACCGTCAACGGGATGGGCATGCTGTGGTACCCGCAGGCCCAGTACGGAGACTTCTCGCTCAAGCTGCAGTGGCGCGACGACGCGCCGGGCAGCGGACGCACCAACTCCGGTGTCTTCGTCCGCTTCCCGGACGTGCGCGACCACCCGGACGAGTCGCGGCCCGAGTGGGTGGCGATCAAGTACGGGCACGAGGTGCAGGTCTTCGACTCGGAGACCGGCGATCAGTACAAGACCGGCTCGGTCTACGGCTTCGACCAGGTGAACCACGGCGCGGCCGGGGTGACCCCGAAGGGCACGTGGAACGACTACGAGATCCGGGTGGTGGGCCAGAAGTACTCGATCTACCGCAACGGCGTGCTCCTCAACGAGTTCGAGAACGCGCCGGGGCAGCTCTTCTCGCCGCCGCGCGGCGACGACCCGGGCACGGACGGCCGCCAGCACGCGCAGGGCTACATCGGCCTGCAGGTGCACGGCACGACGGACGTGGTCTCGTACCGCGACATCCGGATCAAGCCGCTGTGACGTATACGGTCGGCTGAACCGGATCGGGTCCCGGTGGGGGGCGGTGGCACACACCGCCCCCCATCAGGCGTTCCGGGGGGTGTACCAACGGGCGCGGGGGCCGAAACGCCTGTTCGCCACGGGATCGAAAGCGCGCCGGTGCGCGGACCTCGGTGGGATAGTCGGTCCGTTCGGTGTCCACGGTCCCGAAGGAAGGTGATGGCCCGTGGTGTTCGCCATGGGATTCTCCGCATACGGCGGCCCCGAGGTGCTTCGCCCCCTCGACGTCGAGGTGCCGGCGCCGGCCGCCGGCGAGGTCCGTGTCCGCGTCCGGTGCGCGGGGGTCAACCCGCTGGACTGGAAGCTGCGCGGCGGACAGACGGCGGCGTTCCGGCCGCTGGCCTTCCCGTACGTGCCGGGGCTGGAGGCGGCGGGCGTCGTCGAGTCCGTGGGCGAGGGCGCGGGGCAGTGGCGGGTGGGCGACGAGGTGCTGGGGCCGGTGGCCGCGGGGTACGCGGTCCAGACACTGGCCCGCGCGGACCGGCTGGTCGCCAAGCCGCCGGGGCTGCCGTGGGAGCTGGCGGGCGGGCTGCCGGTGGCGGCGGAGACCGCGTACCGGACGCAGACGGCGCTGCGTTTGGCGAAGGACGACACGCTGCTCGTGCACGGCGCGGCGGGCGGGGTGGGCAGTCTGGCGGTGCAGTTCGCGGTCTCGGCGGGGGTGCGGGTGATCGGCACCGCGAGCCCCGCCAACCACGATTACCTGCGCTCGCTGGGCGCCGAACCGGTCGCGTACGGGGAGGGCGTGGGCGCGCGGGTACGGGAACTGGCGCCGGACGTCGACGCGGTGCTGGACGCCGCGGGCCGCGGCGTGCTGGCGGAGTCGGTGGACCTGGCGGGCGGTCCTGCCCGGGTCCTGACGATCGCGGACGCGGCGGGCGCGCAGACGCTGGGCGTACGGTTCTCGCGCCAGACGGAGGGCGACGACCAGCATGTGGCGGGGATCGAACGCGCGCTGGCGCTGTACCGCGACGGCAGACTGCACCTGCCGGTGTGGCGGGCCCTGCCCCTGACGGAGGCGGCGGACGCCCACCGGGCGAGCGAGGGGGGCCACTTGCGGGGCAAGATCGTGCTGGTGGCGGACTAGCGACCGGCGGTCGGCGGCGGGCTCGGCCCGGGGCCCCGGGCCGACGCGGGCGGATCAGCGGGCCAGGCCGAAGGTTCCGGCCGGGGACGGTGCGGGGTGGCGGCGCCGACCGGATGTCCTGGCCGCCGCCTTGGCGGCCGGGCACGGCCGTGCCGACGGGACGGCGGCCGGGACGGGAGCCCCCGTCGGCTCCGGGGCCGCCACCGGGCCCGGGAGCGCCGCTGCGCTCCGGGCTGCTGCCGCCGCTCGGGCCGGGATGCCCGTCCGCGCCGGAACGGCCACCGGAATCGGCGCCGGTGTCGCGTCGGGCCGTGACAGCAGGACTACGCCCCGGGTGGCCAGGGCCGTTGCCGCCAGGGCCACCGCCGGCCCCAGCGCGCCGCCGCTCAGCCGCTCGCCGAGCAGCGTCAGGCCCACCGCCGCGGAGACCGCCGGGTTGACCAGGGTCACCGTGGCCAGCGGGGCGCCCAGGCCGCCGCGGTAGGCCGCCTGCGAGAGCATCAGGCCGGTGGGAGCAAGCGCCGCCACCACGAGGCCCGTCAGCACCGTGAAGGCGTCCGGGGCGGGGCGTACCGCGATCGTCTGGGTCAGCACCGAGCCCGCGCCGAAGGCGATGCCCGCGGCCGTGGCGTACGCGATCCCGGCAGCCCGCGGCCCCGACCGGCGGGCCGCCGCGCCCAGCGCGGCCAGTGCCGCCGCGGTGGCCGCGACCGTGCCGAGGACCTGCGCCGGGGTGAGCACCTCGATGTGCCCGCCGCCGCGCACCAGCAGCAGCACCCCCGCAAGACCCGCCAGCGTCAGCGCCGCGCCCCGCCACCGCACCGCGCCGACCGCCCGCCCGGTGGCCGCCGCCTGCAGCGGCAGCGCGAGGACCAGCGTGAGGGCGCCCAGCGGCTGTATCAGGGTCAGCGGCCCGTACCGCAGCGCGAGCACGTGCAGCGCCGCGCCCGCGGCGTTCAGCCCGACCGACAGCCACCACGAGCCGCGCGTGAGCGCAGCCCATACCCCCGCGTCCGACTCCCGGCCGGCCCCCGCGACCCGCTCCTGCAGCACGGCGGCCCCCGCGTACGCGGCGGCGGACGCGAGGGCCAGCACCAGTGCTGTCGCGAGGCCGTTCATGCCGTTCATGTCCCCTCCGGTGGTCGAGCCCGTCCCCCGACGGTACGAAGCGTTGCGGTCAGATTCCGTCCGCAAGCCGTCGCTGCCGTCGTGTGTGTGGACTGCCCGCGGCGCCGGAACTCATCGAAGGGGAATCATGGGCACCGTGGCCTCCCTCCTGTACGACGACTCCGTTCCGCCGCCCGGCCCCGTGCAGTTCCAGCTCGTCCTGCTGCGCCGCATGCAGGACTTCCAGCCGGCCCTGGTCGCCGACGCGCTGCGCGCCCTCGGCGTGCCCCGCACCGCGATGCGCGAGGCCAACCGCCGCTGGCAGGGCCGGCTCCGCGCCCGCGGCGGCCGGGCCGCCGGCGCCGCGCGGGCCCGGGACTTCGCCGCGCTCCTCGGGCCGGCGGCGTCGGTGACGCGGCGGGCGCACGGTGACATGACGCTGGACGTGCACGTGTGGCCGGTGCCGCTCTGGCCGGACCTGCGGTTCGAGGCGACCTGCGGCGTGGGCGGCGTGGTGCTCAACGCCTGGCTCGTACGGGCGCCGGAGGCGGCGGGCCCCGCGCTGCGCACGCTCGCCGATCTGGCGCCGTGGGGCTGCACCGTCGACGAGGTGGCGCGGGCGTTCCCGCCCGCGGCCCCGCGTGAGGGCTCGGCCGCCCCTCGTTTCGCGCTGGCGTTCACCGCGCCGGACGAGGCGGGCGAACCGCGTGCGTGCACGGCCGAGTTCGCCTGGGGACTGGTGCAGCGGTGGACCGTCGGTTAAGCAGTGCTTACCGGACCTTTCAACGAATTCTCGCTGGTGCTGCACAGTCTTCCGCGGGGAGACTGGGCGGCATGATCACACCCGACACCAAGGACTGGACCTGGGTCCTGGAACGCCCCTGCCCCGAGTGCGGCTTCGCGGCGGCGGAGACCCGCCCGCAGGACGTCTCCGGGCTGATGCGGAAGTGCGCCGTGCGCTGGGTGCAGGTCCTGGGCGACGAGCCGGAGAGGCTGCGGGCGCGGCCGCGGCCGGAGGTGTGGTCGGCGCTGGAGTACGCGTGCCACGTGCGCGACGTGTTCCGGCTGGGGGACGAGAGGGTGCGCCGGATGCTCACCGAGGACGGCCCGCGGCTCGCCAACTGGGATCAGGACGAGACGGCGGTGGAGGACCGGTACGGGGAGCAGGACCCGCTGCGGGTGGCGGCGGAGCTGTCGGCGTGGGGCGAGACGCTGGCCGAGCACCTGGACGAGGTCGGCGAGGGGGAGTGGCAGCGCCCGGGGTTCCGCAGCGACGGCGCGGCGTTCACCGTCGACACGTTCGCGCGCTACTTCGTGCACGACGTGTTCCATCACCTGTACGACGTGGGCGCCCCGCTGGACCGCTGAGCGGCTCCGCCGAGGCCCCGCGCGGGGGCGGGGGAGGGGTCTCACCGGGGGGCCCGCCCCCGGAACCCCCTTCGCGGCAGGGCGCCCCGGATCCCACAATCCCGGCGGGCCGGTTCATCCCCTGGCCCGGCCCGCCGTTCTCATCCGCCCGAAGGCGTACACGCAGCCCGCCAGCGCCAGGTCGGACAGCAGCATGAAGCCGATCGAGTACGAGTCCTTCGCGCTGAAGATCGCCCCCATCACCAGCGGCGGCACGAACCCCCCGAGACCGCCCATCGCGCCCACGATGCCCGTCACGCTGCCCACCTGCGACTGCGGTGTGACCTGCGCGACCAGGGCGAAGACCGCGCCGCTCGCCGCGCCCAGGCCGGCGGCCATCGCCAGCAGGCAGATCGTGCCCAGCGGGTTCAGCTCCGGGTCGAAGGCCTGCACCACCGCGAAGAGCCCGACGAGGCCCAGCGACCACGCCGTCACCACCGCCGGGTGGACGCGGTCCGAGAGCCAGCCGCCGAACGGCCGGAAGAGGACCGTCACCAGCGAGAAGCCCGCGGCCTTGGTGCCGGCGTCGGTGGCGCCCAGGTCGTACCAGGTCTTCAGGTACGTCGGCAGGTAGACGCCGAACGCGACGATGCCGCCGAAGCCGATCGCGTACAGCGCCGACAGCTCCCACGTCACCCGCAGCCGCGCCGCCTCCCGCAGCCGGCTGCCCAGCGGGGTCGTCGGCACCGGGCGCCCGGGGCGGTCGCGCAGCGTCAGCCAGGACAGCACGGCGTACGCCGCGAGGGCGACGGCCAGGACCACGAACGGCAGGTGGTGGCCGTGGTCGTAGATCCGCGGGGTGACATAGCCGGACAGGGCCACGCCGCCCATGCCCATGCCGAAGACGCCGATGGCGAAGCCGCGTCCGGCCGGCGGGAACCAGGAGTTGACGTGGGGAACGCCGATCGCGAACGTCGTGCCGCCGACGCCCAGCAGGAAGCCGACCAGCAGCAGCGCCGCGTACGACTCCTTCGCCGGGATCAGCAGCAGCACCGGCACGACGGTCAGCGCCGAGGTCAGCGGGAACATCACCCGCGCGCCGAACCGGTCGGTCAGCGCGCCGACCGGGATCCGGCCCACCGAGCCCACGATCACCGGCACGGCGACCATCAGCGACTGCTCGAACGAGCTGATGCCCAGGTCGTCGCCGAGCGGCCCGGCGATCGGCGCGATCAGGTTCCAGGCCCAGAACGTCAGCGTGAAGCCGAGGGTGGCGACGACGAGGTTGGCGTACGCGGCGCGCGACGGCTGCTCCGCCGCCCCGGCGGCCGGCTTCCGCGCTGCCGGTGCGTTCACTCGGCGCGTTCCCAGCCGCGCCGTGCGGCCCGCGCCGCGAGCTGCCGCGGTTCGCGGCTGCGGTAGACGAGGTACGGGCGGAAGAGGTACTGCACGGGCGCGCTGAGCATGTGCACGAGCCGCGTGAACGGCACCAGCGCGAGGAGCGCGAGCCCGACGAGGATGTGGATCTGGTAGGTCGCCGGCACCCCGTCCATCCGCGCGCCGTCCGGCCGCAGCGTGAAGATGCCGCGTGCCCAGGGCGCGATGGTCGCGCGGTAGTCGTAGCCCTCGCCGCCGGCGTGGCCGAGCTTGGCCCACATCCCGAGGACGATGGCCGCCAGCAGCACCAGGTACATGAGCTTGTCGTTGGCCGTCGTCGCGCGGAAGACCGCACCCGTCGTGCGCCTGCGGTAGATCAGCAGCACGATCCCGGCGACGGTCAGCAGCCCGGCGGCGGTGCCGGTGCAGAGGGACAGCAGGTGGTACGCGTGGTCGCTGATGCCCAGGTCCGAGGTCCACGAGTCGGGGATGAACAGGCCCACCAGATGACCGGCGAGGACGAAGAGGATGCCGTAGTGGAACATCGGCGAGGCGATGTTCAGCAGCCGCGACTCGTACAGCTCGGAGGAGCGGGTCGTCCAGCCGAACCTGTCGTAGCGGTAGCGCCAGGCCGTCCCGGAGAGGAAGAGCACGATCACGACGTACGGCAGGACGTTCCACAGCGTGCTCACGACCGGCCTCCCGGGGCGTCGACGAGGGGCAGCAGCCCGTACGGGAGCTGCCCGTACGGCTCCAGGCCGACGTCCTCGCGCGGCGGTCCGGAGCGGGCCAGCGCCAGGGCGGCGGCGCGGTCCTTCGGCGAGGGGCCGGGCAGCGTGGCGCAGACGGCGGTGAGCACGGTGGCGTACGGGGTGCCGTGCTCGGCGAGCGACAGCCGCAGCAGCTCGACGGCCGGGCGGTGCGCCCGGAGCAGCCCGTCGTCGCCGGTGGCGGCGGTGAACTCCAGCACGGCGGGCAGGAAGTCGGGCAGCTCCTCGTCGGTGAGGTCCATGCCGTACGCCCGGTAGGTCTCCTTGAAGCGGACCATCGCCATGCCGCGGCGGCGGGTGTCGCCGTCGGTCCACCAGGTCAGGTACAGGCAGCGGCGCGCCTTGAAGTCGAAGACCTCGACGTAGTGCGCGGCCAGCGCCGCGGGATCGGTGCGCGCGGCGTGGTCGAGGAAGCCGTGCAGCGCGTGCCCGCCGGGCAGCGCACGGCGCAGCAGCGGCAGGGCGGCGTGGAACTCCTCGTCCGGATAGCCGAGGCAGCGGGCGGCGACCTGCCGTACGACGGCACTCACGCCTCCCCCCTCTCCGCGGTCTCCCCGGCGCCCCCCGGACGGTCGGCTCTCTGGCGGCGGCGCAGCTTGTCGAAGCTGTCGACCGCCACCAGCGGCAGCGACCGCCGCCCGGACCCGGCGCCGACCGGGCCGGAGCCGCCCATGCCGGGGCCGCCCTCGAAGTCGAGGCTGCAGTCCTGCGGCAGCGCCGACTCCTCCAGTGCCCGGGCGTCGCCGACGGCGGCGGTGGGGATGACGTAGCGCTCGTCGTACTTCGCCACCGCCAGCAGCCGGTACATGTCCTCGATCTCCCGGCCCGTCATGCCGACGGCCGCCGCCGTATCGCCCGGCGGCTCGCCGAGGTTGACCGCGCGCATGTGGCCGCGCATCGCCGCCAGCTTCTCCAGCGACGCCCGCACCGGCGCGGTGTCCCCGGCCGTGAACAGCTCCGCCAGGTACTCCAGCGGGATGCGCAGCGCGTCGATGGCGCCGAAGAGGTTGCCCGTGTCCTCGCCGTCGAAGCCCGTCTCCGCCAGCGCCTCCACCACCGGGGACAGCGGCGGGATGTACCAGACCATCGGCATCGTCCGGTACTCCGGATGCAGCGGCAGCGCCACCCGGTACCGGCTGATCAGCGCGTGCACCGGCGAGCGCCGGGCCGCCTCGACCCAGTCGTACGGGATCCCCGCCGCCTCTGCCGCGCGCCGCACCTCCGGGTCCTCCGGGTCGAGGAAGACGCCGAGCTGCGCCTCGTACAGGTCCGTGTCCTCCGGCACCGACGCGGCTTCCAGCACCCGGTCCGCGTCGTACAGCACCACGCCGAGGTACCGCAGCCGCCCCACGCAGGTCTCCGAGCACACCGTGGGCAGCCCGACCTCCAGCCGCGGGTAGCACATGGTGCACTTCTCGGCCTTGCCGGTGCGGTGGTTGAAGTAGACCTTCTTGTACGGGCAGCCGGTCACGCACATCCGCCAGCCGCGGCAGCGGTCCTGGTCGACCAGGACGATCCCGTCCTCCGTGCGCTTGTACATCGCGCCCGACGGGCAACTGGCCACGCACGACGGGTTCAGGCAGTGCTCGCAGATCCGCGGCAGATAGAACATGAAGGTCTGCTCGAACTCGAACTTCACCTTCTCCGCGGCGCGCTGCCGGGTCCTGACCACCATCGGGTCCAGGTCGCCGTGCTCGGCGGTGCCGCCCAGGTTGTCGTCCCAGTTGGCGCTCCACTCGATCTTCATCGGCTTGCCGGTGAGGACGGAGCGCGGCTCGGCGACGGGAAAGTCGTCGCCCAGCGGCGCGTCGATCAGATTGCGGTATTCGTATGTCCAGGGTTCGTAGTAGTCCTTGATGACCGGCAGCACGGGGTTGGCGAAGATCGAGGCCAGCTTCCGGAACCGGCCGCCCGCCTTGAGCTTCAGCCGGCCGCGCCGGTTCAGCTCCCAGCCGCCGCGCCAGCGCTCCTGGTCCTCGTAGCGCCGCGGATAGCCCTGTCCCGGCCGGGTCTCGACGTTGTTGAACCAGACGTACTCGACGCCGCTCCTGTTCGTCCACGCCTGCTTGCAGGTCACCGAACAGGTGTGGCAGCCGATGCACTTGTCGAGGTTCATGACCATCGCGAGCTGCGCCATCACGCGCATCAGTACGTCACCTCCCCTTCGCGGCGCCGGATGACGGTCACCTCGTCGCGCTGGTTGCCGGTCGGGCCGAGGTAGTTGAACGCCCAGGAGAGCTGCGCGTAGCCGCCGATCAGATGGGTGGGCTTGAGGATCAGCCGGGTCAGCGAGTTGTGGATGCCGCCGCGGCGGCCGGTGGTCTCGGCCTTCGGCACGCCCACGGTGCGGTCCTGGGCGTGGTGCATGTAGACGGTGCCGCGCGGCATCCGGTGCGAGACGACCGCCCGCGCGGCGACCACGCCGTTGCGGTTGACGGCCTCGATCCAGTCGTTGTCGCGGACGCCGATGGCCGCCGCGTCCTCCTGCGACATCCAGACCGACTGGCCGCCGCGGGAGAGCGACAGCATGAACAGGTTGTCCTGGTACTCGGAGTGGATCGACCACTTGCTGTGCGGGGTCAGGTACCGCACGGTCACCTGGCGCTCTCCGCCGGGCCCCAGCTCCGGCTCGCCGAAGAGCCGGTGCATGTCCAGCGGCGGCCGGTAGCCCGGCAGCGCCTCGCCCAGCTCGTGCATCCAGTCGTGGTCGAGGAAGAAGTGCTGCCGCCCGGTCAGGGTGTGCCAGGGCTTGAGCTGCTCGGTGTTGAGGGTGAAGGCGGTGTAGCGGCGCCCGCCGGCCTCGCTGCCCGACCACTCCGGCGAGGTGATGACGGGCACGGGCGCCGCCTGCGTGTCCGCGTACGAGACGCGCCTGCCCTCCTGTTCGGCGGCCAGGTGCGCCATCTCCTGCCCGGTGCGCTCGGTCAGCGTGCGGAAGCCCTGCACGGCGAGCCGGCCGTTGGTGGTGCCGGAGAGCGCGAGGATCGCGTCCGCCCACTTGACCGCCGTGTCCAGCAGCGGCCGGCCGGCCGCGGGTCCGTCCGCGCGGGTGCCGCCGAGCGCGCCGAGCAGCTCGACCTCCCGGTCGGGCCGCAGCGCGATGCCCTTGGCGGGCAGGCCGAGGCGTTCGGCGAGCGGGCCGAGCGTGGTCATCTTGTCGGCGACGGCGCCGTAGTCCCGTTCCACGAGGGTCAGTTGCGGCATCGTCCGGCCCGGTACGGGCTCGCAGTCGCCGCGCCGCCAGTCGGCCGCCACGCCGCCGGGCTGCGCGATCTCGCCGGGGGTGTCGTGCTGGAGCGCGGTGGCGACGAGGTCGTGGCGGACGCCGAGGTGGTCGCGGGCCAGCTCGCTGAAGCGGCGGGCGATGGCCTGGAAGGCGTCGAAGTCGCTGCGCGCCTGCCACGGCGGGTCCACGGCGGGGGTGAAGGAGTGGACGTAGGGGTGCATGTCCGTGGAGGACAGGTCGTGTTTCTCGTACCAGGTGGCCGCCGGCAGCACCACGTCGGACAGCAGCGTCGAGGACGTCATCCGGAAGTCCAGCGACAGCAGCAGGTCGAGCTTGCCCTCGGGTGCCTCCTCCCGCCAGCGCACGTCGCGCGGGCGGACCTCCACCGGTGCCTCCGTCGCGCGCAGCGAGGAGTGGGTGCCGAGCAGGTGGCGCTGGAAGTACTCGGCGCCCTTGGCGGAGGAGCCGAGCAGGTTGGCGCGCCAGAGCGTGACGATACGCGGCCAGTTCTCCTCGGCGTCGGGGTCCTCACAGGCGAAGCCGAGCCGCCCGGCGCGCAGTTCGTCGACGGTGTACGCCACCGGGTCCTTGCCGGCGGCGTCCGCGTCCTCGGCGATGTCCAGCGGGTTGCGGTCGAAGGTCGGGTACGAGGGCATCCAGCCGGACCGCGCCGCGGCGGCCAGACAGTCCGCGCCGGTCATGCCCGCGAACGCGCCGCGGCCGAGCGGGGAGGCGAGGACGTCGGCGCGGAAGTGGTCGTAGCGCCACTGGTCGGTGTGGAGGAACCAGTACGCGGTGCCGATCATCTGCCGCGGCGGCCGGGACCAGTCGTTCGCCGAGGCCAGCGTCGCCCAGCCGGTCGACGGACGGCACTTCTCCTGCCCGACGTAGTGCGCCCAGCCGCCGCCGTTGACGCCCTGGCAGCCGGTGAGCTGGAGCAGGGCGAGGAAGGCGCGGTAGATGGTCTCGGAGTGGAACCAGTGGTTCGTGCCCGCGCCCATGAGGATCATGCACCGCCCGCGCGACGCCTCCGCGGTACGGGCGAACTCCCGGGCGATGCGCACGCACCGGGCGGCGGGCACCGAGGTGTGCACCTCCTGCCACGCCGGCGTCGCGGGCTGCCCGGCGTCCTCGTACCCCTCGGGCCACGTGCCCGGCAGCCCGGGGCGGGCGATGCCGTACTGGGCGAGCAGCAGGTCGAAGACCGTGGTGACCAGCCGTCCGCCGGGCAGCCGCAGCGCCGGTACGCCCCGGGCGACGGACTCGCCGCGGCCCTGGCCGTGTGCGCCGCCCTCGGTGTCGAAGCGCGGCAGCAGCACCTCGGCGGGCTCGGCGCCCGGCACCCCGGACATGGTCAGCCGGGGAACGGTTTCGCCGAGATCGAGGTTCCACTTGCCCTTGCCCGACTCGGTCCACCGGAAACCGAGCGAGCCGTTGGGCACGACCGTGTCGCCGGTGGTCTCGTCCACCACCACCGTCTGCCACTCCGCGCCCTCGGCCGCCGCCTCCGGACGGCCCGTCAGATCGGCCGCGCGCAGGAACTTGTCCGGCACGTGACCCCCGCCGCGCTGCCGGAGGGTGACGAGGAAGGGCAGGTCGGTGAAGCGGCGTACGTAGTCGGTGAAGTGGGGGACCTGCCTGTCGACGAAGCACTCCTTGAGGATCACGTGCCCCATCGCCATCGCGAGCGCGCCGTCGGTGCCGGGGTGCGGGTGCAGCCACTCGTCGGCGAACTTGGCGTTGTCGGCGTAGTCGGGGGCGACGACGACGACCTTCTGCCCGCGGTAGCGGGCCTCGGCCATCCAGTGGGCGTCCGGGGTGCGGGTCACGGGGACGTTGGAGCCCCACATGATGAGGTACGCCGCGTCCCACCAGTCGCCGGACTCGGGCACGTCGGTCTGGTCGCCGAAGACCTGCGGGGAGGCCACGGGCAGGTCGGCGTACCAGTCGTAGAAGGAGAGCATCGGGGCGCCGATGAGGGAGTGGAAGCGGGCCCCGGCGGCGTGCGAGACCATCGACATCGCGGGGATCGGGGAGAAGCCGGCGATACGGTCCGGGCCGTACCGCTTGATGGTGTGCACGTGCGCGGCGGCGACCAGTTCGACGGCCTCGTCCCAGGTGGCCCGGACGAACCCGCCCTTGCCGCGGGCGCTCTGGTAGCGGCGGCGGCGCTCGGGGTCGCCGGTGACCTCGGCCCACGCCAGCACCGGATCGCCCAGGCGCCGCCGCGCCTCGCGGTACTGCTCCAGCAAGACGCCGCGGACGTAGGGGTAGCGGACCCGGGTGGGGGAGTAGGTGTACCAGGAGAAGGCGGCGCCGCGCGGGCAGCCGCGCGGCTCGTACTCGGGGCGGTCGGGCCCGACCGAGGGGTAATCGGTCTCCTGGGTCTCCCAGGTGATGATCCCGTCTTTGACGTAGACCTTCCAGCGGCACGAACCGGTGCAGTTCACACCGTGCGTGGAGCGGACCACCTTGTCGTGGCTCCACCTGTCGCGGTAGAAGACGTCGCCCGCTCTGCCGCCCGTTTTCGTCACCGTACGTAGGTCCGGCGAGACCGTGCCGCGGGTGAACCAACGGCCCGTACGCAACAGCAGGTCGGTGGCGGCACCGTCGGTTCCGGCCACGGCTACCTCGGTTCTCGCGCGCTCTGCGGCGGTAGGGGACGGCTGACGGTGGCCACCCTGCCCGCGCCACACGATCAACGCTAAGGGCCGACCGGCCCGCGAACACGGCCGAGAGGCCCGTCCGGGTGACTACCGTGCGTAGCGGAGGAAAGCGAAACGGAAGCAGTCGGAAGCGCCTGATTGCAGCCAGGTCACGGCAGTGGCCTAGACCTGTTCGCGAGACGCGCCCGTCGGTAGGCTGACGCCCAGCGCACGCTGGATGATCTTCATCTGGTCGTAAACCAGCGCCGAGGACAAAGGGGTTCAACAGTGAGGACAGTACGGTTGATCAGTGCCGGCGCAGCGGCCTCTGCGCTGGTACTGGGGCTTGCGGCTTGCGGCGACGACGGGGGCAGCTCGGACGGTACGACCACCATCAAGTTGGTGGCGGCTGATTACGGGGACAAGGCGTCGAATGCGTCCAAGGTGTACTGGGACGATGTGGTGAAGCGGTTCGAGGCGAAGAACAAGGACATCAAGGTGGATGTCCAGGTCA
>NZ_JBDPMI010000047.1:0-33197 GCF_039871555.1 Streptomyces sp. B5E4
ATCGGTGTCTCAGCAACTCCGAACTGCACCAGAGGCCCTGTCTTCATGCACGGCCACGGCAGAATCACCCGCCCCACCGGCCACTTTCGATCACACCGCACTCAAGATCGATAGGACAACGGCTTCTGAGTCGGGCAGGACCGCGTCAGCGGGGCCGGAGGGGTGGCGGTAGGCCAGGAGACGTCCGTCTTCGGTGACGAAGACGACCCCCTGCTCGTCGATCTCCAGTCGTTGGTCGATGGTGGAGGTCCAGGTGGGGCCGAACCACCACCCACATCTGTACGCAGAGCCGAGCCGACGGTTGAACGCCAGAGGCAGGAGACCGGGTAACTCGATGTCGGTCTGGGGGAGGTACATCTCGCCGGTGGCCAGGTCGATCGGGTCGGTGAGCTTGTTGACGACGCTCTTGAACCGGTCGCGGGCGCCGCGCGCCGCGTCGCCCAGCATGGTGCGCCCGCGCTTGGCCAGGCCCAGCACACCGGCCTTCATGGCCTTGAGGCCCTTCACGGCCTTCATGCCGCCCTTGGCCATCTTCGCCAGCCCGCCGAGGGTGGTCAGGCCCTTCATGCCGGGAATGCAGTCAAGGGCGGCGAACGCGACGTCCCAGAGAGATGCTTCCCCGTTCAGGTACTTGATGAGGGTGTCGGCGAGGACGACGAGGGCGGCGGCGAGGACTACCAGTGCGAGGGGGCCGCCGATGATGAGGACGACGATGCCCAGGACGGCGACGATGACCTTGCAGACGGTGACGATGGTGTCCCAGTTGTCCTTGACCCAGTCGACCGCCTTCTCCCACCACTTGCGGTTCTGGATCCCGGCGTCGGAGGCGTCTTCGAGTTTGTCCTTGGCCTCGGATGCGGCGTCTTCGCGCATCTTCTTGGCGTCGGCGGCCATTTTCTTGGCGGCTTCGAGGCCGGATTCGGCGTTGTCGACGGCCGTCTGGGCGCTGGTCTGGGCGGACTTCGCGTCGGTGGCGTTGCGGGTGGCGGCGCGGACCTCGGACTCGTCGGGCTTGTCCTTGCCCTCTTTCTCGTCGTACTCCTCGGTTTTCGCGGTGGCGCGTTCGACCCAGGAGTTGGCCGAGTCCAGGCGGCCGGTCGCGGACGACAACTCGTTGCGGGCCTCGCGCCCCCTGGCCAGCGCCTTGTCGGCCAGCGACTGGGCCCGCTCCAGCTTCGGCCAGTACGCGGCGAGCGCGTCGCCCGCCAGTTCGTACGAGCGCTGCAGCTTCTTCAGGTTCTTGGGAACCTCCTCGAACTCGTCCTGGAACGCCTTCGCCGTCTTCCCCGCCCAGCGCAGGATCGCGTCCTCGCCCGCCATGGCCTTGATCTGGCGCAGCGCGTCGGTCACGTCGCCGGCGAAGTCGTGCAACTCCCGGGCCAGTTGCTTCACCCGGGCCGGATCCCCCGGCGTCGGATCCTCGTCGAGGTCGAGTACGTGCCAGTCGGTGGGGCGGTTGCTCACGGTTCTCCCAAGGCGGCGGTCCGCAGTCCCGAGCGAAGCGGTGAGACGGCGTGGTCAGATAAGGGTCGGGAGTTCGCGGGCTCAGCGGACGACGGCCTGGATTTCCGCGACCTCGACCTCGGTGGTCGCGTCGAAGACACCGTCAGGGAGCCGTTCGGGGTCGGGCCGACCTGTGCCGGTCCAGCTGATCTCCCAGGTGACTGTGGCCGTCAGCTCGTACGGGCCCGTGCTCTCCGTGGAGCGGAGGTACGTCAGGCCGCAGGGCGGCGTCTCTTCGGAGCGGCCGGCCGCGTACGGGGTGCCGATGGAGCCGTCGTCGTTGATGCGGCAGGAGCCGTCCTCGGGGTATGACTCCGCGTCGTCCGTGCCGGGGTCGATGTGCAGGCCCACCGGGCGGGCGGTGGTGGTCGCCTCGATGCCGATCTCGGGGATGGACGCGCTGACCGACACGGGGCGGAACGTGCCCTCGCCGAGCCACACCCAGGTCGGCAGGTTGACCTTCTGGCTCGCCGCCGCCGGGCGCAGGGTCGCCTCGTCGCGCGGGAGGCTGAGCCTGTCGTAGGCGAGTTCGGCCAGGACCTCGGGGGTGACGGCGTTTTCGTACTCGACGGGCGGGGAGTCACCTGTGTCGACCCAGAACCACGGCTCCATGCAGTCGAAGATCGCGGGGTCGTCCGTGCGGCTCTTGTCGTAGAAGTCGTCCCACCAATAGCCTTCGCCGGACTTGTCTTGGTTGAAATTGTCGTAGGGCTTTCCGCCGCTGTACTTGTCCATGAAGTCCGAGGCGATGTCCTGCCCGTCAGGGTCGTGGACCATCGTGAACCACACCCTCCGGGCCAGCTCCTCGAACTTGTCGGGACTGTAGGCCGGGCCGTACCAACACGGTGGCGGCTCCCAGTCGCTCACCGGGGCCACGGACCCGCCCCCGTCCCCGCCGGGGCCGTTGCGGGTCTCGTCCCAGACGATCTCGACCTGGGCGTAGATGTTCCCGTTGCCGCTTCCCCCCGAGGGGCCGGAGCCGCCGGACGGGTTGCCTTCTCCGGGGTCGAAATTATCTCCATGCCCGCCGAGTCCGTCGTCCTCCTGGGCTGCGGCCGGACCGGATAACATCCCCAGAGATACAAGCCCGGATAACGCGAAGGTGGCTGTGACTTTCGCTAAACCTGGCACTGTGCCGCCCCCCGGTCAGAAACACCCTTGGTCGTCTGCCAGACGCCCTCCGCGCTCTTCTCAAGCAGCGTGTTGTAGAGGATGTACGCGTTCTTCGAGCCGCTGCCGGTCGGCAGATCCTTCTCGTTCGCCGGATCCTTCGTGATGACGGCATCGCTCTCGTCGGCGCAGAAGACCACGGCGGCGGTGCCGTCCTCCTTCATGGTCACCTTGCGGTCGAAGACCCGGATGACTCCCGCCCACTTGTCATCGGCGTCGACCCAGCCCTTGACGAAGTCCTGCGACATCGACAGTGCTTCACCACTGGTGTAGAAGGTCAGGGCAGAACTCTGTGTGTCCGCCTTCAGGATCGCGTCGTAGAGGGCGATGAACCGCTGCTCGCTGTCGCTGAGGACCGCGTCCTTCGTGGCGTCGCCCGTGGCGGCCTCCTCGAACGTCAACTTTGCGTACGAAGGAAGCGTCAACTCCGGGCGGTCCGCCTCCGGTTCGCTCTCCTTCGGTGACGGCGACGCCGACGAGCCGTCGTCCGCGCCCTTGATCTTCTCGTCGTCACCCCCGTCCCCGTCGTCCGAACCGCATGCCGTCAGGAGCAGGCTCGCGGCGGCCACGGTTGCCAATGTGGCGGGGAGGGTGTGTCGGCGTCTCACGTCAACTCCCTGTAGGAGGCGGGTCACTACGGGTAGAAGACGCTATCCGTGGGACGCGGGGTTTCGCCAGCGCGTTCGTTGGCTCGATGTCGCCGCTTCACTGAAGCCCCACGTGTCCCATACACGGCCGTCCGCCGGGGTCTCCGCGGTGGCGGTGGCCCCGGCGGACGTCGGGGTCAGCCCAGGGTCGGGGTGGGGGCGGGGTTGGTGCCGGTCCAGGTGCCGTTGAAGCCGAAGGTGACCGAGCCGCCGTCCGGGACGTTGCCGTTGTAGGGGGCGTTGGTGCAGGTGACCCTCGTGCCGCTCTGCTGGCAGGTCGCGTTCCAGGCGTTGGTGACGCGCTGGCCCGCCGCGTAGTCCCAGCTGACCGACCAGCCGGCCAGCGAGTCGCCGTCGCAGCTCACCGTGACCGCGGCGGTGAAGCCGCCGTTCCACTGCTGGGGTACGGCGTAGCCCGCGCTGCAGCCGTCACCGGGGCCGGGGCCCGGGCCAGGGTCGCCGCCGAGGGCTTCGACCACCGCGTTGTACGCCTGTTTCGGCTGGTAGCTGTCGTTCCAGAGGGTCGCCGAGCCCTCGCCGTCGAAGACGCCCGGCACCCAGGAGTACTTGTCCGGGAAGCCCCACACCGTGATGCCCTTGCAGCGGGTGACCGCCAGGCAGGCGCTGACGACGTTCGTGTAGTACTGCGACTGGGTGGCTTCCTTCTGTGTGCTGACGGGGAGCTGCATGCGTACGTCCAGCTCCGTGATCGCCACGTCGACGCCCAGGTCCGCGAAGCGCTGCATGTTCTGCCGCAGGTCGCTCGGGAAGCCGTACTGGATCGCCAGATGGCCCTGGATACCGACGCAGTCGATCGGTACGCCCTGTGCCTTCAGGTCGCGGACGAGGTTGTACATCGCGGTGCTCTTCGCGTTGACGCCCTCGATGTTGTAGTCGTTGATGCACAGCTTCGCGCTCGGGTCCGCCGCCTTCGCGGCGCGCAGCGCGTGGGCGACGAAGTCGCGGCCCATGGCGTTGTAGAAGGGGCTCGTACGGAACGTGCCGTCCTCGTTGAACGGCTCGTTGACCACGTCCCAGGCGTCGATGTCGCCCGCGTAGTGCCCGGCGACCTGCGTGACGTGGTTCTCCATCGCCGTACGGACCTCGCCGCTCGGCAGTCCCGAGACCCAGCCGGGGAGCTGGCTGTGCCAGACGAGGGTGTGGCCGCGGACCGACTGGCCGTTCTGCTGCGCGAAGTCGACGACCCGGTCGCCGGGGGCGTAGTTGAACTGGCCGCGGGACGGCTGCACGGTGTCCCACTTCATCTCGTTCTCCGCCGTGACCTGGCCGAACTCGCTGCCCAGGATCCCGGTGTACTGGGTGTCGGAGAAGTGCGACGTCGCGGCGGCGGAGCCGATGAACTTGCCGTGCGCCTGTGCGAGCTGGTTGAGGGAGGCGGCGGCGGCCGCGGGTGGGCCGGCATCCGCGGGGGCGGCCGCCTGCGCGGGGGCGGCGGTGCCGAGGCCGTACAGGCAGAGGGCGCCGGCGAGCGCGGCGAGCAGGGCCCTGGGCCTGCTGCGGAGTCTTCGCATGTTCCCCTTCTTCCCCCGCGGGCGGGCGCGGGCGGTGGTGGAGTGATGGCGCCGGATCCGTGCGTGCCGTGAGGATCGAAACATTCGGGACTGATTTCGAATCTTTCTGGGGTCGGACGTTAGAGGCGCGAGTGGTGCACGTCAATACAGGCGGCGGGGCGGGGGTGTCCGGCACGCTGGGGCCATGGATACGCAGACGAGCGCGGACACGGGTACGGACACCGGGATCGACGTCGTGGCGCTGGAGCGCCGGCTGCGGGGCGCGGTCCGCGGCGAGGTGGGGTTCCGGCCCCGGGACCGGGCTCTCGTCACCATGGACGCCTCCAACTACCGCCGCGTCCCCCTCGGCGTCGTCGCCCCCCGCGACGCCGACGACGTCGCCGCCGCGCTCGCGGTGTGCCGGGAGTACGGCGCGCCCGTCGTCGCCCGCGGCGGCGGTACGTCCATCGCGGGCAACGCCGTGGGCGTCGGCGTCGTCCTCGACTTCACCCGGCACCTGAACCGGCTCGTCGGCCTCGACCCCGAGGCGCGCACCGCCGTCGTGCAGCCGGGGCTCGTGCTCGACCGGCTGCGCGGCGCGGCGGCGGAGCACGGGCTGACGTTCGGGCCCGATCCGTCGACGCACAGCCGGTGCACGATCGGCGGGATGGTCGGCAACGACTCCTGCGGCCCGCACAGCGTCGCGTGGGGGACGACGGCGGACAACGTGCGGGCGCTGGACGTGGTGACGTACCGGGGGCGGGCGGTGCGGCTGGAGCGGAACCTCGCGGTGGTGCCGGGGTTGCAGGAGTTCGTCGCGGAGCATCTGGCGACGCTGCGGACGGGCGGGCGCGCGGTCGGCCGTGCGGGCGGGCCGCCGGGCGGCCCTGCGGGCGGGCAGGCGGGCGGCGTCCGGGACGGAGACGACGCCCCCGGTGCGTACGCCGCCGGCGCCCCCGGCCCGTACCCCCGCGACCTCCCCGGCTGGCCCGATCTCCCCCGCCGCATCTCCGGCTACGCACTCGACGCCCTCCTCCCCGAGCGCGGCGCCGACCTCGCCCGCGCCTTCACCGGCAGCGAAGGCACCCTCGCCGTCCTCACCCAGGCCACCGTCCGCCTCGTCGAGGCACCCCCCGCCCGCGCCCTCGCCGTCCTCGGCTACGCCGACGAGTCCGCCGCCGCGGAAGCCGCCCCCGGGCTGCTGCCGCTGCGTCCGCTGACCGTCGAGGGCATGGCCGCCGACCTTGTCGGCAGCGGCCCCGGCGCGCACGCGCTGCCCCGCGGCGGCGCCTGGCTGTTCGTCGAGACCGGCGGCGAGACCCCCGCCGCCGCACGGGCCGCCGCCGACGAGGTGTGCCGCGCCGCCGACGCCGTCGACCACACCGTCGTCGCGGACCCCGCCGCGCAGCGCGCCCTGTGGCGTATCCGCGAGGACGCCTCCGGCACCGCCACCCGCTTGCCCGACGGCAGCGAGGCGTGGCCCGGCTGGGAGGACTGCGCGGTGCCGCCCGCGCGGCTCGGCGCGTACCTGCGCGAGTTCCGCGCGCTGCTCGCCGCGCACGGGCTGCGCGGGCTGCCGTACGGGCACTTCGGCGACGGCTGCATCCACGTGCGGATCGACTTCGACCTGCTGACCGCGCCCGGCGTCGCCCGCTTCCGCGAGTTCTCGGGGGAGATGGCGGATCTCGTCGTCGCCCACGGCGGCTCGCTGTCCGGGGAGCACGGCGACGGGCGGGCGCGTTCCGAGCTGCTGCCCGCGATGTACGGGGACGAGCTCGTCGGCCTCTTCGGCGGCTTCAAGGACCTCTGGGACCCCGACGGCGCCCTCAACGCCGGCGTGATCGCCCGCCCCGCGCCCCTCGACGCCGACCTGCGCTTCGCGCCGCTGCCCCGCGGTCCCGTGCCGGTGGCGTTCGGGTATCCGCACGACGGCCCCGAGGGCGGCGACTTCGCGGCGGCGGTGCGGCGGTGCGTCGGCGTCGCCAAGTGCCGGAACCCGGCCGGGAGCCCCGGGGTGATGTGCCCGTCGTACCGGGCCACGGGCGAGGAACGGCACTCCACGCGCGGGCGCGCGCGCCTGCTGCACGAGATGCTGGCGGGGGAGGTCATCACGGACGGGTGGCGCTCGGAGGAGGTACGTGAGGCGCTGGACCTGTGCCTGTCGTGCAAGGGGTGCCGCAGCGACTGCCCGGTGGACGTCGACATGGCCACGTACAAGGCCGAGTTCCTGTACCACCACTACGCCGGGCGGCGCCGGCCGATGGCGCACTACGCGATGGGGCGGCTGCCGCAGTGGCTGCGGCTGACGGCGGCGCTGCGGGCGGCGGGGGCGGCGAACGCGCTGGCCCGGGTGGGGCCGCTGGCGGCGGTGGCGAAGCGGCTTGCGGGGCTCGCGGGGGAGCGGGCGATCCCACCGATCGCGCGGGTGCCGCTGACGCGGTCGCTGCGGCGGGGGGCCGACACGGATCCGGACGTGCTGCTGTGGCCGGACACGTTCACGAACTACCTGTCGCCGGAGGCGGGTACGGCGGCGGTGCGGGTGCTGCGGGCGGCGGGACTGCGGGTGGGGCTGCCGCGGGGGGCGGGGAAGGTGTGCTGCGGACTGACGTATGTCTCCACGGGCCAACTGGACCAGGCCCGCGCGGTGATGCGGCGGACGCTGGACGCGCTGGAGCCGGAGGGCGGCGGGAGTGGTGAGACCGGCGACGCCGGCCCGCCGCTCGTCGTCCTCGAACCGCCCTGCGCCGCCGCGCTCAAGACCGACCTCGTCGAGCTGCTGCCCGGCGACGAACGCGCCCCGCGCCTCGCCGCCCGCGTCCGCACCCTCGCCGAAGCCCTCGAAACCGCGGCCCCCGACTGGACCCCGCCCCGCCTCGACCGCCCGGTCACCGGCCAGACGCACTGCCACCAGCACGCCGTCCTCGGCGACGCCGCCGAGCGCCGCCTGATGGCGAAGGCGGGACTGGAGGGGCGACTCGCCTCGGGATGCTGCGGCCTGGCGGGCAACTTCGGCTTCGAACGCGGCCACTACGAGGTCTCCGCCGCCTGCGCCGAAGACCAGCTCCTCCCGGCGGTACGCAACGCGCCGGGTGACGCGGCGGTCGTCGCCGACGGCTACTCCTGCCGCACCCAACTCGCCCAGCTCGGGGGCGTCCAGGCCCGCCACCTCGCGGAACTCCTCGCGGAGGGCCTGCCGGAGGAGGGGTGAGCGGTGCCCGCGGAGCCGCACCACCCCGACTGAATCCGGCAAGCACGCTTGCTTGTTTTCCGGTCCGCTGCCACCCTACTGCGCAGTAGTCACGAGGGGAGCGCAGCATGGCGGGCCCGGAGATCAACTCCCTGCTGGACGACCTCCGCGACGAGAGCGCCGCGCTGGACGCCCTCGTCGCCGGGCTGCCGCCCGAGCGGTGGGCGCTCGGCACGCCCGCCGCCGGCTGGACCGTCGCGCATCAGATCGCCCACCTCGCGTGGACCGACCGAGCCGCGCTCGCCGCCGCGGACGATCCCGAGGAGTTCCGGCGGATGCTGACGCACGCCCGGGAGGCGCCGTTCGGCTTCGTCGACGAGGGTGCCGAGCGCGGCGCCGCCCAGCCGCCCGACGTGCTGCTCGACCGGTGGCGGCAGGGGCGCGAGGAGTTGCGGCGGGTGCTGCTGGCGCAGCCGGCGGGGGTGCGGATGCCGTGGTTCGGGCCGCCGATGAGCGTCGGGGGTGTCGCCTCGGGGCGGTTGATGGAGACCTGGGCGCACGGGCAGGACGTCGCCGACGCGCTCGGCGTACGGCGTGCGCCCACCGCCCGGCTGCGGCACGTGGTCCGTATCGGCGTACGGACGCGGGACTTCGCGTACGCCGTCCACCGACTCGCCCCGCCCGCACAGGAGTTCCGCGTCGAGCTGACCGCACCCGGTGGCAGCGGGGAGGTGTGGGCGTACGGGCCGGAGGACGCCGCCGAGCGCGTCACCGGGCCCGCGCTCGACTTCTGTCTCCTGGCCACCCAGCGCGTGCACCGCGCCGACACCGCGCTCGTCGCCGAGGGCGCGGAGGCGGAGCGCTGGCTCGGCATCGCCCAGGCGTTCGCAGGACCACCGGGCGGCGGCCGGGAACAGACCGCGGACGGCGCGGCCCGTACCGGAGGCCGGGCCACTTGGGAGGACCGCCCGTGACCCTCCGCATCGGCAACGCCTCCGGCTTCTACGGCGACCGCTTCGACGCCGTCCGCGAGATGCTCACCGGCGGTGAACTCGACGTCCTCACCGGCGACTACCTTGCCGAGCTGACCATGCTCATCCTCGCCCGTGACCGCCTCAAGAACCCCGCCGCCGGCTACGCCAGGACCTTCCTCCGCCAGCTTGAGGACGGCCTCGGCCTCGCCCGGGACCGCGGCGTCGCCCTCGTCGTCAACGCCGGCGGCCTCAACCCCGCGGGACTCGCCGCCGCCGTCCGCGAGCTGTCCGAGCGCGTCGGCGTGCCCGCCCGCGTCGCCCACGTCGAGGGCGACGACCTCACCGCCCGCGGCACCTGGCCCGGCGCCCTCGCCGCCCACGCCTACCTCGGCGGCGCCGGCATCGCCGCCTGCCTGCGCGCCGGCGCCGACGTCGTCGTCACCGGCCGCGTCACCGACGCCGCGCTCGTCACCGGCGCCGCCCAGGCCCACTACGGCTGGACCCCCGGCGCCGCCGACGGCCCCGACGACCCCGCTCTCCACGCCCTCGCCGGGGCCGTCGTCGCCGGCCACGTGCTGGAGTGCGGCACCCAGGCCACCGGCGGCAACTACGCCTTCTTCACCGAGCACGACGTCCGCCACCCCGGCTTCCCCCTCGCCGAGATCGAGCCCGACGGCAGCGCCGTCATCACCAAGCACCCCGGCACCGGCGGCGCCGTCACCGTCGAGACCGTCACCGCCCAGCTCCTCTACGAGACCGCGGGCCCCCGCTACGCGGGACCCGACGTCACCGCCCGCCTCGACTCCGTACGCCTCGCGCCCGAAGGACCCGACCGCGTCCGCATCACCGGCGTACGCGGCGAGCCCCCGCCCCCCGACGTCAAGGTCGGCCTCTCCCGCCTCGGCGGCCACCGCAACGAGGTCGTCTTCGTCCTCACCGGCCTCGACATCGACGCCAAAGCCGCCCTCGTCCGCGCCCAGATGGCCCCCGTCCTCGCCGGTGTCGCCGACGTCCGCTGGACCCTCGCCCGCACCGACCACCCCGACGCCGACGTGCAGGAGGAGGCGTCCGCCTTCCTCCGCCTCGCCGTCCGGGACCCCGACGAGGCCGCCGTCGGCCGCGCCGTCAGCGGCGCCGCCGTCGAACTGGCCCTCGCCAGCATCCCCGGCTTCCACGTCACCGCCCCGCCCGGCAGGGCGCAGCCGTACGGCGTCTTCGAGGCCGCGTACGTCCCCGCCGCCGACGTCCCGCACACCGCCGTGCTGCCCGACGGCACCCGCGTCCCCGTCGCCCCGCCGCCGCGCACCCGGGCGCTGGCGCCCGTACCCGAGCCGCCGCTGCCGCCGCCCCCGCCGCCGGGGCCCACGCGCCGCGCACCGCTCGGCGCCGTGGCCGGCGCGCGCAGCGGCGACAAGGGCGGCAGTGCCAACGTCGGCGTCTGGGCCCGGTCCGACGCCGTCTGGCCCTGGCTGGCCCACAGCCTCACCGTCGACCGCTTCCGCGAACTCCTCCCGGAGACCGCCCCCTTCCCCGTCGTCCGCCACGTCCTGCCGCACCTGCGCGCGCTCAACTTCACCGTCGACGGACTCCTCGGCGCGGGCGTCGCCTCCCAGGCCCGCTTCGACCCGCAGGCCAAGGCGCTCGGCGAGTGGCTGCGCGCCCGGTACGCCGACATCCCCGAGGAGCTGCTGTGACCGTGCTCGCCTCGTCGCTGGACATCGCGGGCCCCGACTACGCCGCCCACCGCGCCGCGATGCTCGACAAGCTCGCCGCGCTCGACGCCGAGCACGCCAAGGCCGTGGCGGGCGGCGGCGAGAAGTACGTCGCCCGGCACCGCGCCCGCGGCAAGCTGCTCGTACGCGAGCGCATCGAGCTGCTGCTCGACCCCGACACCCCGTTCCTGGAGCTGAGTCCGCTGGCCGGCTGGGGATCGGACCACGCCGTGGGCGCCTCGCTCGTCACCGGCATCGGCGTCGTCTCCGGCGTGGAGTGCCTGATCACCGCCAACGACCCGACCGTACGCGGCGGCGCGTCCAACCCCTGGACGCTGAAGAAGGCGTTCCGCGCCCATGAGATCAGCCTCGCCAACCGGCTGCCGTCGATCCACCTCGTGGAGTCCGGCGGCGCCGACCTGCCGTCGCAGAAGGAGATCTTCATTCCGGGCGGCGCGCTCTTCAAGCACCTCACGCGCTCGTCCGCGGCCGGCATCCCCACCATCGCCGTCGTCTTCGGCAACTCCACGGCGGGCGGGGCGTACGTGCCCGGCATGAGCGACCACGTGATCATGGTCAAGGAGCGCGCGAAGGTGTTCCTCGGCGGCCCGCCGCTGGTGAGGATGGCCACCGGCGAGGAGAGCGACGACGAGTCGCTGGGCGGCGCCGACATGCACGCCCGTACCTCGGGACTCGCCGACTACTTCGCCGTCGACGAGCCGGACGCCCTGCACACCGCCCGCCGCGTCGTCGCCCGCCTCGCCTGGCGCAAGGCGCACCCGGACCCGCCGCCGGCCGCCCCGCCCGCGTACCCGGAGGACGAGCTGCTGGGCATCGTGCCGGGCGATCTGAAGGTCCCGTTCGACCCGCGCGAGGTGATCGCGCGGGTGGTGGACGGTTCGGACTTCGACGAGTTCAAGCCGCTGTACGGGACGAGCCTGGCCACCGGCTGGGCCCGGCTGCACGGCTATCCCGTCGGGATCCTCGCCAACGCGCGCGGCGTGCTGTTCAGCGAGGAGTCGCAGAAGGCCGCGCAGTTCATCCAGCTCGCCAACCAGCGCGACATCCCCCTGGTCTTCCTCCACAACACCACCGGCTACATGGTCGGCAAGGACTACGAGCAGGGCGGCATCATCAAGCACGGCGCCCAGATGATCAACGCCGTCTCCAACTCCCGCGTCCCGCACCTGTCGGTGCTCATGGGCGCCAGCTACGGCGCCGGGCACTACGGCATGTGCGGCCGCGCGTACGACCCGCGGTTCCTCTTCGCCTGGCCCAGCGCCAAGTCGGCGGTCATGGGGCCGCAGCAGCTCGCGGGCGTGCTGTCGATCGTCGCGCGGGCGTCGGCGGAGGCGAAGGGCATGCCGTACGACGAGGAGGGCGACGCGGCGCTGCGGGCGATGGTGGAGCAGCAGATCGAGGCGGAGTCGCTGCCGGTGTTCCTGTCGGGGCGGCTGTACGACGACGGGGTCATCGACCCCCGGGACACCCGCACGGTGCTGGGGATCTGCCTGTCGGCGATCCACACGGCGCCGTACGCGGGGGTGCACGACGGGTACGGGGTGTTCCGCCTGTGACCGCGCGACCGGCATCCATCCGGGAGGACCGATGATCCGCACCCTTCTCGTCGCCAACCGCGGCGAGATCGCCTGCCGCGTCTTCCGCACCTGCCGCGCGATGGGCATCACGCCCGTCGCCGTGCACTCCGACGCGGACGCGGGCGCGCTGCACGTACGCGCCGCGCTGGACGCCGGCGGCGCGGCGGTCCGGCTGCCGGGGCGGGCGGCGGCGGACACGTACCTGCGGGCGGATCTGCTGGTCGCGGCGGCGGACGCGGCCGGCGCGGACGCGGTGCACCCCGGCTACGGGTTCCTCTCGGAGAGCGCGGAGTTCGCGCGGGCGGTCCGCGCGGCGGGGCTGACGTGGGTCGGGCCGCCGCCGGAGGCGATCGAGGCGATGGCGTCCAAGACGCGCGCGAAGGAACTGATGGGCCTGGCGGCCTTCGACCCGTCGAAGGCCGCCGAGTCCGACCTGCCGCTGCTGGTCAAGGCGGCGGCGGGCGGCGGCGGCCGCGGCATGCGGGTCGTCCGCGAACTGGCCGCGCTGGACGCCGGGCTGGCGTCGGCGTCGGCGGAGGCCGCGGCGGCGTTCGGGGACGGCGAGGTGTTCGTCGAGCCGTATGTCGAGGGCGGGCGGCACGTGGAGGTGCAGGTGCTCGCGGACGCGCACGGGAGTGTGTGGGCGCTGGGCACGCGCGACTGCTCGTTGCAGCGGCGGCACCAGAAGGTGGTGGAGGAGGCCCCGGCGCCGGGGCTGGCGGAGGGCGTCGCGGCGGAGCTGGAGGAGACGGCGGTACGGGCGGCGCGGTCGATCGGGTACGTGGGCGCGGGCACGGTGGAGTTCCTGCTCGCGCCGGACGGGCGGGCGCAGTTCCTGGAGATGAACACGCGGCTGCAGGTGGAGCACCCGGTGACGGAGGCGGTGTACGGGGTCGACCTGGTCGCGCTGCAGTTGAGGATCGCGGAAGGCGAGCCGTTGCCGCCGTCGGCGCCGCGGCCGAGGGGCCACGCGGTGGAGGCCCGCCTCTACGCGGAGGATCCGGCGTCGGACTTCGCCCCGCAGACGGGCCGGGTCCACCGCCTGGAGTTCGGGGGTGCCACGGCCGGGCCGCCGCGGAGGGCGGGGGACGATCCGTTCGGGCCCGTGGGGGGCGACCGTGTGCCGGTTGTCGCGGGGGTTCCGGGGCGCAGCCCCGACGGGTTCCGGGGCGGAGCCCCGGTTTCGGGAAGGGGCGGGATCGGGGAACCCCCCGCCCTCCGCCTCGACACCGGTTGCACCTCCGGCGACACCGTCACCCCGTACTACGACGCCCTGCTCGCCAAGGTGATCGCCCACGCCCCCACCCGTGCCGAGGCGGTCCGCCACCTGACCACCGCGCTGCGGCGGGCACGGATCCACGGCCCGGTGACGAACAGGGACCTGCTCATCCGGTCGCTGGAACACGAGGAGTTCACCGGCGCGCGGATGACCACCTCGTTCTACGACACCCACCTGCCGACGCTGACCCATCCCCCAGGCGAGGTTGACGCCCACCTCCGACTCGCCGCTCTCGCCGCCGCGCTCGCCGATACCGCCGCGAGGCAGCAGGCGGAGGGCACCGTGTTGCCCGCCCGGTTCGGGGGGTGGCGCAACGTGCCGTCGCAGCCGCAGGTGAAGGCGTACCGGGTCGAGCCCGGCGGTGCCGAGGTCGAGGTGCGCTACCGCCTCACCCGCGACGGCATACGCGCCGACGACCTGCCCGGTGTCCACGTGCTCTCCGCCGCCCCCGGGTGCGTGGTTCTCGAAGTCGCCGGTGTCGCCCGTGCCTTCGACGTCGCCGTGTACGACGCGGGCTCCGCAGCGCCGGGTCCCGCCGCCCGGGCCGGAGGCCGTCCCGCCGCCCCGACCGCGTACGTCGACACGCCCCACGGTGCGTACGCCCTCCGCCCCCTCTCCCGCTTTCCCGACCCCCGCGCGGACACCCCGCCCGGCTCGCTCCTCGCCCCCATGCCCGGCACCGTCGTCCGCCTCGCCGACGGGATCGCCCCCGGACAGACCGTCCGGCAGGGCCAGCCCCTCCTCTGGCTGGAGGCGATGAAGATGGAGCACGAAGTCGCCGCCCCCGCCGGCGGCGTGCTCACCGCCCTGCACGCCGCCCCCGGCCGTCAGGTCGAGGTGGGCGCCCTCCTCGCCGTAGTCGAATCCGCAGGTGAATCCGCAGGCGAATCCGTAGTCGAATCCGCAGGTGAATCCGCAGGCGAATCCGTAGTCGAATCCGCAGGTGAATCCGTAGGCGAAGCCGCAGTCGAAGACGCCCCGCACCGCGACCAGGAAGGCCGACAGCCATGACCAGCGCCATCCTCGAACCCCAGGAGCACCGCGACCTCCGCGCCGCCGTCGCCGCGCTCGGCGCCCGCTACGGCCGCGAGTACTTCACCGCCGCCGTCCGCGACGGCCGGCACACCGACGAGCTGTGGGCCGAGGCCGGCAAGGCCGGTTACCTCGGCGTCAACCTCCCGGAGGCGTACGGCGGCGGAGGCGGCGGCATCGCGGAGCTGGCGATCGTGCTGGAAGAACTCGGCGCCGCCGGCTCCCCGCTGCTCATGCTCGTCGTGTCGCCCGCGATCTGCGGGACGGTCATCGCCCGCTTCGGCACCGAGGACCAGAAGGAGCGCTGGCTTCCCGGACTCGCCGACGGCACCCGCAAGATGGCCTTCGGCATCACCGAGCCGGACGCGGGATCCAACTCCCACCGCATCACCACCACCGCCCGCCGCGACGGCGACGACTGGGTGCTGTCCGGCCGCAAGGTGTTCATCTCCGGCGTCGACATCGCCGACGCCACGCTCATCGTCGGCCGCACCGAGGACGCCCGTACCGGCAAGCTCAAGCCCTGCCTGTTCATCGTCCCGCGCGACGCCGAGGGATTTCAGCGCGCGCAGATACCCATGGAGCTGCACGCGCCGGAGAAGCAGTTCGAGCTGGTCCTCGACGACGTGCGGCTGCCCGCGGACGCCCTCGTCGGCGACGAGGACGCCGGCCTCCTCCAGCTCTTCGCGGGGCTCAACCCCGAGCGCATCATGACCGCCGCGTTCGCGCTGGGCCTCGGGCGGCAGGCGGTGGCGCGGGCCGTGGAGTACGCGCGTACGCGCCAGGTGTGGAAGGGCGGCGCCATCGGCGTGCACCAGGCCATCGCTCATCCGCTCGCGCAGGCCCACATCGAGTTGGAGCTGGCCCGGCTGATGACGCAGAAGGCGGCGGCGCTGTACGACGCCGGGGACGACGCGGGCGCGGGCGAGGCGGCGAACATGGCGAAGTACGCGGCCGCGGAGGCGGCGGCGAGGGCCGTCGACCAGGCCGTGCACACCCTCGGCGGCAACGGCCTCAGCACGGAGTACGGTCTTGCCCAGATGCTCACCGCGTCCCGCGTGGCCAGGATCGCCCCGGTCAGCCGGGAGATGATCCTCAACTACGTGTCGCACCAGACGCTGGGCCTGCCCAAGTCGTACTGACGCCGCCGACGTACCGAAGGAGCACCTCCACGCCATGACGGACGCACCCGCAGGACCGGCCCCCGACGACGCGCCCTTCGTCCGGATCGCGCGCGACGACCGCGGCGTCACGACCCTCACGCTCGACTCGCCGCACAACCGCAACGCGCTCTCCACCCGCCTCATGGCCGAACTCGACGAGGGCCTGGCCGCCGCCGCGGAGGGCGACGACGTACGGGCCGTCCTGCTCACCCACACCGGCAACACCTTCTGCGCCGGCGCCGACCTCGGCGAGGCCACGGGCGCCGCCGCCCCCACGGACGGGCCGCTGGCGCTGGCGCGGCTGCTGCGGGCGGTCGTGGAGTGCCCGAAGCCCGTCGTCGCGCGGGTGACCGGGCACGTACGGGCCGGAGGGCTGGGGCTGCTCGGCGCGTGCGACATCGCGGCGGCGGGTACGGGGGCGACGTTCGCGTTCACCGAGGCGCGGCTCGGGCTCGCGCCCGCGGTGATCTCGATGCCGCTGCTGCCGCGGCTGGACGCCCGCGCGGCGGCCCGCTACTACCTCACAGGCGAGCGCTTCGGCCCGGAGGAGGCGGCCCGTATCGGGCTGGTGACGCTGGCGGGCGACGATGTGGACGCGCTGCTCACGCCGGTGCTCGACGGGCTGCGGGCGGCGTCGCCGCAGGGGTTGGCGGCGTCGAAGCGGCTGGTCACGGGGCAGGTGCTGCGCGCCTTCGACCGTGACACGGAGCCCTTCGCGGAGCTGTCGGCGTCGCTGTTCGCGTCCCCCGAGGCCCGCGAGGGCATGACGGCGTTCCTGGAGCGCCGGGAGCCGAAGTGGTTCCGCTGACGGACGCGCCGCGCCAGCCACGGGGCCGTGGCCCGCAGCAGGACCGCAGCCGGGCGACGCGGCGGCGGCTGCTGGAGGCGGCGGTCGCGTGCCTGGCGGAACTGGGCTGGGGCGGCAGCACGGTCAGCGTGGTCGCGGAGCGGGCGGGCGTCTCCCGGGGCGCGGCACAACACCACTTCCCGACCCGGGAGGACCTGTTCACGGCGGCGGTGGAGCACGTGGCGGCAGAACGCTCGGCGGCGCTGCGCGCGCTGCCGCCGGCCGCGGGAGCGGCGGATCTCCTACGAGCGGACGCGGCGGGCGCCACCGCCGACCCGGCCATCGCCGCCGCCGACCCGGCTATCGCCGCCGTCGTGCGCGGCGTCGTCGACCTCTACACCGGCCCGCTCTTCCGCGCCGCGCTCCAGCTCTGGGTCGCCGCCGCCAACGAGGAGCAGCTCCGCCCCCGCGTCGCCGCGCTGGAGGCCCGCGTCGGCCGCGAGGCGCACCGCATGACGGTGGCGCTGCTCGGCGCCGACGAGTCGGTGCCGGGCGTACGGGAGACGGTCCAGGGCTTCCTCGACATGGCCCGGGGCCTGGGCCTGGCGACCCTGCTCACGGACGACAGCGCGCGCCGCGACCGCGTCGTGACGCAGTGGTCGCACCTGCTGACGACCGCGCTGTCGCACGCCCGCTGACCCACGGCCGCGGGGGCACCCCACTGCCCGACCGCACGCCTACGCGCGCTCAGCCGGCGAAGACGGGAGCCCGGAACTCCAGCCCCCTACACCGGAAGCCCCCTCGCACGTCCCCCGCGCACCCGCCCAAGGGTAGGCCGCCCCACCGACACCCGGGCCTCCATGGCCCCGCAGGGGCCCAGGCCGGACCGCCTCGGACGGAGCCGCCCGAGCCGAGCCGCCTCAGGCCGAGCCGCCCGCCTGCGCGTAGCCCTCGATCTCCTGCGGCGACCGCGAGCTCGGTCCCACGTACCGCGCCGACGGCCGCACCAGCCGCCCCGTGCGCTTCTGCTCCAGGATGTGCGCCGACCACCCCGCCGTCCGCGCGCACGTGAACATCGACGTGAACATGTGCGCCGGCACCTCCGCGAAGTCCAGCACGATCGCGGCCCAGAACTCGACGTTCGTCTCCAGCACCCGGTCGGGACGCCGCGCCCGCAGCTCCGCCAGCGCCGCCTTCTCCAGCGCCTCCGCGACCTCGTACCGCGGCGCACCGAGCTGCTTCGCCGTCCGCCGCAGCACCCGTGCCCGCGGGTCCTCCGCGCGGTAGACGCGATGGCCGAAGCCCATCAGCCGCTCGCCGTTGTCCAGCGCCCGCTTCACGTAGCCCTCGGCGTCGCCGGTGCGCTCGATCTCCTCGATCATCCCGAGCACCCGCGACGGGGCGCCCCCGTGCAGCGGTCCGGACATCGCACCGACCGCGCCGGACAGCGCCGCCGCGACGTCGGCGCCCGTGGAGGCGATGACGCGGGCGGTGAAGGTCGAGGCGTTCATGCCGTGTTCCGCGGCGGAGGTCCAGTAGGCGTCGACGGCGGCGACGTGCTTGGGGTCGGGCTCGCCGCGCCAGCGGATCATGAACCGCTCGACGACCGTACGGGCCTTGTCGATCTCCCGCTGCGGCACCATCGGCCGCCCCTGCCCGCGGGCCGACTGCGCGACGTACGACAGCGCCATGACGGCCGCCCGCGCCAGGTCCTCGCGGGCGCGCGGCTCGTCGATGTCGAGCAGCGGGCGCAGCCCCCAGACGGGCGCGAGCATCGCCAGCGCGGACTGCACGTCGACGCGGATGTCGCCGGAGTGCACGGGGATGGGGAAGGGCTCGGCGGGCGGCAGACCGGGTTTGAAAGCGCCGTCGACCAGAAGGCCCCAGACGTTGCCGAAGGAGACGTGACCCACCAGGTCCTCGATGTCCACACCGCGATAACGGAGCGCGCCGCCCTCCTTGTCGGGTTCGGCGATCTCCGTCTCGAAGGCGACGACTCCCTCAAGCCCGGGTACGAAATCGGACATCAGGCGGCTCCCTCATGTGTGGCGTGCGCTGCGTCGGGGTGTGCAGCGGCGTACGGGTCGGCCCCAGGGCGTGGTGTGGTGCGGGGGGTGTACCTGCTGGCCAGGCTCCGCGGCGCCATCGCTCGCGGTCCGGGGCGTGCATTCCGGGCCACCATAGCCGGGGGTGTGGACTTTCCACAGTGGTCGGGCGGCCGATCTGTCGGGTTGCCCACATGCGGGCGGGCGTGACATCGGGCACACTCCTGCGGATCCCGGCCCGGAGGGTTACGGGGTGCGTCGAGCGGGCAGACTCCCGCACCGCAACGGCCGCTCATACTGCAAGATGTGTAGGTGCGCCCCGTTGACGTTGACACCGAACGCTCCCTCGATCCGGCTGCCATGCGCGCGCATTACCGCGCCGCGGGACTGTCGGAGGACTCCCTCGCCGCCGATCCCTTCGAGCAGTTCGGCCGCTGGTTCCAGCAGGCCGCGGCGAGCGGACTGCACGAGCCCAACGCGATGGTCGTCTCCACCGCCGACGCCGAGGGCCGGCCCAGCTCCCGCACCGTCCTGCTGAAGCACCTGGACGAGCGGGGGTTCGTCTTCTACACCAACTACGGTTCGCGCAAGGGCCGCGAGCTGGCCGCCAACCCGCACGTGTCGCTGCTCTTCCCCTGGCACCCCGTCGCCCGCCAAGTGATCATCGCGGGGGCGGCGGAGCGTACGGGCCGCGATGAGACGGTGGCGTACTTCCGTACCAGGCCGCACGGCTCGCAGTTGGGCGCGTGGGCGAGCGAGCAGTCCTCGGCGGTGGCTTCGCGGGCGGAGCTGGACCGGATGTACGACGAACTGGCGGACCGCTACCCGGAGGGCGAGCAGGTGCCGGCGCCGCCGGAGTGGGGCGGCTTCCGGGTCAGGCCGCGGACGGTGGAGTTCTGGCAGGGCCGGGAGAACCGCCTGCACGACCGCCTGAGGTACGTACGCACCGAAGGCGCGGCCGGCGCCGGCTGGACGGTGGAACGCCTCTGCCCGTAGCGATACGGACGCAGACCCCTGGGGTCCGGGCGGCGCCCGGACAGCAGGCGACCCGCGGCCCATTCCCCTGAAGGGGAGCCGGTCGGACGTACCGGCGGACCGCGGGTCGGGTGAACTGCTTGGGATAAGGGCCGGCTGGGTGCGTCCTGGGCACCCCGGTCCGGCATTGCGCTTAAGCGCGACGGCGGACCACTAGCCCGCAGTCACCTCACGCGTCCGGTACTTCATCATCTGCCGAACCACCTCCCTTCTCGTGTGCCTCACACATTAGGCACGCCCCTCCGCACCCTCAAGTGATTTCTCTGCCGCCCCCGTGACCGCCCGCCGCGTGCCCCGGCCACCGCCCGCGTACGGCGGGAACCCGCTGGTCCCCGGCGGTCCCGGGCCGCACCGCCCGGGGTGCTCGGCGTCACCCACTCCCGGCTGAACCGCTTCGCGTGCAACGATTTCGACAGAATGGGGTGTGTGCTGCGTCACGTTCGAGTTGAATGATCCGGGTGCACCACACCACGCACACGACGCCGCGGCGAGCAGGGGGTGCCTGATGAGCGCGACCCGGCGTACCAACCGGGACCGCAGGAACGCCTCCGGCGAGCAGGCCGCGGACGCTCCGGACACAGGAGACGACGCCGCCGGGTCACCGCCCGCGGCGGCTGACGCGGCGGCCGGGGACACGCCGCCGCAGGACCGCCGCGCCGCGGCCCCCGACCTGCTGGCGGCCCTGCTCGACGGCATGGACGCCGCTCTGTGCGCCTTCGACGCCGAGGGCGTCGTCACCCACTGGAACCGCGAGGCCGAGCGGCTGCTCGGCTGGACCGAAGCGGAGGCCGTCGGCCGCCGCGGGTTCGCCGGCTGGGCGGTCCGCGCCGACGACGCCGCCGAGGTGGAGGCGCGGCTGATGGGCGCGATGGACGTGCCGGGGCGGCAGGTCCAGGAGTTCGCGCTGCTGCGCAAGGACGGCGGCCGGGTGCTCGTACGCACCCAGACCTCCGCCGTCCGCCCGGGCGGCGGTGAGACGGGCGGGGTCGCGGTCGGGGTCTACTGCGCGTTCAGCGAGGTCCACGCGCAGATGGACCTGGAGCGGTCCATCGCCTTCAGCGAGGCGCTGTGCGAGGACGCCGCCTGGGGCGTGCTCCTCGTGGACGCCGACCTCCGGCCGGCGCTGGCCAACGGCCAGGCGGCGCGCGTCCTGCGCTCCCGGCGCTCGGGGCTGCTCGGGCGTCCCTTCGGCGAGCTGCTGGAGCAGGGCGCGGAGGAGGTCGAGAGCGCGCTCCAGCACGTCCTGGCACAGGGCAGCGCCGCGGTCCCCGCCGACGTGTGGGTGACGGTGCGCGGCGAGACCGGCGGTGATCCGGCGATGCGGCGGCGGTGCCTGCGCGGTGCCTTCGTACGGCTCGCCTCGCCGCTCGCCGAGCATCCGGTGCCGCTCGGCGTCGGCTGGCTCTTCCAGGACGTCACCGAGGCGAAGCTCGCCGAGGACGCGGCCTCGGTGCTGCGCTTCCGCGACCACCAGCTCCACCGCGCCTCGCGCGCGGCGGCCGAGTGCGAGGACCCGATGGAGGCCGCGACGGTCTACCTGGACTTCGCGCTCGCCGGCTTCGCCGACCACGCGCTGGTCGACCTGGCCGCCGCCCCCGCGGACCCCGGCTCCCCGCCGGGGCCCGGTGCCCCGCACGACGCGAGCGCGCCGCCGGGCCCGGTGCAGCTCACCCGGGCCGCGGCCACCCCCGCCGAGGGCCCCGGCCCGTGCCTGCCTGCCGGGCCGCACGGCTTTCCCGTCCGCTACCCTGCCGGGCACCCCGCGTTGCAGGCGGTGGAGCGCGGCGGCACGGTGCGCGCGGGCTGCGGCGGTGTGGACCCGGAGGTCGCGGAGGGCTGGTCGGTGGCGCGGAAGTGGCCGCCGGGCACGATGCACGCACTGTGTACGGTGCTGCGCAGCCGCGGCCGGACGCTGGGGGTCGTGACCTTCCTGCGCGGCGGCGGCCGTAAGGGCTTCACGCGGCAGGATGCGGCGTACGCGGAGGACGTGGCCGTACGGGTCGCGGCCTCCCTGGACCTGGCGGAGCTGCTGGGTTAGGACCAGCCCGGCGGGGCCCGTGACCGGGGTCCCGCACACCGGGTGCGGATCGCCTTTTTCCCGTAGATCGGCGGCGAAAGTCAGGCGAAAGGAACGCGGCAGGTCCGGTTGTCACCGGGATGAGTCAGAATTGGTGCAGGGCCACCGCACGAGAAATCTAGGGGCACGCATGTCCGGACTGATCGATACAACGGAGATGTATCTCCGCACCATCCTCGAACTCGAAGAGGAGGGCGTCGTCCCCATGCGCGCGAGAATCGCGGAGCGGCTCGACCAGAGCGGCCCCACGGTGAGCCAGACCGTCGCCCGCATGGAGCGGGACGGCCTGGTGCGCGTGGCCGGCGACAGGCATCTGGAGCTGACGGAAGAGGGTCGCATGCTCGCGACCCGGGTGATGCGCAAGCACCGCCTGGCGGAGTGCCTGCTGGTCGACGTGATCGGCCTGGAGTGGGAGCACGTGCACGCCGAGGCGTGCCGCTGGGAGCACGTGATGAGCGAGGCCGTGGAGCGCCGCGTGCTGGCGCTGCTGAAGCACCCGACGGAGTCGCCGTACGGGAACCCCATCCCCGGCCTTGAGGAGCTGGGCGAGAAGGCCGAGGCGGACCCGTTCCTGGACGAGGGCATGGTGAGCCTGTCGGCGCTGGGCCCCGACGCCGGGACGGTGATCATCCGCCGGATCGGGGAGCCGATCCAGACCGACTCCCAGCTCATGTACACGCTGCGGCGGGCCGGTGTGCAGCCGGGCGCGGTGGTGAGCGTGACGGACTCGGCCGGCGGCGTGCTCGTCGGCAGCGGCGGTGAGGCCGCCGAGCTGGACGCCGAGGTCGCCTCGCACGTCTTCGTGGCCAAGCGCTAGATCCGTTCGGGCCAGGTTGGTGGCGGGTTTGCGCCGTTGCCGCGATTGGCGTTAAGCGGACGGCGGGATTCCTGTCCGAACGGCAGCGCACCGGGGCCGGGCGTGCCACGCTGTCGCTGACGTCATCAGGGAGGGGTGGGTCATGCCGGTGACATATCCGGACCTCCGCGCACCTGCCGGGGGTGTGGCGAGGGCCCCGGCGCCTGGCTCGCCGGGGCCCCGCCTCCCCGTACCGACCCGGAGCCCCGAGCTCCCAGGGTCGCCTCCCCATGGACCCGATGTCCCCGATGCGGGTCCGCCTCCCGGTCTCTGTCTCCCCGCGACGACCGCGGCCAATCCCCGGCCGTGGTCACTCGAACGAGGGGTGTTGGGTTCCGTGCCTCGGTGTTCGAATAGACATTCGATAGCGTGAGCTTGCCGAACGGATTGGGGGTGTCGGCACACATGGTGCGTCGTATCAACGTGACGGGGGCGGGCGGGCTGCGTCTCGCCGCCTGGGAGTACGGAGACCCGCCGAAGCGCGGTGCCGACCGCATCGCGGCGCGCAAGCGGTCCGCCGCGGACCCGGCCGGCGGCCCGGCGGGCACGGCGCCGCAGGACCGCCCCGGGGTGCTCTTATTGCACGGCCTGATGGGCCGCGGGTCCCACTGGGCGACCACCGCCCGCTGGCTCTCCGCCCGCTCCCGCGCCGTCGCGCTCGACCAGCGCGGGCACGGCCGCAGTGACAAACCGGGGGACGGCCCGTTCGACCGCGAGGCGTACGTCGCGGACGCGGAAGCCGTCATCGAACAGCTCAACCTCGCGCCGGTGGTCCTCGTGGGCCACTCGATGGGCGCGCTGACCGCCTGGCAGCTCGCCGCCCGCCGCCCCGACCTGGTGCGCGGCCTGGTGATCTGCGACATGCGGGCCTCGGCGCTGGGCGCGGCCTCGCAGCGTGAGTGGGAGGAGTGGTTCCGCTCCTGGCCGACGCCGTTCGCCACGCTCGCCGACGTCCGCAAGTGGTTCGGCGAGGACGATCCCACTCTGGAGCGCCCCCGCGCGGCACGCGGCGATTTCTACGCCGAGGTGATGGCCGAGCGCGCGGACGGCTGGCGCCCGGTGTTCTCCCGCCGGCAGATGCTGCGGGCCCGCGAGACGTGGGTGCACGACGCGCACTGGGAGGAGCTGGCCCTCGTGCAGTGCCCGGCCCTGGTGATCCGCGGCATCGACGGCGAGCTGGGGCGGGCGGAGGCCCAGGAGATGGTCCGCGTCCTGCCCCGCGGTGAGTACGCAGAGCTGGAGGCCGGCCATCTGCTGCACCTGGAGGATCCCGAGGCCTTCCACCGGGCGGTGGAGCCGTTCCTGAAGGACGTGCTCACGCCGAAGTGACCGGGGTGCGGGGCGGGTTGCGAGCCGTCCGCTACGGAGGCGCCCGCGGGGCCTGACGCGCACGCCCCCGTGCTGCGTGCCGGGTGCGACTCGGGCGCTACTCGCCGATGAACCGGAAGGTCGACGTGATCGCGTCGAACACGTCGAAGAACGAGTCCGCCAGGTCCAGCACCTGACTGCTCCCCGCGACCAGCGCCACCTTGCCCTCCTGGCCGGGGACCGGGATGAAGGTCTGCATCAGCACGGCGCGGATCGTGCGGTCGTCGCCGGGGATCTTGACGTCCTCGACGCCCTGCGTACGCGCGGCCGTGCCGATCCCCTCGATCTCGACGGTCGAGACCTTCCGCCAGGCGTCGCCCTCCTTCTTCGGCCGGATCTGCTTGATCTGGCCGACGATCAGCGCCGGATCGGTCGGCAGCAGCTCGCCGCTCTCGGTGCGGGCGCCGATGAGGGAGACGGTGACCGAGCCGGTCACCGGCACCTCGCCGCCGAAGCTCTCCGCCATACAGCCGCAGTACAGGGCGCCGGAGGCCCAGGCGTCCTTGGCGGCCTTGCGCAGGAACGCCTCCAGTACGCCGCGCCGCTCGGCCAGTTCGGGGTTGCGGCGGACCCGGTCGTTGACCATCTGCCGGATGCCGTCGTCCCGGGACTCGGGCCGTACGTCGAACTCCCACCACGACTCCGGCACCCGGATCCGGAAGCCTCCGCGCTCGATCGTGAGCGCCTCCATCCAGCGGCTCATGCCTGCCCCCTCTGTCGCACGTGCATGGACGCACGTGTCCTGACGCCCGTGTCGCACGTCCGGTCGTCTCCGGCGACCCCGCGGCCGGGCCGCGGCGGCGTAGTTATCCACAATCCCGGATACGAGCTGTCCCCGCGAAGCCCGGGGCGGATATCGTTTCGTAGACCCTAGTGTCCGAGCTGAACGCATTTCCGCGGGGGGAAAGCCGGGGAACAGCCGGGGACGTTCGAGGAGGATCAGCGTGCGCCTCACCCTGACCGTCGTCGATCCGCTCGGGGGCGACCGTGCCGACGTCGTCCTCGACGCCGAGGCGGAATCGTCCGTAGGCGATATCGCCCGCGTCCTGGCCGGCCAGCTCGACTCGGCGCCGCCGCCCGTCGCCGCGCCGCCGCACGGCGTGCCGCAGGCCGCCCACGTGCCGGCCCCCCATGGGCAACAGGCGCAGCACGCCCACGCCCAGGCCGCTCCCGCGCAGATGCCCGCGAGCTGGGCCACGGCAGGTGCGCCGCCGGCCGCCCCGCCCGGAGCGCCCCCCGCAGCCGTCCCCTTCGGCGCGCCCGGCGCCCCGCCGCAGCAGCCCGGCGCCGCGTCCGCGCCCCCGCCCGTCTTCGTCGACGGCTTCGCCGTCGACCCCGGCCTTCCCGTCGCCCAGTCGCCCCTGCGCGAGGGCACGGTCGTCAGCCTGTACGACCCGGTGGGCTGCCCGCCCCGCGAGGTCACGGGCCTGGTCGAGCTGCGCGTCGTCGGCGGCCCCATGGCCGGCGCGGTGCACCGCCTGGGCCTGGGCCGCGTCGACCTCGGCAGCGGCAACGCGACGCATATCCGGGTCGCCGACCCGGAGTTGCCCGAGCGCGCCTTCAGTCTCACCGTCTCCGCCGACGGCACCTGCAAGGTCCACGTCCACGGCGACCAGGAGAAGGCCACCCTCGACGGCACGACGTTCGCGGAGCTGGCCAAGCCCAAGGAGAAGTCGGACGACGACGACACCCGCCGGTCCCGCAGGCGCCGCCGCCGCGAGGAGCGCCGGGAGGCCCGGCGCCGCCGGCGCGCAGGCGAGCCGGCGCCCCCGCCGCTGCCGCCGGAGCCGCCGCAGAGCAAGGACGCCTGGCCGTACGGGTCCCAGGTCGCGATGGGCAACTCGCTGTTCGAGCTGGTGCGTTACGCCCCGCCGGACGCCGCCGTCGCCTCCTCGGAGGACGGCGCCGGGCTCGACTACAACCGCCCGCCGCGCCTGCTGCCGCCCGATCGTGAGACCCGCTTCAAGCTGCCCACGCCGCCGAAGGAGGGCCCCGCCCGGCCGCTGCCGTGGCTGATGGCGCTGATGCCGGCCGTCATGGGCGTGACGATGGCCCTGGTCATGGGCCGCTGGTATTACCTGCTGATGGCGTTCATGAGCCCGATCATCATGATCGGCAACTACTTCATGGACAAGAAGCACGGTCGCAAGTCCCATGTGAGGGCCGTCGCCGAGTACAAGGAACACAAGGCCCGCATCGAGAAGGACGCCCGCGACGCCCTCGTCGCCGAGCGCAACGAGCGGCGGCTCGGCGGCCCCGACCCCGCCCTGCTGCTGTCCACCGCCACCGGCCCGCGCACCCGGCTGTGGGAGCGGCGCCGTACCGACGCCGACCATCTGCTGATCCGCTTCGGCACCGCCGAACTGGACTCCGAGGTCCTGCTGGAGGATCCCGAGCAGGACGAGCACCGCCGCCAGGTGCTGTGGAAGATCCAGGACGCGCCCGTCACCGTGCCGCTGCGGCAGATCGGCGTCCTCGGCATCGCCGGCGCCGGCGACACCCCGCGCTCCCTCGGCCGCTGGGCCGTCGCGCAGTCCGCCGTGCTGCACAGCCCGCTGGACGTCCAGTTCTACGTGCTGACGGAGCCTTCCGGGCAGGCCGGCTGGGACTGGATGCGCTGGCTGCCGCACGCCCGCCCGCCCGGGGAGTACGACACCAACGCGCTGGTCGGCACCGACACCGAGACCGTCGCCGCCCGCATCGCCGAGCTGACCCAACTGCTCGACGCGCGGCAGAAGGCCGCCAAGGACCAGCGGGCCAGCGGGCCGATGTCCTTCAAGGACCCCGACATCGTCATCGTCTTCGACGGCTCGCGCCGGCTGCGTTCACTGCCCGGCGTGGTGCGGCTGCTGCGCGAGGGCCCGGCGGTGTCGATGTTCGCCATCTGCCTCGACTCCGAGGACCGCTTCCTGCCGGGTGAGTGCCAGGCGATCGTCGTCGCCGAGCCCAAGCCGGAGGAGCACGACCCGCGGGCGGCCGCCGCGCAGGCCGGCATCCCCATGCAGCAGGTGGCCGGGGCCGGCGGTCCCGGCGGCGCCGGGGGCTTCCCGCCGTTCCGCGTCGGCGCCTGGGGCACCGGCCACGCGCAGGACGCCGCGCAGCGTGCCGCCGCCGCCGACGGCACGGGGCCGATCCGGCTGCGCGTCGAGCAGGCCGGCTCCGAGCGGCGCCGCGGGGTGCGCCCGGACTTCGTCTCGCCCGCGTGGTGCGCGCTGCTGGCGCGGGGTCTGTCACCGGTGCGCGACATCAGTGGCGAGGCCGAGGACGCGGCCATCCCGTCGTCCAGCCGGCTGCTCGACGTGGTGGAGCTGGAGCCGCCGACCGGGGACGCCATCGCCGCCCGCTGGCAGATCAACGGCCAGTCGACGACCGCGGTCATCGGCGAGTCGTACGACGGCCCGTTCGCCATCGACATCCGCAAGGACGGCCCGCACGGCCTCATCGCCGGCACCACCGGCTCCGGCAAGTCCGAGCTGCTGCAGACGATCGTCGCGGCGCTCGCGGTGACCAACACCCCGGAGAACATGACGTTCGTCCTCATCGACTACAAGGGCGGGTCGGCGTTCAAGGACTGCGTGAAGCTGCCGCACACCGTCGGCATGGTCACCGACCTCGACAACCACCTCGTCACCCGCGCCCTGGAGTCGCTCCGCGCCGAGCTGCACCGCCGCGAGCACATCCTCGCCGACGCCGAGGCCAAGGACATCGAGGACTTCCAGGACCTGCTGCGCCGCGAGCCCGGCCGGTACGCGCCGCTGCCCCGACTGCTGCTCGTCATCGACGAGTTCGCCGCCATGGTCCGCGAGCTGCCCGACTTCGTCACCGGCCTGGTCGACATCGCCGCCCGAGGCCGTTCGCTCGGCATCCACCTGATGCTCGCCACCCAGCGCCCCAGCGGCGTGGTCTCCCCGGAGATCCGCGCGAACACCAACCTGCGTATCGCGCTGCGCGTCACCGACGGCGGCGAGTCCTCGGACGTGATCGACGCCCCGGACGCCGGGTTCATCGCCAAGTCCATGCCGGGCCGCGCCTATGTGCGCCTGGGCCACGCCTCCCTCGTCCCCTTCCAGTCCGGCCGCGTCGGCGGCCGCCGCCCCGGCGCCGCCGACCCGGCGACCGCCCAGCCCTGGGCCGGCCGCCTCGGCTGGGCCGAGCTGGGCCGGGGCGCGCTGAAGCGCCCCGCCGGAGCGCAGCAGGAGGAGGACGAGATCACCGACCTGAAGGTGCTCGTCGACGCGGTCAACGAGGCCAACGAGCGCCTGGGCATCCCCGAGCAGCACAGCCCGTGGCTGCCCGCGCTGCCCGACAGCATCGAACTCGACGCGCTGCCCGCGCCCCAGGGCGCCGGGCCGCTGCCCCCGGCCCCGTACGGCATCGAGGACCTGCCCGCGCAGCAGGCCCGGCGGACGATCGCCATCGACTTCGCCGACTTCGGGCACCTCATCGTCGGCGGCGCCCCGCGCAGCGGGCGTTCGCAGATGCTCCGTACGATCGCCGCCTCCCTGGCCCGTACGCATTCGATCGCCGACCTGCACCTGTTCGGGATCGACTGCGGCAACGGCGCGCTCAACGCGCTGACCCGGCTGCCGCACTGCGGCGCCGTCGTCAGCCGCAACCAGACGGAGCGCGCGGTGCGCCTCATCGGCCGGCTCAAGCAGGAGCTGGGCCGCCGCCAGGAGTTGCTGGCCGCGGACGGCTTCGCCGACATCGCCGAGCAGCGGGCCGCGGCGTCGGACCCGGAGCAGAAGCTGCCGTACACCGTGGTCCTCCTCGACCGCTGGGAGGGCTGGCTGCCCACCCTCGGCGAGATCAACCACGGCGATCTGACCGACGAGATCTACGGGCTGCTGCGCGAGGGCGCGAGCGTCGGCATCCACATGATCATCACTGGCGACCGCAGCGTGCTCACGGGCCGGATCAGCACGCTGACGGAGGACAAGTTCGCCTTCCGGCTGCCCGACCGCTCCGACTTCTCCATGATCAGCCTCAACGCCCGCAACATCCCCGAGGACATCGAGCCCGGCCGGATGTTCCGCGCGGAAAGCGGCCTGGAGACCCAGATAGCGGTCCTCTCCGACGACCTGTCCGGCGCCGCCCAGGCCGCCGCCGTCGCCGCCATCGGCGAGGCGGCCACGGCGCGGGACGCGGCGGTGCCGCGCTCGCTGCGCCCGTTCCGCGTCGACGTGCTGCCCAGCCGCCTCGGCTTCGAGGAGGCGTGGGAGATGCGCGACGTCCAGGCCCAGGAAGCCTCCAAGCTGTGGGCGCTGGTCGGCGTCGGCGGCGACGAGCTGATGGGCTTCGGCCCCAACCTGGCGGACGGCATCCCGGCGTTCATCATCGGCGGCCCGGCCAAGTCCGGCCGCAGCACGGTGCTGAAGGCGATGGCGCTGACGTTCCTCCAGCAGGGCGTACGGCTGATCATCGCCGCGCCGCGCCCGTCGCCGATGCGGGATCTGGCGGACCGCGAGGGCGTGTTGCACGTCTTCACGGAGGACGACATCGACGAGGACGAGGTGCACGACCTGCTCAAGCAGGCGTCGCCGGACGAGCCGATCGTCGTCCTCGTGGACGACGCCGAGATGCTGACGAACTGCGACGCGGGCGACGAGTTCAAGGCCATCGCCCGCCGCGGTGCGGAGCGCGGCTGGGCACTGGTCCTCGCGGGCGACGAGGAGGAGGTCGCCTCGGGCTTCTCCGGCTGGCAGGTGGAGGCCAAGAAGGCCCGCCGCGGCGTCGCCCTGTCCCCGCAGGACCCGTCGGCGGGCGACCTCATCGGCATCCGGCTGAACCGCAGTTCGGTCGGCGACCAGGTACAGCCGGGCAAGGGCCTGCTGCACCTGGGCGACAGTGAGCCGTTCGCGGTGACGACGCCGCTGGTGTGACCGCGTGGCACAACGGCTGGTGGCTTCACGTGCGGGGGCGTCGCGGGCTGTGGCGTCAGGGCCGGTGGCGTCGGCCCTCGGCTTCACCGCCACTGGCGCAACTGCCGCTGGCCCCACGGCCACTGGCGTAACCGGCGTCACGACGGTGGCATGGCCCTGCAACCGCCGGGGCGGGGGACTGCGTCTACGGTGGCGACGTACGAAAATGCATGACGAACGTCTCGGGGAGGGCCCTCGCGACGATGGGACAAACGGGAGGGTAGCTGCCATGGCCAAGGCCGATGTTGATGTTACATATCAGGACATGCGGGAAGCCGCCAAGAAGCTCAAGGATGAGCGGCAGGAGATCGACCGCAAGCTGGATGACCTGCGCAAGTACATCCAGAGCCTGGTGAGTTCCGGCTACGTGACCGGTCGGTCGTCGAAGCAGTTCGACCAGTCCTTCGACGAGTTCACCACCGGTGCGAAGAAGACCATCGAGGGCCTTGAGGGAATGGGCGACTTCCTGAAGTCCGCCGCCGACGCCTTCGAGAACCTGGACTCCGAGCTGGAGAAGGGCCTGAAGGGCTGACTCTCACGGATCCTTCGCGATCCTTCGCGATTCGGTTCGGTTCGGTTCGTTTCGCTTGGCCGGGGCGCCGTGGCATCGTATTCGGTGCGGCGGCGCCCCGTTTTCGTAGTGACTGGGGGAGAGGCTCATGGGCAACGACGGCGACAGGCTGGCGATCCCGCTCAGCGAGCTCGACGGCTTCGGCGGCCGGCTGCGCAGCATCAAGAACCGGATGAACCGCACGAAGGCCACCTTCGAGTCGTACCGCGACGACATCGGGGACGGCGGCGTGGTCGACAAGCTGGAGGACTTCGAGTCGGGCTGGAAGGACGGACGGGGGGACATCGACGACCAGTTGACGAGCCTGGCGGAGATGTCGGACACAGTGGTGCGCGAGGCGCACAAGGTGGACGTGGACCTGGAGAACGAGCTCAAGAAGGGCACGAAGAAGGAAGAGACCCAGGTGGGCGGCGGCAACCAGTAGCGAGTGGCTCTCGTCCCGCGGTGGGGAGCTGTCTGCGGGGGCAGTCCAGCAGGGGGCAGACGGTGTGGCGGTCGTGACGACGGACGCACAGGAGCCGCGCGGCGCCGACACGATCAACGGCGGGGACGCGAACGGGTCCACCGGTGCCAGAGCGTCGTCCGTGTTGCCCACGTGGCGTGAGTGACCGCAGCGTCGCCGCCATAACCCGGGGCCGCGAGGGCGCTTCACCGCACGGTTCCTGACGAAGGACGGCGATGCCACTTCGGCCGCAACCCCGGTCCCGGCTCCGGGCTCACCCGCAACTCCGGTCCCGGCTCCGGGCTCACCCGCAACTCCGATCCCGGCTCCGGGCTCACCCGCAACTCTGGTCCCGGCTCCGGGCTCACCCGCGACCCATCCCGGAGGTCCGGGGCCGGTGCCGGGGCGCGGTCGTTCGCCCGGACTGCATCTCCCCTCACGCCCGCCCAAGGGTATGCGGCTGGTCTGACAGCGCGGGTGCGGCGGGGTGTTGAGCTGGTACGTCGTGTGGGTGGGGCGGGTGCGGGGGGTTCGGTGTCGGGGTGGGCGGTGTCCGTGGGCTGGGCCGCGTGCGGGGGATCCGCGAAGGGAAAAGGGTGTCGTTGGGGCTCCCCCCGGGCCACCCCACTCCTGAGTGTGCGGGCCTGCGTCCGCCGTCAAGGGCGTCCCTCTCCGCTTCGCTGCGAGGGGCGTCGCTGCGCGATGGGGCTTCGCCCCACCCTTGACTGCGGACTCCGGCCCGAAAGACGGGCTGCTATGGGTGGCCCGGAGGGAGCGGGCGCCCTCTGCTGGGACTACGGATGCCATGCCCCGCGGACGGGGGCCGGAGGCCCGGGAGCGGGGCCTGCGCGGATCGCCGATCGACGCCGCACCGGCCTGGGGCCGGGGTCGTCCCGATCGTCGGACGTCCCGGGTGGGTGGGGTCGACGCCGGAGGCGGGCCGGGTCCGGTCGCGGGAGCGGCCGGCGCGTTGGGGGCCGGTTCTGGGCAGGCCCGATCGCTGGCTCCCCCGGTAGGTGCGGGGCGAGGCCGGGGACGGGCCCGCCCGTTCGCGGGCGGACACCACGCGGGAGAGGGCCGGGGGCGTGTCAGTCGGCGACGCCGCCGTGGGCGTGGGGCCGGACCGTGGGCGGGGCCACCCTGGTCGCGGGCGGGCGCCGGGACGGTGGGTGCACCACCGGAGGCGGGCCCGATCCGCTTGCGGATATCCCCGGGTGCGGGGGGCGGAGTCGGGGTGGGCGGTCTCGTAAGTGAGCTGACCAACGTGGGGTTGGAGCATCGGGCCCTCCTCGAACGACAGCCGGCTGCGCAGAACACCGGCCTTCGACGTCACCGGCGATCTACGAGCCCACCCGCGGTCCGGCCCTCGGCCCTCCATCCGAGCCGGGACTCAAGGGCTGACTTCCGCGCACCTGGCGCATCACCCGGCGTTCGCACGCGGGCACCTCATCCGAACGTCACCCCAGCGGAGGAATCCGGTAGTAACTCGCGGTAACATCCGGCAATCAGGCCCGATTCAAGCCCCAAGGGCCGACTTTCGCCCCAGGAGGCTCACTCACCTGCCCCAGCCCGCGCCGGCCACCGCGCACGCCCCCCGGAATGCACGCCACCGGGACGAATTCGCGGTCGCCCACCCCCGAAACTTACTCAAATCGCCCACGAGGGCCGACTTTCGCCCACCCAGACTCATCCACATAGGGCCCGGACGCCCGCGGCAGCCGAAACCGCCCCGGGTGAACGTAACCGAGAAGAACTCGCGGTAACTCACCCACAGAACCTGCACAAAACGACCAACAGGCCCGACTTTCGCCCACCCGTGCACATGCGCCAGGCCTCCGGCGGCCCAACCGCCGCCCAGGCCGCTCTAAATGAACGTTGCCGATACAAGCTCGCGGCCACCGCCTCGAAAACTCGGGCAAAACGCCCAATCGGGCCGCGTTTCGCCCATCCGTGAGCACTCACCAGACCCCGGGCGGGCCAATGGCCGCCCAGGCCGCTCCGGATGAACGCCGCTGAGACGAACTCGCGGTCGCCACCTCGGTAAATCGGGGTAAATCGCCCTCTCGGGCGGACTTTCTCCCATCGGCGCGCACCCAGCCCTCGACGAGACCCGCCACCGCTGCTCGCGGCTCCCGGGCGGACAGATTGGGTTGTAACTCGCGGTAACACTCCTGGATCCGGCCCGAATCGGGCCCCGGAGGCCGACTTCTGCCCATCGACACGCACGCACCGGCCGGCCGACGCCGAACTACGCCCGCCCGCACGGCGCCGCGCCGGCACCCCGATGCCGCTCCCCCGAAGGCGGACCACCCCGCGGAC
>NZ_JBDPMI010000048.1:0-32930 GCF_039871555.1 Streptomyces sp. B5E4
ACCCACCCTCGGGCCATCCGCGATCAGACCCGCCCTCGAACCGCAGACACCACCAGACACGTCCCACCGCCCCCACGCACCACCACCGCCACCCGCCCCTGACCGGACTCCCCCGGGCCCGGCCCGCCCCTCACCCCGCCAGGTCCCGTGCCGCGATCGCCGCCTGGACCCTGTTCGCCACCCCCAGTTCCGCCAGGATCCGGCTCACGTGGGCCTTCACCGTCGACTCCCGCAGCCGCAGCAGTGCCCCGATCTCCGCGTTCGTCATCCCGTCCGCCACCGCCGACAGCACCTGCCGCTCCCGCGGGGTCAGTCGCGCCGCCGCCTCCCTCGCCGCCCGCCTGCGGGTGGCCTCCGGGTGGTGGAAGCGGCTGATGACCGTGCGGGTGACCGTCGGGGAGAGCATCGCGGCGCCGGCGGCGACCACGTGGATCGCCTGGAGGATGGCGTCCGGCGGGGTGTCCTTGAGCAGGAAGCCCGCGGCGCCCGCCGCCAGGGCGCCGTAGACGTACTCGTCGAGGTCGAACGTGGTGAGCACGATGACCGCCGGCGGATCCGGCAGCCGGCCCAGCGCGGCGGTGGCCGCGATGCCGTCCATCCCGGGCATACGGATGTCCACCAGGGCGACGTCGACCCGCCGGCCGCGGGCCGCCGCCACCGCGGCGGCGCCGTCAGCCGCCTCCCCGGCGAGTTCGAGCCCGTCGTCGGTGGCGACGAGGTCTCTCAGCCCCGCGCGTACGAAGGCGTCGTCGTCGACGACCAGGACGCGGATCACCGGGCCGCCGCCGCGCTCAGCACAGGTGGATCCTCCACCGGGTGTACGGGCACGGGCAGTTCGGCGGTGAGCACGAATCTGCCGCCGTCGGTGGACCCCGTGGTGAGTTCGCCGTGCAGGGCGGCCACCCGCTCGGCTATGCCCACCAGGCCGTAGCCACGCGACGTGCCGTCCGGCGGCTCCGGCGCCACCCCGCACTCGTTCTCCGCGCGTATCGCCACCCGCGTCCTGGTCACCGTCACCGTGAGGTCGACCGGCGTGCCGGGAGCGTGCTTGCGGGCGTTGGTGAGGGCCTCCTGCACGATCCGGTGGGCGGCGAGGCGGACGGCCGCGGGCAGGCCGGCGAGGTCGTCGGTGCGGGCGCGGACCCGGGTGCCGGCGCGCTCGGACTCGGCGATGAGGGCGGGCAGGTCGTCGGCGGTGGGGGCCAGCGGGACCGGGCCTTCGTGGTCGCGCAGGGCGCCCAGCAGGTCCCGCAGGTCGTCCAGGGCGTGTGCGCTCGTCGTACGGAGGAGGTCGAGGCGGTCGCGTACGGGCTCGGGGACCGTGTCGCCGCGGCGCTGGAGCACGCCCGTGTGCAGGACGAGGAGGCTGAGCCGGTGGGCGAGCACGTCGTGCATCTCGCGGGCGATACGCGCCCGTTCGGCCATCCGCACCTGCTCGTCGCGCAGCCGGTTCGCCGCCGCCAGGTGCTCCAGTTGCCGCGCGAGCGACCCGGTCAGGTCGCGCTGGCTGCGCGCGGCCAGGCCGACGGCCAGCGGCACGGCGAGGATCGCGCAGGGGAAGAGCATGACCTGCGGCATGTTCACCAGCTCGCGGAACGGGCCGGATGCGGCCGGTACGAAGACGGCGCCGGTCAGCGCTATCGCCGTCATCCGCGACCGCCACACCGTGACCCCGTACAGCGCGATGAACACCGGCCAGAGCTGGCTCTCCAGCAAGAACCCCGCGCCGGTCACCGCCGCCACCGTCACCGGCATCCGGCGGCACAGCGGCAACGCCGCGCACAGCGCGACGGCGACGACCGCGCTCGCCGCCGGCGACGTGAGGAGGCCCGCCGGCTCGGTCAGCGCCGCGCGGACCGACTTGACGACGACGAAGACGAACCCGGCCGCCAGCAGCAGCCGGAGCTGCAGCGGCGTCAGCAGTGCTCGGCGCACGGGCCGTTCGGCGGTGGACATACCGGCATCGTAAACAGCGTCACCGACACGCACATTCGACGAAAGTCGGGGGTCGGCCCGGCCCGCCACCGCCGTTGGTCGGTGCGCGCCGCCGCCGGGCGGCGGATGCGGCACGCGGCGTACGGGCCGGAGGGTGGAGCCGTTACCGCAGGTCGAGGAGGGACAGCACATGCAGGACGGCAACAGCGGATCGGTGGGACGGCGGCACGTACTGGGCGGGGCGGCAGCGGCGATGGCCGCCGCCGGGGTGGGCCTCGGGGCCGGCGCCCGGACGGCGTCGGCGCAGGAGCGCGGACAGCGGGGGAAAGGCGGGAGGTATGCCGGGAAGACGGTCCTGGTCACCGGCGCCACCTCCGGTATCGGGCGGGCCGCGGCGATCGCCTTCGCCGCGGAGGGCGCGCGGGTCGGGTTCTGCGGCCGGCGCCGGAACCTGGGGCAGGACGTCGAGCGGCAGATCCGCAAGGCGGGCGGGGAGGCGACGTACATCAGGGCCGACGTGCGCCGGCCGGAGGAGGTGGAGGGGTTCGTCGACGCGGTGGCGCAGAAGTACGGCGGCCTCGACATCGCGCTCAACAACGCGGGGATCCAGAAGCCGTTCACCGACCTGCACGAGGTCTCGGTGGCGGACTGGGACGACGTCACCCTCACCAACACCCGCGGCATCTTCCTGGCGATGAAGTACGAGATCCCCCACCTGCGGGCGCGCGGGGGCGGCGTCATCCTCGTCACGGGCTCGTCCAACCAGTACGCGACCCGCCCCGGCCTCGGCTCGTACACGGCGAGCAAGAACAGTGTGACCGGCCTGGTGCAGGCGGCGGCGATCGAGAACGGCGCCCACGGCATCCGCGTGGTGGCGCTGGCACCGGGGATGACGGACACGCCGATGCTGGACGTGCACCGGCCGCCGGGCGACACCGACGAGCAGTGGGCGGCACGCAAGGCGGAGTTCGGACGGCAGGGGATCGACGCCTTCAAGCGGATGGCGACGCCGGAGGAGATGGCGTCGGCGGCGCTGGGCCTGGCGTCGGACGACATGGGGTTCCAGACGGGTACGACGGTGGTGGTCGACGGCGGGCAGTTGGCCGGCATGTGACGCCGTGACCGCGGACCCGCGGCCGTACGGACAAGGAAGCGCGGGCCCGGCACGCACCGCCGGGCCCGCGCCACCGCCTACGCGCCCGCGCGGTGCTACCCCGCGCGCTGTACGGCGGGCAGGGCGGCCTCGATGGCGGTGTACGTGGCACCGTGGCCGGCCAGGACCTCGGCCGGGATGCCGGGGGCGGCGGCGAGGGCGAGCAGGATGTGCTCGTCGCCGATGGCCTTGTCCCCGCGCCCCAGGGCGATCTTGAGGGACCGCTCCAGCACGGCCTTGGCGGCGGCGTCGAACCTGGTACGTCCCCGCCGCCACCCGCGCCGCCGGGCGAGGGCGCCGGGACCGTGGGCGGACTCGACGCGGTCGACGACCGCGTCGACGTCGATGCCGATGCCGGCCAGCGCCTCGGCGTCGGACTTCGTCAGCCCACCCCGCCGCCGCGCCTCGTCCAGCCCCCGCACGACGCCGGCCCGCCGCGCCTCGGAGTCGACCCCGGCGGCGGCCAGCGCGACGGCCCCGGGGGTCCCGGATCCGGCGAGGAGCTGCCGGAGCAGGTGCTCGGCGGCGACGTGGGACTCGCCGTCGCGTTCCGCGCGCTCGGCCGCACCGCGGACGAGGTCCCTGGCGGCCTGGGTGAACCGTTCGAACATCAGCGCCTCCCGTGCTTCTTGTGTACCGCCTGCCGGCTGACCCCGAGCTCGGCCGCGACCTCCTGCCACGACCAGCCCTGATGACGTGCGCTACGCACCTGCACGGCCTCCAACTGCTCCAACAGCCGCCGCAACGCAGCCACGGCCCGCAGCCCCTCCCGGGGATCGGCACCCCCGGCCCGCTCGGCAAGCTCGGTCGCCTCACTCATGCCGTCAACCTACGTTGACAACAGGAAAATGTCAACCAGAGTTGACGCCACCCCCACTCTCCGGCCAGATGTAGGTACACTGGATTTCCTGTAGGCACATATCGGTGATCAGGAAGGAGCGATCGATGAGCACGATTTCCGTACGGGAGTTCTCGTACAACCCCAGCGCGGTCTTCGCTCGCGTCGAGCAGGGTGAAGCCGTCCAGGTCACCCGGCACGGGAACGTGATCGCCATACTGCTGCCGGCCTCGGGTGCCGCAGAGCGTTATGCCGACCTCGTATCGCGCGGCCAGATCCGCCTCAAGGCCGCGACGAGCGCCGACGTCTCCAGGCTTCCCCACTACGAGGTACCGGAAGACGCGGACCCGCTGGCAGTGCTGCTCGACGAGCGCGAGGACGACCCTCGGTGATCTATCTCGACGCGTCCGCCGTGATCACCCTCGTCTCCGGTCGCCGATACGCGTCCGAACTCCGGCGGTACCTCGGCGCACGGCCCGCGGTCCCCATGGCGACCAGCACCATCGGCTTCGTCGAGACCGTGCGGACTCTCGACCAGATGGGCAGCTTTCCCACCGCCATGCAGGACCTCATGCGAGACCTGACCGAAGTCCTGGTCACCGAAGAGGTCCGCGACCTCGCCGGGCTTCTGCCCGGCCGCGTACGCACCCTTGACGCCGTGCACGTCGCCAGCGCGCAGACGATCGGCCCGGCGCTCGACTCACTGATCAGCTACGACAAACGGATGCTGGAGGTCGCGCGGGAAGTCGGCCTCCCTGCCGCGGCTCCGGGTATGGACTGACGACCCGCCCTCAGCGGGTCAGGACCACCTTGCCGAACAAGTCGCCCGACGCCATCTTCTCGAAGCCCTCCCGGGCGCGGTCCAGGGGCAGCACCGTGTCGATCACCGGGCGGACGCCCTTGGCCGCGCAGAAGTTCAGCAGGCCCGCCAGTTCCTCCTTGCTGCCCATCGTCGAGCCGACGACCTTCAGTTCCAGGAAGAAGATCCGCTGCAGCTCCACCGCCGGCGGGTTCGGGCCGCTCGTCGTGCCGGAGATGACCAGGGTGCCGCCCGGACGCAGGGACTTCACCGAGTGGGACCACGTCGCCGCGCCCACCGTCTCCAGGACCGCGTCCATCCGGTGCGGCAGGCGCGTGCCCGGGGCCACCGCGGCTTCCGCGCCGAGGTCTTCGGCCCGCTTGCGCTTCGCCTCGTCGCGGCTCGTGGCGTACATCCGCAGCCCCGCCGCCGCGCCCAGCACGATAGCCGCCGTGGCGACGCCGCCGCCCGCGCCCTGGACCAGGACCGAGTCGCCGGGGCGTACGCCGGCGTTGGTGAAGAGCATGCGGTACGCCGTCAGCCACGCCGTCGGCAGGCACGCGGCCTCCTCGAAGCTCAGCTCCTTCGGCTTCGGCAGGACGTTCCAGGCCGGGACGGCGACCTGCTCCGCGAACGTGCCCTGGTACCGCTCGGTCAGCAGCGACCGCGGCTCGTTCGGGCCCACCCCGTGGCCGGTCTGGCCGATGACGGAGTGGAGGACGACCTCGTTGCCGTCGGCGTCGACGCCCACCGCGTCGCACCCGAGGATCATCGGCAGGGCGTCCTCGCCGAGTCCGACGCCGCGCAGCGACCACAGGTCGTGGTGGTTGAGGGAGGCGGCTCTGACGTCGACGACGGCCCATCCGGGCGGGGCCTGCGGCGCGGGCCGCTCCCCCAACTCCAGGCCGTTCAGCGGCTCGTCACGGTCGATGCGGGCTGCGTAGGCGGCGTACATGACCATGAAGTTACGCCCCGGGGCGGGGGCCGTACCAGCCCCCGCCCCGCCGAGCGAAATATCTCACCCGGGTCCGAGGACCCGGACGGGACTCACAGCACCTTCGACAGGAACGTCTTCGTCCGCTGGTGCTGCGGGTTCGTCAGCACGTCCCGCGGGTGCCCCGACTCCACCACCACGCCGTCGTCCATGAAGACCAGCGCGTCCCCGACCTCCCGCGCGAACCCCATCTCGTGCGTGACGACGATCATCGTCATGCCCGACTCCGCGAGGTCGCGCATCACGTCCAGCACCTCGCCGACCAGCTCCGGGTCGAGCGCAGAGGTGGGCTCGTCGAAGAGCATCAGCTTCGGCTCCATCGCCAGCGCCCGCGCGATGGCGACGCGCTGCTGCTGGCCGCCGGAGAGCTGCGTGGGGTAGCCGGCCGCCTTGTCCGCGAGGCCCACGCGGTCCAGCAGCCGCAGCGCGCGCTCCCGTGCCGTCGCCTTGGACTCCCGCTTGACCTGGACCGGCGCCTCCATGACGTTCTCCAGGGCGGTCATGTGCGGGAAGAGGTTGAAGCGCTGGAACACCATGCCGATGTCCTTACGCTGTGCGGCGACCTCTTTGTCCTTCAGCTCGTAGAGCTTGTTGCCCTGCTGCCGGTAGCCGACGAGGTGACCGTCGACGTACAGCCGCCCGGCGTTGATCTTCTCCAGGTGGTTGATGCACCGCAGGAAGGTCGACTTGCCGGAGCCCGAGGGGCCGACGAGGCAGAAGACCTCGCGCGGCGCGACCTCCAGGTCGATGCCCTTGAGGACGTGGGTGAGCCCGAAGGACTTGTGTACGCCCTCGGCCTTGACCATTGCCGTCATGGCGGCGCTCACCTCGTTCCCTTCAGCCGCGGCCCGGTAAAGACGCTCCGCCGGATCTTCTGCCACGGGGTCAGTGGCAACTGGCGTACGGAGCCCTTGGCGTAATGCCGCTCGATGTAGTACTGGATAACGCTGAACACGCTGGTCATCGCCAGATACCAGATGGCGACGACGATGTACATCTCCATCGGGTTCAGGTTGGTCGCGGAGATCTCGTTCGACACGAACGTGAGCTCGGTGTACTGGATCACCATCGCCAACGACGAGGTCTTCAGCATGTTGATGAACTCGTTGCCCGTCGGCGGCACGATCACCCGCATCGCCTGGGGCAGCACGATGCGCCGCATCGTCTTCCCCCGGCTCATGCCGAGCGCGTGCGACGCCTCCGTCTGGCCCTCGTCGACCGACTGGATGCCGGCGCGGACGATCTCGGCCATGTACGCGGCCTCGTTGAGGCCGAGGCCGAGGAGCGCCGCGAGGAACGGGGTCATGACGTCGGTCATCTCGTTCTTGTAGAACGGACCCAGGTTGAGGGTCTGGAAGACGAGGCCGAGGTTGTACCAGAGCAGGAGTTGCAGCAGCACCGGGGTGCCGCGGAAGAACCAGATGTAGAGGTTGGCGAACGCCGAGGTCACCGGGTTGTCCGAGAGCCGCATGATCGCGAGCACGATGCCGAGGACCACGCCGAGCAGCATGGCGAGCACGGTGATCAGCAGCGTGTTCCCGGCGGCCTCGACGACCCGGTCGGAGAACAGGTACTCGGGGACGTCGCCCCACTCGATCTTGGCGTTGGCGAAGGCGTAGACGAGCAGCCCGAGGAGCGCGAGGACGACCGCGGCGCTCACCCAGCGCCAGGGGTGGCGCACGGGTATCGCCTTGATCGCCTCGGGCGGCACCGCGGTGGCGGTGCCCGTCTTCGAGAGTTCGGGCCCGGCCGGCCGCATGTCGGCCGGGCCCGGTGAGGTCGGGTCGGTCACGGGAGGACTTCTCTCTGGAACGGCTGCGGGCGGTGGTTACTCGTTGCCACCGTTGACGGTGGCCTTGTCGACGCCGCCCTTCTGGACGTTCCACTTCTCCAGTACCTTCTGGTACTCGCCGTTCTCGATGATCGCGTCCAGCGCCTTGGCGAGCGCGTCACGCAGCTCGGCGTCGTCCTTGGAGACCGCGATGCCGTACGGGGCCGCGTCGATCTGCTCGCCGACGACCTCGAAGTCCTCGCCGCCGCCCGACTCCCGGGCGTTGTACGCGGCGACCGGGAAGTCGTTCAGGTCCGCGACCGCCCGGCCCTGCTTGACCTGCTGCAGCGCCTCGGTGTCCTTGGTGAAGGGCAGCGTCTTGATCGGCTTGTCGCACTTCTCGTTCTGCGCCTTGGCGATGTCCGCGCTGACCGTGCCCCGCTGGAAGGCGACTGTCTTGCCGCACAGGTCGTCGAGCGTGGAGATGCCCTCGGGGTTGCCCTTCTGGACCAGGATGGAGACGCCGGCGGAGAAGTAGTCGACGAAGTCGACCTCGGCCTGGCGCTCCTTGTTGTCGGTCATCGACGACATGATGATGTCGAAGCGGCCCGAGTCGAGCGACGGGATCAGGTTGTCGAAGACGTTGTTCTGGAACTGGAACTCGACGCCCAGCTCCTCGCCGAGCGCGTTGGCGATGTCGATGTCGACCCCGGCGGGCTTGCCGCCCTGGTCGAACTCCATCGGGGCGTACGCGATGTCCGAACCGACCTTGATCACGCCGGCGTCCTCGATGGCCTTGGGCAGCGCGCCGGGCGCCGCGTTCGACGAGGTCTTGCTCTCGCCGCCGTCGCCGCTGTCGCCCCCGTCGTCGGTCTGGTCGCCGCAGGACGAGAGCACGAGGGCCCCCGCGGCGGCGAGTGCCCCGACGGCCACCAGTCGTGACTTGGCTGCTCCGGTGCGCCGGGTGGTGCGAGGGCTCATTGCGGGATCCTCCTGCGGGGGGTGAACGGGGGTCGGAAGTTCACGGCCCCGGACGCGGCGGTTTGGTGCGCCTGGGGCGGATGTCGACGACTGCCGACGACGGCATCTTTGCATCCGGAAGACACGGCTCAGGAAGGCTGACGGGTCAAAATCCGATAACAGGTTCGGTAATGAGACGTAGCTCACGTTTAGGCATTTCCCCTAAACACCGCAATTCGCGCCATTTCGCAGTATGCAAGCCTCCGCATGGCTATGCGATTCGGCTCCGCTCAGTCTCGAGAAGTAGCTCGCACGGGGCGCTCGGCTTCCTGTACAACGGACACTTACACCCCAAATCCGGGGCCCAGGGCGCGAGTGCGGCGCGCCCGGTGTCCGGGCCTCACCGTGGCCATGGCGCTCACTCCGCGGCCAGGCGGCCGGACACGTGCCCGCCCACCCCTCGACCGAGAGGGGTGGTTCCTCTTTCTATGACTGTGACTAAGGGGTCAACAACGTGGCAGCGGAGATCGTCAACCCTCCGAGCGGGACGGATACGTCCGACAGCCCAGACGACGACTACTTCGATCCGGCCTTCGCCCTCCACCGGGGCGGCAAGATGGCCGTCCAGGCGACCGTGCCGGTCAACGACAGGGACGACCTGTCGCTCGCCTACACACCGGGCGTCGCCAAGGTGTGCACCGCCATCGCGGAACAGCCCGAGCTCGTCCACGACTACACCTGGAAGTCCCAGGTCGTCGCCGTCGTCACCGACGGCAGCGCGGTCCTCGGCCTCGGCGACATCGGGCCGGAGGCCTCCCTTCCGGTGATGGAGGGCAAGGCCATCCTCTTCAAGCAGTTCGGCGGCGTGGACGCGGTCCCCGTCGCGCTGGACTGCCGCGAGGTCGACGAGATCGTCGAGACCGTGGCGCGGCTGGCGCCCTCCTTCGGCGGGGTGAACCTGGAGGACATCTCCGCCCCCCGCTGCTTCGAGATCGAGCGCAAGCTCCAGGAGCGCCTGGACATCCCGATCTTCCACGACGACCAGCACGGCACCGCGGTCGTCACGCTCGCCGCCCTGCGCAACGCCACGAAGCTCAGCGGCCGGTCGCTCGGCGAGCTGCGCGCGGTGATCTCCGGGGCCGGGGCGGCCGGTGCGGCGATCGCGAAGATCCTCGTGGAGGCCGGCATCGGGGACGTGGTCGTCGCCGACCGCAAGGGCATCGTCTCCGCGGACCGCGAGGACCTCACCGACGCCAAGCGGGAGCTGGCGGAGCTGACGAACCGCGCGGGGCGTACGGGCTCGCTGGAGTCGGCGCTCGCGGGCGCGGACGTCTTCATCGGCGTCTCGGGCGGCACGGTGCCGGAGCGGGCGGTGGCGACGATGGCGGAGGGCGCGTTCGTCTTCGCCATGGCCAACCCGAACCCGGAGATCCACCCGGACGTCGCGCACAAGTACGCGGCGGTCGTCGCCACCGGCCGCAGCGACTACCCGAACCAGATCAACAACGTGCTCGCGTTCCCCGGCATCTTCGCCGGCGCGCTGCAGGTGCGCGCCTCGCGGATCACCGAGGGCATGAAGCTGGCGGCGGCGGAGGCGCTGGCCGACGTGGTCGCGGGCGAGCTGAGCCCGGAGTGCGTGATTCCGTCCCCGTTCGACGAGCGGGTGGCGCCGGCCATCACGCGCGCGGTCGCCGCGGCGGCGCGCGCGGAGGGCGTGGCGCGCCGGTAGCCGCCGAGCGGCCCGTACGACGTCCGTCCGGCGGGCGGCGCGCGTACGGCCCGTGGAGCACCCCGAGCGGGGCCGTCCGGCAGGGTGCCGGGCGGCCCCGCTTCGTCGTACGTGGGCGGCGCACGACGACGGCGTACGGCCCGCGGACCGCGCCGTCCGTACCGCCCGTACCCCTCAGGCCGCCACGCGCTCCTCCGGCGCCCTGCGCCGCAGCCCGGCGCGCAGGATGGCCGGCGGGTCGTACGCCATGTCGAGCCGCCCGACCTCCGTGCCCGGCGGCACGATCGCGTCGATCTCGTCCAGCACGTCGTCGCCGAGCGTCGTCCCGGCGCCGGCGAGCAGGTCGTCCAGTTGCTCCATGGTGCGCGGCCCGATGATCGCGGACGTGACGCCCGGGTGGGAGATCACGAAGGCCAGCGCCATGTGCGTCAGCGACATGCCCGCCTTCCCCGCGAGCGGAAGCAGCCGTTCGACGGTGTCGAGCCGGCGCTCGTCCGCGAGGTGCTTGAAGCCGTAGCCGCCGCGGAAGGTGGCCGGCTCCTGGCCCTTGCGGTAGCGGCCGGTGAGCATGCCGCCGGCCAGCGGGCTCCACACCAGCGTGCCCATCCCGTACCGCTCGCAGACGGGCAGCACCTCGCGCTCGATGCCGCGGTCGAGGACCGAGTAGTTCGGCTGCTCGGTACGGAACCGCACCAGGCCGCGCCGCTCGGCGACCCACTGCGCCTCGACCAGGTCGGAGGCGGGGAAGGAGGAGGTGCCGACGGCCCGCACCTTCCCGGCGCGCACCAGGTCGGTGAGCGCGGACAGGGTCTCCTCGACGTCGGTGTCGGGGGCGGGCCGGTGGATCTGGAAGAGGTCGACGTGGTCGGTGCCGAGCCGGCGCAGCGAGTCCTCCAGGGCGCGGACGAGCCAGCGGCGGGAGTTGCCCTGCCGGTTGGGGTCGTCGCCCATGGGCAGGTGGGCCTTGGTGGCGAGTACGACGTCGTCGCGGCGGCCCTTGAGCGCCTTGCCGACGATCTCCTCGGACTCGCCGTGGCCGTAGATGTCGGCGGTGTCGACGAAGTTGACGCCCGCGGCCAGCGCCTTGTGGATGATGCGGACGGAGTCGTCGTGGTCGGGGTTGCCCTGGGCGCCGAACATCATCGCGCCCAGGCAGTAGGGGCTGACCTTGATCCCGGTCCGGCCCAGCGTGCGGTACTGCATGGCTCTCCTTGCGTGGACTGCGGGTCGTACGCCCCGATAGAGTGAATACGGAACGCCGTTCAGTCCGAGAATACGGAACACTGTTCCGTTTTTGCAAGGGGTCCGCGCATGCCTGAGCGCAGCACCACGGAGGAGCCGGCCCCCGGCCAACGCATGCGGCCGGACGTCCGGCGCAGCCTCGACGCACTACTGACCGCGGCCGCCGAGGTCTTCGAGACGGAGGGCGTGGACGCGCCCGTACGCCGCATCACGGCGAAGGCCGGGGTGGGGGCGGGGACGCTCTACCGGCACTTCCCGCAGCGCTCGGACCTCATCACGGCCGTCTTCCGCAACGAGGTCGACGCCTGCGCCGCGGCCGCCCCCGCGCTGGCCGCGCAGTACGAGCCGGTGGAGGCGCTGTCGCGGTGGCTGCACCGCTTCACGCGGTTCATCGCCGCGAAGCAGGGCCTGAAGGCCGCGCTGCACTCCGGCGACTGCGCGTACGAGAGCCTGCCCGGGTACTTCCAGGAGCGCTTCGTCCCCGCCCTGACCGACCTGCTGGACGCCGCCGCCGCGGCCGGCGACATCCGCTCCGACGTGACCCCCGACGACCTGCTGCAGGCGCTCAGCAGCATCATCGACCCGGACGACCCGGAGTACACGCGGCGCATGATCGGGCTGCTCGTCGACGGGCTGCGCTACCGCGGCTGACGGCGCCCGCCGGCCCGGCCGCTCAGCGCAGCGCCAGCACCGCCGCGTCCCGCGCGGAGGCCCAGACCGTACGGGCCTCGGCGAAGCCGGCCGCGCGCAGCGTCTCTGCGTGCCAGGCGGGCGCCTGGACGTCACCGTCGGCGTGGCCCTCGTTCGGGTCGTTCGGGTCGCCGAATATCGCGAAGCGCTCGGCCGCGGGACCGCCGAGCACCGGATCGGCGGCGACCACGCGCCACCAGTCCGCCCAGTCCAGCACCCCTTCGGCCCGCTCGCGGTCCTGGCGCACCTTGTTCCAGTTGCGCACCGCCTCGTTGATGCCGGGCGTGGCCGGGTCGGGCATGTGGTCGGCGTTGACGAAGATCCCGCCCTCGCGGACGACGCCGGCGATCTGCCCGTAGAGCGTGGCGAGCTGGTCGGAGAAGAGCCAGTGCAGCGCGGTGGAGGTGAGCACCGCGTCGTACGAACCCTGCGGCAGCCGCGCCGTCCAGTCGGGCTTGGCGAGGTCGGCGGTGACGAACTCCGCGCGCGGGTCGTCCGCGAAGGTGCCGCGGGCGATGGTGAGCAGCGCGGGGTCGAGGTCGACGCCGGTGGTGCGCGCGCCGGGGAACCGGCGCAGCAGCCGGGCGCTGATGCTGCCCGTGCCGCAGGCCAGGTCCAGCACCCGGGGCTCGGGCCCGACGAGGGCCTCGACCACGTCGAGCATCGCCTGGAAGCGGTCCTCGCGATCCGGCATGTACCACTCCTGCTGGCGGTCCCAGCTCGCCTGCCACCCCTGCCAGTCGGCGCCCACGGGCGTCGCGGCGGCGGTCGTTCCGGCCATTGCTGCCTCCCCTGCCTCGGCTGCGTAATACCCTCTATACAGGGTCGTCCATTACGACCCGGCCGCGTCAGCATAAGCCGAGCCCGTAAGGACTACAAGTGGAACTGGCCTATTACTCAGATATGGCCGTGCGCCTCGTCAACACCGAGGAGCCGCAGCGCGGCACCGACTCGCTGACCTCGCTGGACGCGGCCAAGGAGCTCTTCCGGGACAGCGGCAACTTCACCCGGCGGGCCACCGACGCCGACGTCAGCCGGCTGCGCCAGGTGCGGGGGCGGCTGCGGGGGGTCTTCGAGGCGGCCGACGAGGGCGACGAGGTACGCGCCGTGGACATGCTCAACGCACTGCTCATCGACTTCCCGGTCAGCCCGCAGGTCAGCGGGCACGACTTCCGCGACGAGGACGGGCGCCCCAAGTGGCACCTGCACATCGCGGAGCAGTCGGCCAACTCCGGGGCGGGCTTCGCCGCCGCGGCGTGCATGGGCCTGGCCGTGCACCTCACGGACTACGGCGTCGACCGCCTGGGCCTGTGCACGGCCCCGCCGTGCCGCAACGTCTTCCTCGACACCTCGACGAACCGCTCCCGCCGCTACTGCTCCGACCGCTGCGCCACCCGGGCCAACGTCGCGGCCTACCGCGCCCGGAAGCGCCAGGCCAACGGCCGCACCGCCGACGCCGCCCAGGACACCGCCGCGGGTACGGAGCGGACCGAGCGCTGAAGGCCCCGCGGGGGGCGCAGGCGCAGGAGGGCACGGGCGACGACCAGTTCGTCCGGTACAGCGCCGAACTCCCGGCTGTCGTTCTCCACGAACCGGTTGTCGCCGAGCACCCACCAGCCGCCGTCGCGGCGCGCCACCACCCGTTTCACGATCAGCAGATCCTGCTGGAACGGGTGGCGCAGCACCGCCACGTCACCGGGCCGCACCGCCACCCCGTACTGCACGATCAGCTGATCCCCCGGACGCAGCGTGGGCACCATCGACGGACCGTCGACCGCCGCGAGGCCGAGGCGCTGCAGTCCTCGGCGCTCGCCGTCGTGCCTGCGCTCGTTCACCTGGCCCTGCATCGGGCATGCACCTCCGGCCTGTCGTCCACAAGGCCCAGCCTTCCACCGGACTTTTGACCTAAGCCCTCCGGGGCACTCGCGAATTTTCGTTCCCCACGGAGTAATGTCCCACCTGGAAGACGATCACGAGGAAGGACGGCTGCTTTCCATGTTTTCTCGCCTGTTCGCCCCCAAGGTGACGGTCAGTGCCCACTGCGACCTCCCCTGCGGCGTCTACGACCCGGCCCAGGCCCGTATCGAGGCCGAATCGGTCAAGGCCATCCAGGAGAAGATGCAAGGAAACGACGACCCGCACTTCCAGGCGCGGGCCACCACCATCAAGGAGCAGCGCGCGGAGCTTGCCAAGCACCACGTTTCGGTGCTGTGGAGCGACTACTTCAAGCCCCCGCACTTCGAGAAGTACCCTGAGCTGCACCAACTCGTCAACGACACGCTCAAGGCCCTCAGCGCCGCCAAGGGTTCCACCGACCCGGCCACGGGCCAGAAGGCGCTGGACTACATCGCCCAGGTCGACAAGATCTTCTGGGAGACCAAGCAGGGCTGAGCCCGTCCCGGGCTACGGACACCCGCGCGCCCGTACCGTCACGGACGGTACGGGCGCGTTCCGGTCTCCTCACCGCCCGGGCGCGGATCGTCTCCGCCGCCCTGGCAGTTCTCTGCCACGTTCCGCGCGCCGACAACTTCTTGCCGGTGCACGCACGTTCTCATGACTACTTCTTGAGGTCGGCGAGCGCCGTCTTCGTCTCGTCCTTCAGCATCTGCTCCACCTCGCCGGGGGACGGCGGGTCGGCGGAATCCGTGCCTCCGTAATAGCTCCAGTCCATCTGGTAGGTGAACCAGCCGTCGCGCACGGCGAGGCTCATGGAGCGGCTGGTGCTGTCGCCCTCGCCGTTCTCCCGGACGAGGTACGCCTCTTCGCCGAAGCCCTTGACCGGCACCGTCTCGTACTTGTAGTCCGCATCCGAGCGTTCCTCGTAGCCTTTGTACGTCGCGCCGAACTCGCCGGTCGGGTCCGACGCCCCGTGCCAGACGGCGGTGACGGAGACGTAGGAGCTGGCGTAGTCGTCCGCATCCGCCTCACGGTCCGTCAGGCTCCAGCTGCAGAAGCTCTGGGACAGCGCTTCCTGCTCGGAGCCCCAGCCGGTGGCGTCGGAGGCGGTGTCCGCGACGTCGTAGCGCTCGTCGAACGCCTTCAGTTCTGTGCTGTCGCAGAGGTCCTTCTCGAAGCGGTAGCCGAGGACCGGCTCGGGGTCCTCGGACGAATCGAACCCGCCGGTCGCGAAGAGCGCGCCCGCCCACACCGCGGACGCGACCACGACGCCCCCGAGGCCCCAGAGCCACGCCGGCACGCCCTTCTTCTCCACGGCGCCGAAGGGCGGCGCACCCGGGGGCTGACCGGGCGGCTGGCCCGGCGGGCCGCCGGCGGGCTGGCTCGTGATCGGGACGCCGGCGGGCATCGTCGGCTGTGCGTAGGGGTACTGCTGCGGCACCGAGCCCTGGGGCTGCTGTTGTGCATAGGGATTGGGGTTGTTCTGCTGGTACGGATTCGGCGGCGGGCCCGGCGGTATCGACATGAGCGCAATGTACCGTCTGGCGGTGACCGTGGCCGAGGGGTCTCACCGGCGCCCCCGCACGGGGCGGGCGCGCCGGGAGACGGCCCTCAGAGCGGGAGGCTCCAGGTGGCGGGCTCCTTCTCGAAGTCACCCACGACGACCTCGACATCGAGGTTCTTCGCGCCCTCGGGGACGAAGAAGGCGAACTTCTGCGTGGCCTTCTTGCCGGGCAGGACGTTGCCGGCGAAGCCGCCGCCGACCTGTCCGTCGAAGATCTCCTCGGCCTCGTTGCCCTCCTCACCCGCGCGGGCCATGAGGAGGGTCGGCGTCGCGTCGGACTTCGCGTCGCCGACGTTCTCCAGCGTGACCGTCACCTCGTAGGGCTTGTGGCCGGCCGGGACCTCGACCCGCGCCCGACGGCGCCCGCCCCGCGGGCATGCTCGACCCGACCCGGCCCTTCCGCCGCCCGCACGCCCCCTGGCCGGACCGGGCCGCGGCGCCCGCCGGAGCCCGCGCACCGGGCCCGGCCGGCGCGCAGGAGGCGCTCGGCGCACCCGGGAGCGCGGCGACTCCCGCGCCCGCCGGTCCGTCCCCCGCACCGCCCGCGGGTGCGCCGACCGCGCGGGCGGGCACCGACCTCGCCGCCGCCATGGACGAGGTCAAGCAGCTTCTCGACGCGGGCCGGATCACCCAGGCCGTCGACATCCTCGGCGGCATCCTGCCCGAGGCGAGCGCCCGCCACGGCGAGGGCTCCACCGTGGTCCGCATGATCCGCAAGCACTACGCGGCCTCGCTCATGGACGACGGCCAGTACCGGCGCGCGCTGCCGGAGCTGCGCCGGCTCGCGGACGAGCGCGCCGCGGAGGCCGGCCAGGCCGACCCGCAGGCGCTCCGCCACCGCTACGAGGCCGCCCGGTGCCTGGAGCAGATCGGCGCGGCCGCCGCGGCGCTCGCCGAGTACCGCGCGCTGCTGCCGTACTTCACGAACCCGTACGCCGGCCTCGACCCGGCCGACGCCCTCGGTCTGCGGCACCGCACGGCCCAGCTCCTGCTCGCGCTCGGCGACCACACGGCGGCCGGCGGCGAACTGTCCGCGCTGCTGCCCGAGCTGGAGCGGGTCTACGGCCCCGCGCACCCGCTGGCCGAGTCGGCGCGGCGGGCCCTCGCGAGCCCTGACCCGGTTCGGCGCCCGCTGACCGTCCGCCGCCCGGCGGCGCGGCCTCCGATGGCGCGGACTCCCCTCACCGCAGCCCCCGTAACCGCAGCCGCCGTCAGTGCAGCCGGGCGGCGCGCAATTGGAGGTAACGCTGCTCGGGCATGCTCAGCGTGCGCTCCGCCGCGCGCCCGTACGCCTCCCGCGCCGCCCCCGTCTCCCCCGCGAGTTCCAGCAAGTGGGCCCGTACGGCGTCGAGTCGGTGGTGCTCCGCGAGCCGCGGGTCGTCGGCGAGCTTGGCCAGCAGGTCGAGCCCGTCGCGCGGGCCGTCGGCCATCGCCACGGCGACCGCCCGGTTCAGGCTGACCACGGGGCTCGGCGCGAGCCGCTCCAGCAGGTCGTACAGCCCGAGGATCTGGCGCCAGTCGGTGTCCTCGGCGCTCTCCGCCTCGTCGTGCACGGCGGCGATGGCGGCCTGCACCTGGTACGGGCCGAGAGCGGTGGTCGTCAGCGCGCGGCTGACGAGGGCGACGCCCTCCTCGATCTGCGCGCGGTCCCAGCGCCCGCGGTCCTGCTCGTCGAGCGGCACCAGGACACCGCCGGGCCCGGTGCGGGCGTCGCGGCGGGCGTCGGTGAGCAGCATCAGGGACAGCAGCCCGGCCGCCTCGCCGCCGTCCGGCGCGAGCGTGTGCACGGCGCGGGCGAGGCGGATCGCCTCGGCGGCCAGGTCGGCGCGGCGCAGGGCGGCACCGGAGGTGGCGGTGTAGCCCTCGTTGAAGATCAGGTACAGCACGTGCAGCACGGCGGTGAAGCGCTCCGGCAGCTCCGCGGGCTCCGGCCGGCGGAAGCGGGCGCCCGCGTCCTTCAGGCTCTTCTTCGCCCGGCTGATCCGCTGCGCCATCGTCGCCTCGGGCACCAGAAAGGCGCGGGCGATCTCGGCGGTGGTCAGACCGCCGACCGCGCGCAGCGTCAGCGCGATGCGGGACGGCGGGGTGAGCACGGGGTGGCAGCAGAGGAACAACAGGGTGAGCGTGTCGTCGTCGGAGGGGTGGCGTGCCTCCCCCGGCGGCGGCGCGCGGAAGTCGTCGCGGGGCGTCAGCGCGGCGGCGGACTCCTCGCGGCGGCGCCGGGCCTCCTCGCTGCGCAGTTCGTCCGTCAGCCGGCGGGAGGCGACGCGGATCAGCCAGCCGCGCGGGTTGTCCGGCACCCCCTGCGCCGGCCACTGGCCGGAAGCGGCCAGCAGGGCCTCCTGCACGGCGTCCTCGGCGGCGTCGAAGTGGCCGTAGCGGCGTACGAGGGCGCCGAGGACCTGCGGCGCGTGGCGGCGCAGCAGGTCCTCGACAGGGGCGCTCACTTGCCCGGTGCCGCTTCCAGGATGGGGCGGATCACCACGTCGGAGGCCGGCGAGCCGGCCGGGGCGGGGCACTGGTGGACGCGCTTGGCGATCTCGGTGACCCGCTCGTCGCTGGCGCAGTCCAGCACCCAGTAGCCCGCGAGGACCTCCTTGGTCTCGCCGAACGGGCCGTCGGAGACCACGGGCGCGCCACCCGGGCCGTCGGTGACGACGATGGCCTGCCTGGGCGCCGACAGCCCGTTGCCCTCGACGACCTCCCCGGTCTCGGCGAGGTCGTTGTTGATCGACTCCATGTGCTGGAACATCGCCTGCAGATCCTTCTCGGTCCAGGCGGGGTGGCCCTCGGAGCCGGTGCCGTTCATGGCGTCGTAGTCGGCCTGCGAACCGTAGATCATCACCAGGTACTTCATGGTTCTCACTTCCCGTGTTCCCGGCCCCCGGTGCGGGCGCCTCTCACAGGAGACGTCGGGGCCGGCGGGCCGTTCTCGACATGCTCCGCCAAAGATTCTTACGGGAATTTCGCCGGGCCGCCCGTTCTCTCCGGCAAGCAGGAGGCGTAATCTCGATTACATGATTACTTCCGAGGTCACAGACGAGATACGAGGATGGCTCACCGGGCGGCTGCCCGAGGGCCTCTACGCCTCACCGGTCGAGGTCACCGTCGACCGCGAGGAGATATGCGTCGTCGGCACGGTCCCCGAGCCCGCGGGGCTCGCGAAGGACGCGACCGGCGCCGAGCGCGACGCGGCCCTGGACGGCCGCATCGCCGAGTTCCGCGAGCGCACGCGCAAGGAGCGCATGGCCGTCGCGCGGGCGGCGGAGCGGCGCTACCGCAAGAAGGTCTCCTGGGGCGCCGAGTGCGGCGGCCGGCGGGAGATCTTCACGAACGTCTCCGCACCCGTGATGACCCGGCTGCGGCAGCCGCAGCGGCAGGTGCTCGACACCCTCATCGCGGCGGGCGTGGCGCGCAGCCGGAGCGAGGCGCTGGGGTGGTGCGTACGGCTGGTGGAGAGCCACGCGGACGACTGGCTGCACGAGCTGCGGGACTCGCTGGAGCACGTACAGCACGTACGGGCCCAGGGCCCGGACCGGCCGGCCGGCCCGGCGCCCGCGGATGCGGCACCGGCAGGCGGGGACGCCCCGGACGCCGAGGACCGGACATGAGCGAGGACACCCCGAGCATCTACGAGTGGGCCGGCGGCGACGAGGCGTTCCGGCGGCTGACCGCGACCTTCTACGGGCACGTGCGCAAGGACCCGGTCCTGGCACCGGTGTTCGCGGGGATGGACGACGAACACCCGCAGCACGTGGCGATGTTCCTCGCCGAGGTCTTCGGCGGCCCGGAGCGCTACAGCGCGGAGCACGGCGGCCACGACCACATGGCGCGCATGCACCTCGGCCGGCACATCACGGAGGAGCAGCGCAGGCGCTGGGTGTCGCTGCTGATGGACAGCGCGGACGAGGCGGGGCTGCCCACGGACCCGGAGTTCCGGGCGGTGTTCTCGTACTACGTCGAGTGGGGCACGCGGATGGCGCTCGTCTACTCCGCCGACGACCCGCCGCCGACGGCGGGCCCGATGCCGAAGTGGGAGTGGGGGCAGACGCCGCCCTGGCAGCCGGGCGGCTGAGCGGGCGGAGCGGCGGGGCCGGTTCCGGGGGCAACTGTCCCAAGTGGTCTGGACATTGGCACACGCGGTCGGATAAACAGGGTGTCCGTTGCACATACGTACACGGAGCAGCGTGCCGGACCCCCACCACCCGCACCGTGAGAGGAACGCCATGCGATCTGGGCCCGTGTATGTCTCCCGGCGAACCGCGCTGAAGGCCGGCGCCGGCGCCGCGCTCGCCGCCGGCGGGGGCGGCGCGCTGCTGCTCGGCGGCAGCGCCGCGGCCGACGGCGGCGACTCCCTGCGCCGGACCGCGGACGACCCGTCGTACGTGATCGGCACCGGGGACTGGGGCGCCCGGCCGCCCGGCGGCACCGTCTCCGTCTCGTCCGGCACGACCACGAAGATCGTCGTCCACCACACCGCCTTCCCGAACACCACGGACTACTCGCACGAGGCCGCGGTCTTCATGGCGCGCAAGATCCAGGATCTGCACATGGACGACAACGGCTGGATCGACAGCGGCCAGCACTTCACGATCAGCCGCGGCGGCTACGTCCTGGAGGGCCGGCACGGCAGCGTGGAGGCGCTGGACGACGGCGGCTACCAGGTCGTCAGCGCGCACGCGGTCGGCGAGAACAGGCGCGGCATAGGCATCGAGAACGACGGCCACTACGTCAACGACACCCCGCCCCCCGCGCTGCTGTTCTCGCTGCAGCGGCTGTGCGTGACGATCGGCACGCAGTACGGCTTCGGCGCGGACCGCATCTTCGGCCACTGGGACTTCAACGACACGCAGTGCCCGGGGGCGCTGTTCTACCGCGAGTTCCCCTCCCTGCGCCGGCAGGTGGCGCAGGTGCTCGGCCAGGGCCCGGACGAGATCCCGGCGCGCACCTGGCCCGACACGTACTCGTCCAGCAAGGGCGGCACGGTCGAGATGGCGCAGCGGCTGCTGCGCGCGTACGGGTACGAGCTGAAGGCGGACGGCGCGTACGGGCCGGTGACGCTGGAGGCGGTGCACACCTTCCAGCGCACGATGGGGCTGCCGGTGGCGGACGACGGCACGCTGGACAACGCCACGTGGGAGGCCCTGACGGTGCCGGTGAGCACGGGCCACAGCGGGGAGGCGGTGCTCGCGGTACAGCAGATGCTGGTGCGCAAGCTGCACCTGGCGACGGCGACCGGCCGGTACGACGGGCGGACGAGGGCGGCGGTGGCCGAGATGCAGGAGCTGCACGGGCTGCCCACGACGGGCGCGATGGACGTCGCCACGTGGTGCGCGACGGCGGGCGGGGTCGTACGCGAGGAGTTCCTGACCGCCTGAGGCGGGACGGTGCCGAGCGCGCCCGGCCGGCCTAGCCGGGGGACGCGAACCTGACCTCCGTCTTCTCCGCCTCCGGGGCGGCGAAGGCCAGCAGGTCCGCGGCCACCGCCGCCAGCCGGTCCTTGTCGGGGCCGGACAGGGCCGTGAACGGCCGGAGTTCGACCGCGGCCGAGGTCCGCTTCAGCTCCGGCTGCCAGACGCCCGCGACGCGGCCGTCGAGCAGCAGGGTGCCGCGGACGATGCCGTTCACCGTGAACACCCGCCGCTCGTCGGCCTTGTCGATGATCCGCGTGCGGTCCGCGTGCGCGAGCAGCACGTTGTCGAAGGGGCCGAGGAGCAGGGGCGGCACCGGGGCGGCGGGGTCGGGCAGTTCGGTGCCGGCCAGGTCGAACAGCTCCCGCCCCGTCGTGTCCCGGTACGTCACCAACTGCGGCCGCAGCCGGTCGAAGACCGCCTTGAGCCGGGTCAGCGACAGCCACTTCTGCGCGTCGGCGACCGACGCGGGCCCGTACGCGGCGAGGTAGCGCAGCACCGTCTCGTCGGCGGCGGTGTCGGTGGCGGAGGGGGCGCCGAGCCACTGGTCGGCGTGCGCGTAGACGAGACCGCCGCTTTCGCCCCAGACCCCGCGCGGCGGCACCTGCACCAGCGGCAGCAGCGAACGGGCCAGGTACGCCAGGTCGTTCGGCTCCGCATCGGGCCGGCGGGCGGCGAGCCGGGCGCCGAGGTCGTCGTTGTGCAGGGGCCCGTCTGCCAGCGCCGTGCGGGCCGCGTCGGCCAGCTCGGCCGGGTCGAGGCCGGGGACCTTGCGGCCCGCGGCGGTGGCGGGCAGCGTCCTGTCGAGGTACGGCTGCACCACGGCCCGCAGCCGCAGCGCGTCGCGGGCGCTGACGAGGTGGATCGTGCCGCGCATCATGACGACCCGCACCGCCTCGCGGCCCGTCAGCAGCGCCGACAGGTCGCGGGTGGTGAAGCCCGCGAGCCGGCTCCAGAGCTGGTAGTACGGGGCGTCGCCGGACTGCGCCTGGAGCGCCACGAGGTGCTCGACGGCGTCCAGCGGCGGCGCCTCGTGCCGCTCGACGAGCCACTGCCGGTGCAGCAGGGCACGGCCCAGCGCACGGGCGTCGAGGACGGTGCCGGGCGAGGTCATGCGCGTTCCCTTTCGTCGTGCAGGTGTACGAGCATGCCACCCGTGATCCGCCGGCGGCCCGGCCGCCCGCCGCACCGGCGGCGGGGGCCGCACCCGGTCCGCTAGCCGTCCGCCGGCCGCGTCGCGGGCCGCGGCGGGGTCCGTACCGCGCCGACGCTCGCCGCGATCACCATGCCGATCGCCGCGCACTGCACCGCCGTGAGCCCCTGGTCCAGCACCAGGTACCCGGCGAGCGCCGCGACCGCCGGCGCCAGGCTCATCATCAGTGCGAACGTCGCCGGGGGGAGCCGGCGCAGGGCGAACTGGTCCAGCGCGTACGGCAGCCCCGAGGACATCACCGCCACCGCCAGGCCCAGCCCCAGCGTCGCCGGGTCCACCAGCCGGCTCCCCGCGCTCGCCACCCCGACCGGCACGCTGATCACCGCGGCCACCGACATCGCGATCGCCAGCCCGTCCGCCCGCGGGAAGCGCACCCCGGCCCGCGCGCTCATCACGATGTACGTCGCCCACATGCAGCCCGCGCCGAGCGCGAACGCGACGCCCACCGCGTCCAGACCGCCGAACCCGCCGCCGCTCAGCAGCACCACCCCGCCCAGCGCCAGCGCCGCCCACACCAGGCTGGCCGCCCGCCGGCCGGCGAGCACGGACAGGGTCAGCGGCCCGAGCACCTCCAGGGTGACCGCGGCGCCCAGCGGGATCCGGTCGATGGCCTGGTAGATGGCCACGTTCATGCCGCCGAGCGCGACACCGAAGCCGCACAGGACCGCCCAGTCGCCGCGCGAGTGGCCCCGCACCCGGGGCCGGAAGATCAGCATCAGCAGGGCGGCGGCGAGCGTCAGCCGCAGCGTCACCACGCCCAGCGCGCCCGCCCGCGGGAAGAGCAGTGCGGCGACGGCGGCGCCGAACTGCGTGGACAGCGCGCCGGTCACCACCAGCGCGACGCCGCCCAGCCGCCCGCGGGCACCGCCGCCGAGCCGCCGCCCGGCGCGTACCCCCGCGGCGGGCGCCCCGTCGGATACGGGCCCCGGGGTGCCAGCGGCAGCGGCGGCGGAAGCGGCGGGACCGGGACTCTGGGAGGTCACGCCCCCACGCTACGAGCGCGCGCTCCTTACGTGAAATGCATAACCGGCTGCGCTTATGCTTTCGCAGCATGACGGTGGAACTGCGGCACCTGCGCGCCTTCCTCGCCATCGCCGAGGAGGGCAGCATCACCCGCGCCGCCGCCCGGCTCGGCACCGGCCAGCCCACCGTTTCCCGCACCCTGCGCACCCTCGAAGACCACATGGGCGTGCTCCTCGTCGACCGCTCCACCCACCACCTGGAGCTGACCCGCGAGGGCCACGCCTTCCTCGACCGCGCCCGTGCCGCCGTCGCCGCCGCGGACGCCGCCCTGGACCCCGCGGGACTCGTCGTACGCCCCCTGCGCCTCGGCCACTCCTGGGCCGCCCTCGGCGACGACACCGCCGTCCTGCTGCGCCGCTGGGACGAGGAGCACGCCGACATCCCGCTGGAGTTGCTGCGCATCGACGACCGCTGCGCGGGCCTGACCCGCGGCCGCGTCGACGTCGCCGTGCTGCGCGCGCCCACCGCCGACTGCGCGGCCCGTACCGAACTGCTGCGCACCGAGCCCCGCGTCGCCGCCGTGCCCGCGGACAGCCCGCTCGCCGCCCCCGGCCGCGGCCCGCTCACCCTCGCCGACCTCGCCCACCTGCCGCTGGCCGTCAACACCGTGTCCGGGATCACCACCCCCGCGCTGTGGCCGAAGGGGCACCGCCCGCGCCGTACCGTCGAGGTCGCCAACACCGACGACTGGCTCGCCGCCATCGCCGCGGGCCGCGCCGTCGGCGTCACCACCACGGCCACCGCGCAGGCGCACCGCCCTCACTCGGTTGCCTACGTCCCGCTGACCGGTGCGCCCGCCGTCCCGGTGGTGCTGGCCTGGCGGGACCCGCCGGGCCACCCCGCGGTTCCCGCTCTGCTGACGCTTGCGCACCAGGTCGCCGGGGAAGCCGCCCAGGAACCGACGGGCCCCGGCAGCCGTTGATCCGGAGAGAAACGCGCGGGATACTTGGGCCCATAGCGGTAATAGCGGCAGAATCCACCCCAACCGTCAGGCAATACGTCAGGAGACTCCCATGGCAGGCTTTCTCGACCGCGCGAAGGAGAAGGCGGAGACCGCGCTGAACCAGGGCAAGGAGAAGGTCGGGGAGGTGCAGGCGCAGCGCGAGGGCCAGGCCCTCCTGCGCCGCCTCGGCACGGCCTACTTCAACGAGCAGCGGGGCAGCGGTTCGCCGCAGGAGGTACAGGACGCCCTGCAGGCCGTCCACGCGCACATCGCCCAGCACGGCGACGGATTCCTCACCCGCGGCTGAGCCGGGCGGGCCCGCGGCGACGCCCGCGGCGGTCCGGGCCCGGCGCCCGGCACCGGCCCCGACCGGCCACCGAGCAGCGTCCCGTGTACGCGCCAGAGCCCACCCGGCCCGCACCCCCGCGGCCCGACGACCAGCCGCCCGCCGGCCCACCCTCCGGCGGGCGGCTCGCCGCGCTCCGGCCCCGGCTGCCCTCGCCGCTGGAGGAGATCGCCGACGACCGCCTCGCCGCCCGCGGCGTCCGGCTGCTGCTCAAGCGGGACGACCTGATCCACCCGGAGCTGCCGGGCAACAAGTGGCGCAAGCTGATACCGAACCTGGAGCGGCGCGCAGGCGGCTCAACGGGCGGCACCCCCGGCGGGGACGACCGCCCGCTGCTGACGTTCGGCGGCGCGTACTCCAACCACCTGCGGGCCACCGCAGCCGCGGGCCGGCTGCTCGGCATCCGCACGATCGGCGTGGTCCGCGGCGCCGAACTGGCGGACCGCCCGCTCAACGCCTCCCTCGCGCGCGCCGCGGCGGACGGCATGCGGCTGCACTTCGTGCCGCGCGCGGCCTACCGGCGGCGTACGGACCCCGCCTTCCACGCCGAACTGCGCGCGGACTTCGGCGACTTCCAGCTCATCCCCGAGGGCGGCAGCAACGCCGCGGCGGTACGCGGCTGCGCCGGCCTCGGCCGCGAACTCGCGGGCGTGGCGCAGACGGCCGTCATCGCCTGCGGTACGGGCGGCACGCTCGCGGGTCTGGCCGCCGGGCTGCCCGCGGGCGCGCGGGCGATCGGCATACCGGTCCTCAAGGGCGGCTTCCTCGGCGCCGACGTCGAGCGGCTGCAGACCGCGGCGTTCGGCGGGCGGCGGGGCGACTGGCGCCTCGCGGACGGCTTCCACTTCGGCGGCTTCGCCCGCCGCACCCCCGAACTCGACGCCTTCGCCGCCGACTTCGCCGCCCGCCACGGCCTCGCACCCGAACCGGTGTACGTCGCCAAGATGCTCTACGGCGTCGTCGCCCTCGCCGCCGACGGGGCGTTCCCGCGGGGCTCGGCGGTCGCGGCGGTCGTCACCGGCTGACGCGGGTGTCGCCCGGACGAGGGAAGCCGGTCGGCGGTTGTCGGCGGGCCCTGCCATAATGGCAACCCGGAGTGACCGCACGGGAATTGGGACGAGAAAAGCCCTAGCCACGGAGCGTAATCAGGGTTTACTATTAGTGACAGCCGCGGGATGGGGTGGCCTTCTCCGGACCAGGAGACAGCAGCTCATCGCACGCGGTAGCGTCGCAGGCGAACGATTTGCCACGCCGGTCCGTTACTCCCAGTGACGGGGGGCAGGCCGGCGTTCCCATGGCAGAGAGTCGCCACGCACCTTGGAGGTGAGGGTGTCCCAGTTCGAAGGCGAGCCCAGTCCGAAGGACTTCGTCGAAGTCCGGCTGCCGGCTGCGGGGGCGTACCTATCGGTGCTCCGCACCGCCACGGCAGGGCTCGCTGCCCGCCTGGACTTCACGCTCGACGAGATCGAGGATCTGCGCATCGCGGTCGACGAGGCCTGCGCCATCCTCCTCCAGCAAGCCGTTCCCGGCTCCGTACTCACCTGCGTCTTCCAGCTCGGGGACGACGCGCTTCTGGTGACGGTGTCGGCACCGACCACAGACGGCCGGGCGCCCGAGCGCGACACCTTCGCGTGGACCGTGCTGTCCGCGCTCGCCGGCAGGGTGGACGCGACCGTGGGCGAGGACCGCACGGTCACGATCAGCCTGCTCAAGGAGCGCGGCGCGGCGCCGGGGCCGACGTGACGTACGTCAGGGGCGTTCCGATGCGAGACGAGGGCCGGCTGGCCGCGGCGGAGCGAGAGCGGGCGGACCACATGGACGGACTGCAGCAGCACGACAGGCGGGAACCGCAGGACCGCAGCGGCGCGCGGGCGATGTTCTACGAGCTGCGCAAGCTCCCCGCGGACTCCTCCGAGCACGCCGAGCTGCGCAACGCCCTCGTGCAGATGCACCTGCCGCTCGTGGAGCATCTGGCCCGGCGCTTCCGCAACCGCGGCGAGCCGCTGGACGACCTCACGCAGGTCGCCACCATCGGCCTGATCAAATCCGTGGACCGCTTCGACCCCGACCGCGGCGTGGAGTTCTCGACGTACGCGACCCCCACGGTCGTCGGCGAGATCAAGCGCCACTTCCGTGACAAGGGCTGGGCGGTGCGGGTGCCGCGGCGGCTGCAGGAGCTGCGGCTGTCACTGACCTCGGCCACCGCCGAGCTCTCCCAGTTGCACGGCCGGGCCCCGACGGTGCACGAGCTGGCGCAGAAGCTCAACATCTCCGAGGAAGAGGTCCTGGAGGGCCTGGAGTCGGCGAACGCCTACTCCACGCTCTCCCTCGACGTCCCCGACACCGACGACGAGTCCCCGGCCGTCGCCGACACCCTCGGTGCGGAGGACGACGCCCTGGAGGGCGTCGAGTACCGCGAATCGCTCAAGCCACTGCTGGAGGAGCTGCCGCCGCGGGAGAAGAAGATCCTGCTGCTCCGCTTCTTCGGGAACATGACCCAGTCCCAGATCGCCCAGGAGGTCGGCATCTCGCAGATGCACGTCTCCCGGCTACTGGCACGCACGCTGGCGCAGTTGCGCGAGCGGCTGCTCGTCGAGGAGTGAGCGGCGGGGCGCGTGCGCCCCGCCGTGACCCGCGAGGCGCCGTGCGCCGGCCTCCGGCGCCGGGAGCGTCCCCGGCGGGGCCAAGCCGATCTCGTGCCGTGCGGGCCGCGTGGCGGGCGTACGCGGATTCACGCCCGCTCCCCCGGCCCGCGCCGCGGTACTACGCCGTCCGGCCCGGACCCACGCCCAGCGCCTCCGCCGTGCTCGGGCTGACCACGCACACCAGCGCCGCCGCCGCGACCGCACCCAGCGCGAGCCCCAGCGGCAGCATCACGCCGCCCACCGACGCCATGGCGATGGCCACCGGCAGCGCCAGGATCTGCGTGATCAAGGACGGCCCGCGGCTCCAGCGGCGCTGCCGCCACAGTCCGTGCCCGGCGGCCAGCGGCAGCACGGCGAGCGCCAGCACGGTGAGCCCGCCGAAGACGGCCTGGCGGGTGCTGTCCGGTTCGCCGACGATCCCGAGCACGAGCTCGTAGCCCCCGAGGGCGGCGATGATCAGCCCTTCGACCGCTGTCAGTACGGCGGCGACGGTCACCCGCGGCGGCCGGGGCCCCTTCTCCGCGACGGCCTTGCCGGCCTCGGCGCCGTTGCCTTCCGCGGTGTTCTCCGCCGTCTTGCCGGCTCCGGCGTTCTTCGCGGCCGCCGGCTTCCGCCCGGTCCCGGCCGTCTTCTCCCGCTCGGGCCGGGCCGCCTGCTTCCGCCCGCCCCGGCCCTGCGTTCCGCTCATGCTCTCCAGCCTACTGGGGCCCCGGCGCCCGCTACGCCGGGGCTGGGCCCCTCTACTTTTCGGTAGGTAACCTGCATGCCATGCGTGCGCTCCTCGTGGTGAATCCCGCCGCCACCGACACCAGTCCCCGGACCCGCGACGTGCTGATCCACGCACTCGCCAGCGACCTGAAGCTGGAGACGGTCACCACCGAGTACCGGGGCCACGCCCGCGACGTCGCGCGGCACGCGGCGGACAGCGGCGAGGTCGACGTCGTCGTCGCCCTCGGCGGCGACGGCACGGTCAACGAGGTCGTCAACGGCCTCCTGCACCGCGGCCCCGCGCCGGAGGACCTGCCCCGTCTCGCCGTCGTGCCCGGCGGTTCCACGAACGTCTTCGCCCGCGCCCTCGGTCTGCCCAACGACGCGGTCGAAGCCACCGGCGCGCTGCTCGACGCCATGCACTCCGGCAGCGAGCGCACCGTGGGCCTCGGGCTCGCCTCCGGCACGCCGGACACCGACGACGAGGGCGCGCCGGCGCGCTGGTTCACTTTCTGCGCGGGCATGGGATTCGACGCGGGCGTCGTCGGCCGGGTCGAGCAGAAGCGCGAGCGGGGCAAGAAGTCCACACACCCGCTCTACGTACGGCAGTTGCTGCGCCAGTGGCTCGGCGAGGGCGACCGCCGGCACGGCGCGATCACGCTGCGGCGACCGGCCGAGGACCCCGTGGAGGGACTGGTGCTCTCGCTCGTCTGCAACACCTCGCCGTGGAGCTACCTGGGCAACCGCCCCCTCTACGCGACCCCCGGCGCGTCCTTCGACACCGCCCTCGACGTGCTCGGACTCGCCCGGCTCTCCACCCCGTCGCTGCTGCGCTACGGCACCCAGCTGCTCACCTCGTCGCCGGAGCGCGGGCCGCACGGCAAGCACGCGGTGTCCCTGCACGATCTCACCGACTTCACCTTGGAATCACAGGCCCCACTGCCCTTCCAGATGGACGGTGACCACCTCGGACTGCGTACGAGCGTGACCTTCACAGGCGTACGGCGCGCACTGCGTGTGATTGTGTGAGTGGAAGGCCCTAAAGTCCTTCCAGTCGAACGTTTAGGCTGCACCTCACCCCCTGGAAGTGGGGTCCTTTGTCAACTGAGACCAAGGAATCCAAAGAAACTTCCCGGAAGGGGTTGTATCCGAAGCTGAGGTTTGCGAACCTCTTCATGGCGGCCGGAGCGCCTCCCCTCAGGGGACCTGCCCCCGGCGCACTCGCCCCCTCCACATGTTGAAGGTCACACCGGAGATCTGGTCGGACCCCTTCACTTGTCGGAGGGTTCGTGAAAGCGTTCACATTCACAAGCAACTGACAGCAACGCGAAGAGATGGAGCAGTCATGGACTGGCGTCACAGCGCCGTTTGCCGCGAGGAAGACCCCGAGCTCTTCTTCCCGATCGGCAACACCGGTCCTGCTCTGCTGCAGATCGAGGAAGCCAAGGCCGTCTGCCGTCGCTGCCCCGTGATGGAGCAGTGCCTGCAGTGGGCGCTGGAGTCCGGTCAGGACTCCGGTGTCTGGGGTGGCCTCAGCGAGGACGAGCGCCGCGCGATGAAGCGCCGCGCCGCGCGCAACCGGGCGCGCAGGGCCAGCGCCTGACCCGACACCCCCCGGATGCGCGAAGGCGCCGTGGGACTCACGGCGCCGCTCTTCCCGAGCCGCAGCGCAGCAGCCGCAAAGCCCCGGAGCCGGATGGCCCGGGGCTCTTTGCTGCCTGATTCCGCCGCGTCGTCAACCCGCGCCGTCCACTTCCGTACGCGCAACGCCCCGGCGCGTCAGCGCTTTTCGGGTTGCAGGGGAATATCGAACACCACTCGCGTGCCCCCCTCCGGCGCCGGCGCCATCGAAAACGTGCCCGTCAACTCTCCCTCGACCAGGGTGCGGACGATCTGCAGCCCGAGGCTCCCGGACGTCGCCGGGTCGAACCCCTCCGGCAGCCCCCGCCCGTCGTCCTGCACGGTGACCAGCAGCCGGCTCTCCTGCCGCCCGCCGGAGCGCAGCGCGGTGACCTCCACGCTCCCCGAGTCCCCCGGCCCGAAGCCGTGCTCCAGGGCGTTCTGCAGCACCTCGGTCAGCACCATGGACAGCGGCGTGGCGACCTCCGCCTGAAGCACGCCGAAGCGGCCGGTGCGGCGTCCCGTCACCCGGCCGGGGTTGATCTCCGCCACCATCGCCACCACCCGGTCGGCGATCTCGTCGAACTCCACCGTCTCGTCGAGGTTCTGCGACAGCGTCTCGTGCACGATGGCGATCGAGCCGACCCGCCGCACCGCCTCGTCCAGCGCCGCCCGCGCCCGCCCGTCGGGGTCCTCGGCGGCCAGCCGGCGCGACTGCAGCCGCAGCAGGGCGGCGACGGTCTGCAGGTTGTTCTTCACCCGGTGGTGGATCTCGCGGATCGTGGCGTCCTTGGTCATCAACTCACGTTCGCGCCGCCGGATCTCGGTGACGTCGCGCAGCAGCACCAGCGACCCGATGCGCGTCCCGCGCGGCTTCAGCGGGATCGCGCGCAACTGGATGACGCCGCCGTTGCCCTCCACCTCCGCCTCCCGCGGCGCCCACCCGCTGGCGAGCTTGACCAGCGCCTCGTCCACCGGCTCCTTGCTGACGGCCAGCTCCGAGGTGGCCTGGCCGAGGTGCCGGCCGACGAGGTCGGCGGCCTGGCCGAGCCGGTGGTAGGCGGAGAGCGCGTTGGGCGAGGCGTACTGCACGATGCCCTCGGCGTCGAGCCGGATGAGCCCGTCGCCGACCCGCGGCGAGGTCTCCGTGTCGCCCTGCTGCCCGGGGTAGGGGAACGCACCTGCGGCGATCATCTGCGCGAGGTCGGAGGCGCTCTGCAGATACGTCAGCTCCAGCCGGCTGGGCGTGCGCACGGTCAGCAGGTTGGTGTTGCGGGCGATGACGCCGAGAATGCGGCCCTCCCGGCGTACGGGGATGGATTCGATCCGTACGGGCACCTCCTCGCGCCACTCCGGGTCGCCCTCGCGCACGATCCGGCCCTCGTCGAGGGCCACGTCGAGCATGGGGCGCCGGCCGCGCGGGACGGTGTGGCCGACCATGTCGTCCTGGTACGAGGTGGGGCCGGTGTTCGGACGCATCTGCGCCACGGAGACGTAGCGGGCGCCGTCGACGGTCGGGACCCAGAGCACGAGGTCGGCGAAGGACAGGTCGGCGAGCAGCTGCCACTCCGAAACGAGGAGGTGCAGCCACTCCAGGTCGGTCTCGCTCAGCGCCGTGTGCCGGCGGACGAGTTCGTTCATGGACGGCACACCTGGAGCCTACCGGCGGTGCGAACACCCGCTCGTCCGCGACCGGTGCGGGGAGGGCCGGCCGGCACGCACTTCGGGCCGCGGCGCCTGGACCGGGACCCTCAACCCGTCCGGCACCGCGGCCCGGAGCCAAGCACCGGTGCGCACGTCGCGGAGTGTGCGGCCCCGCGGCGTCGCAGCCGGTGAGGAGGCCTGGACGCAGTCAGGGCAGAGAACGTCCCGGGCCTCGTTCCGCCCCGTCGTGCGGAAGGGGCGGAAGCCTGACAAGCATTGTGGACTAGACCACTCCCGGCTGTCTACGCCCCGAACGCACCGACTTGGCCACCCTCCGCCGACACCGCGAAGCCCGCCGCGGCGACCTCCGCCACCCGCAGCAGCAGCTCCCGGTCGGCACCGTCCCTGGCCTGCGTGGACATGCCCTGGAGGACGGCCCCGGCGTAGCTCGCGAGCTTCTCCGGGTCGGTCCCGGGCGGCAGCACGCCGGCGGTCACGTCGGCCTGGACCCGCGCGGTCATGACCGCGAGGTTCAGGGCGCGCAGCTCGCGCATCTTGGTCACCACCTCGGGGGTGGTGGCGCTCACGCCGACGCTGAGCACCATGCAGCCGCGCGGGCGGTCCGGCGCGGTGTAGCCGACGGCGGCCTCGCGCAGGATGCGCGCGAAGGCGGCGACGGCGGTGGGTTCCTCGGCCAGCGCGCGGTCGATGAACGTGCCGTTGTCGCTCGTCACGTACGCCTCGACGGCGGCGTCGAAGAGCGCCTTCTTGTCGCCGAAGGCGGCGTACAGGCTGGGCGCGCCGATGCCGAGGACGCGGGTGAGGTCGGCGACGGAGGTGGCCTCGTAGCCGTGCCGCCAGAAGGCGTACAGGGCCTTCTCCAGCGCTTCGTCGCGGTCGAAGGAGCGGGGGCGCCCGCGCTGCTTGGTGGCCATGCACACAATTCTATAGCGCCCGCTAGCTAATATGATACGGTCTTTTCTGTAGCGACCTTTACAGAAAGGGGGCGCAGCCATGGGCGCGCTCACTGGCAAGACGGCACTGGTCACGGGCGCAAGCCGCGGGATCGGCAGGGCGATCGCGGAGCGGCTGGGGCGGGACGGCGCGCGGGTCGCCGTGCACTACGGCAGCAACGAGGCGGCGGCGAAAGAGACCGTCGCCGCGATCGAGGCGGCCGGCGGCGAGGCGTTCGCGATCAGGGCGGAGCTGGGCGTGCCGGGCGACGCGGCGGCGCTGTGGGCGGAGTTCGACCGGCACGCGGACGGGCTCGACATCCTCGTCAACAACGCGGGGGTGGCCCTGCAGGCGCTCATCGAGGAGACCGAGGAGGCCGACTTCGACCGGCTGTTCGCGGTGAACACCAAGGCGCCGTTCTTCGTCACCAAGCTGGGGCTGTCCCGCCTGCGGGACGGCGGGCGCATCGTCAACGTCTCCACGGTGGCCACGCACGCGGCGCTGATGCCGACGCTGTTGGCGTACACGATGACCAAGAGCGCGGTCGACGCCTTCACCAAGTTCCTGTCGAAGTCCGTGGGCGGGCGGGGCATCACCGTCAACGCGGTCGCGCCCGGCGCCCTGGACACCGACATGAACGCGGCCTGGCTGCGCGACAACGACGACGCCAAGACCGGCATGGCGTCGATGTCGCCGCTCGGCCGGATGACGGACGTCGGCGAGGTCGCGGACACGGTGGCCTATCTGGTCTCCGGCGACGCCAAGGTGCTCACGGGCACGTACCTCGACGTCTCCGGCGGCGTACTGCTGTAGCACGCGCTACGGGCGGCGGCCCCGGCTCCGTGAGGGAGC
>NZ_JBDPMI010000049.1:0-32229 GCF_039871555.1 Streptomyces sp. B5E4
CCCACCCGGGCCTGGGGAAGATCTGCTCGTGTTCCTTCTGATCCACCGACACGATCCGGCCATCGGTATCGAACACGATGCACCGGCTCGAAGTCGTCCCCTGATCGATAGCCGCAATGAACGGGCCGGGGCGCTGCGGGGAGGGGGCGCTGTAATCGTCGGTCACGGTCTGCTCCTGCTCCGAAACGTCGCATCGGTCGCCGGGACCGTGCCGCTGCGCCGGCACCCCGGCCCGTGGTGAGTACATGACCAGCACGGAATCCCGCCGTCAACGACGCCCTGCCGACATTGTCGAACGAATCTGCTGCACCCCGCTTTCACCGGCGGGGCGCGGAGGCTTATGGTCGGCGCGTGCCAGGTCCGGTTCAATCGGTTGAACGCGCGGCGGCGATACTGCACGTGCTGGCGCGCGGTTCCGGCCGCCTCGGGGTCAGCGAGCTGGCCGCGGCGCTCGGCCTGGCCAAGGGCACGGTGCACGGGCTGCTGCGGACGCTGCAGCAGGTGGGGTTCGTCGAGCAGGACCGCGACACCGGCAAGTACCGGATCGGCGACGCGCTCCTCGACCTCCGCTCCCGCCACATCGACGCCAACGAGCTGCGCTCCCGCGCCCTCAACTGGGCCGACGGGCTGGCCGCCAGAAGCCGCGAGGCGGTGCGCATCGGCGTCCCGGCCGACGGCCGGGTCCTCGTCGTCCACCACGTCTTCCGGCCCGGCGACCCGCAGCAGACCCTCGACGTCTCCGCGACGCTGCCGGCGCACGCGACCGCGCTGGGCAAGGTGCTGCTCGCGTACGACGTGAACGCCCAGGCGGCGCTGGGCGGCGAGCCCCCGGCCACGTACACCCCCCGGACCGTGACCACGCCGTCGGCGATCCAGGCGGAGCTGCGGCGGGTACGCGAGGCGGGCTGGGCCGGCGAGCACGGCGAGCGGCGCCTGGAGGAGGCGGGGATCGCGGCGCCCCTGCGCGGCCCGGGCGGTCTGGTCGTCGGCGCGCTCGGCATCTCCGGCCCGGCCGAGCGGCTCTGCGAGCGCTCCGGCACGCTGCGCGAGGACCTGGTGGGTCTGGTGCTCGGCACGGCCAGGTCGGTGTCGCGGGACCTGGGCGCGTCCCGCCGGTGACCACCGCGCGGGACCGGGAAGACGAAACGGACTGACCAGACGGGGCAGCCGGTACGGAACGGGGGCGGCGTGGTGCAGCGGTACGTGATGTCGGTGGACCAGGGCACGACGTCCACCCGGTGCATCCTCTTCGACGCCCAGGGCCGGCTGGTCTCCGTGGTGCAGCGCGAGCACAAGCAGTACTTCCCGCGGCCCGGCTGGGTCGAGCACGACGCCGTGGAGATCTGGCGGAACCTGCGCCGGATCGTGCCGCAGACCCTCGCGGAGGCGGGCGCCGACGCCGGCCAGGTCGTCGCGCTCGGCATCGCCAACCAGCGGGAGACGACGGTGCTGTGGGACCGGCACACCGGCCGCCCGGCCGCCCGCGCCGTCGTCTGGCAGGACACCCGTACCGACGAGATGACCGACCGGCTCGCCCGGGACCCGCGGGCGGACCGGGTGCGCGCGCTGTGCGGGCTGCCGCTGGCCACGTACTTCTCCGCGCCGCGGGTCCGCTGGCTGCTGGAGTCCACTCCCGGGCTGCGGGAGCGGGCGGAGCGCGGCGACGTGCTGTTCGGCACGATGGAGAGCTGGCTGATCTGGAACCTGACCGGCGGGCCCGCGGGCGGGCTGCACATCACCGACGTCACCAACGCCAGCCGCACGATGCTGATGAATCTGCGCACCCTGTCATGGGACGACGAACTGCTGGACTTCTTCGGCGTGCCGAAGGCGATGCTGCCGGAGATCCGCTCCTCCACGCAGACCTATGGCACGACCACCACCGTCGTCCCCGGCATCCGTATCGCCGCGGCGCTCGGCGACCAGCAGGCGGCGCTCTTCGGCCAGACCTGCTTCGCCCCGGGCGAGGCCAAGTGCACGTACGGGACGGGCAGTTTCCTGCTGCTCAACACCGGCGAGACCCCCGCGGCCTCCCGGCACGGGCTGCTGACGACCGTCGGCTTCAAGATCGGGGACGAGCCGGCGGTGTACGCGCTGGAGGGCTCGATCGCGGTGACGGGGTCGCTGGTGCAGTGGTTCCGGGACGGGCTGCGGCTGATCGGCAGCGCGCCGGAGATCGAGACGCTGGCGCAGACCGTCGACGACAACGGCGGCTGCTACATCGTGCCGGCGTTCTCGGGGCTGTTCGCGCCGCACTGGCACAGCGAGGCGCGGGGCGTGATCGCGGGACTCACCTCGTACATCACCAGGGGGCATCTGGCGCGGGCGGTCCTGGAGGCGACGGGCTGGCAGACGCGGGAGGTGGTGGACGCGATGAACGCCGACTCCGGTCTGGCGCTCTCCGGCCTGCGCGTGGACGGCGGCATGACCGCGGACAACCTGCTGATGCAGTTCGTCGCCGACGTCCTCGACGTGCCCGTCGTACGGCCCATGATGGCGGAGACCGTCTCGCTGGGCGCCGCGTACGCGGCGGGGCTGGCCGTCGGCTACTGGCCGGACCTGGAGGGGCTGCGGCGCAACTGGCACCGGGCGGCGCAGTGGCTGCCGCAGATGCCGGAGAGCCGCCGGGCTTCGGAGTACGCCAACTGGCGGCATGCGGTGGGGCTGACGTTCGGCTGGACCCGGCCGGCGGAGAGCCCGCCGCCGTCGGGGGCCGACGTGGTCGACCTGGTGCTGGCCGACCACCGCAGGGTGGAGCACCTGCTGAGCGCGCTGCGCAGCGAGGAGGCGGACCGGCGGGCGGTGCTGCGTGAGCTGGCGGCGCTGCTGGTGGCGCATGTGGAGGCCGGCCGGGCGGCCGCGCGCCCCGGGCCGGGCGCGGCGGCGTATGCGCTCTGCCCCGACGACGCCGACCACGGGCCGGCGGCGCTCGCGCGTGCCCTGCTGGCGCTGCTGCGCCTGGACGACCCCGCGGGGCCGGAGTTCGACGCGGCGCTGGACCGGCTGGGCGCCGTCGCCGCCGGGCACATCGCCGACGGCGAGCGCCTCCACCTCAACGCGCTGCGCCGCGGCGCCTCCGCGCAGGAGCGCGCCGTCCTCGGCCGCGCGTACGCCGTGGCGCGCGGGCACCTGCGCGCCTCGGGCTGCGACAGCGCGGCCCGCATCGCGGCGCTGGCGGGCGAATCCGTGACGTAGCCGCGCACCTGCGTGGCGCCCGGGTCAGGCGCGGGTGGTGCCGCGGCCGGTGACGAGGTCGTCGAAGTCCCCTTCCTTGGCGGCCCTCAGGAACGCGGCCAGCCCGGCGGGCCCGTAGACCAGCGCGGGGCCCTGCGGGTCCCGCGAGTTGCGGACCGCGACCTCCCCGCCGGACAGCCCGGCCAGCTCCACGCACTCGCCGTTGGGGTTGCTGTGGTGGCTCTTGCGCCACTCGACGTTTCCCAGCCGGCCCGCGGGCACACCGTTGTCGACCTGCATGGCTGCTCCCTCCAACTGATCTTTTGCGTACTGTACTTGCGTCTGTGCTTGCGGATGCACTTACAGATGAAATTTCATCCAGCTATCACCGAGCGCTCGGAGGGCGGTGGCGCACGGTGATCGAATCCGGCCGGTGTGCCGTACGGGAGCAGGGAGAAGCCCTCGCGGAACCGCGGGATCCGGCGGGCCCCGGAGGGGATACGGGCGGGGCCGTCAGGTGATGTGCAGGAGCTGACGCAAAAAGGCGTCGGTGTTCGTCAGCTCCGTGGCCGGCGCGGCCAGCCGGTCGACGGCCAGCCGGTGCCGCTCGACGTCGTCGGGGTCGTCGAGGTAGAGCGCGCCGGTGAGCTGTTCCAGGTACGCGATGTCCGGCAGGTCCGCCTCGGCGAAGCGCAGCAGCGTCACCGAGCCGGCCAGCGCCGTCGCCGCCGAGGTGTGCAGCGGCACGACGTGCACCGCGATCTCCGGGAACTCCGCGCTGTGCAGCCGGATCAGATGACGTATCTGCTCGCGCATCACCGCGGGGCCGCCCACGCTGCGCCGCAGCGCACCCTCGTCGATGAGCTGCCAGCAGCGCGGCCCGTCGGACCTGGCGAGGAGCTGCTGCCGGCGCTCCAGCAGGTCGACGCGGCGGGCGACGGCGTTCGCGCTGTCGTCCGGGTACGTCAGCCGCGCCAGCGCGGCCGCGTAGGCGGGGGTCTGCAGCAGATCCGGCACCCGGTGCGACTGATAGCCGCGGATGAGCGTCGCGCCCTCTTCGAGCCCGAGGTACGTCTCCAGCCAGCGCGGCGTCAGATCGCCGTACTGCTGCCACCAGCCGGGGGTGTTGGCGCCGCGGGCCAGCGCGAGGTACGCCTCGCGCTCCCGGAGGTCCGCGACCCCGTAGAGCGTCAGCAGGTCCGCTATGTCGCGTTCCTTGCAGCCGCCCTGGCCGCGCTCCAGCCGGCTCATTTTGGGCACGGAGGCTCTGATGGCCTGCGCCGCCGCGTCGAGTCCGACGCCGCGCCGGACGCGCAGCCTGCGCAGCCGGGAGCCGAGGACGATCCGCCGGATCGTGGGCCCGCCCCGGCCGGGGTCCGCGCCGCCGCCGGGCAGCCGCCGCCCGCCGGCCACCGGTACTGGCCCCGTCATCTCCCCTCCCCCGCCGGTCCGTTCACATCCCGTCGCCAGCGCGGAATCATACCCGCCCGGGGCCGCTTTCCCGAACCTTCGTCCGGTTTTCGCCTACCGGATCCGGACGCGTGGACCCGGTGCCCGGACGGGGCGGGGCACCGGAGGAGATCAGCTCTTGGCGCCGGGCTCGTCCACGGACTCGTGCCAGCCACCGACGACGATCCGGGCGAGCCAACCGAAGAACCAGAAGACCAGCACGCCGAAGAGCGAGGAGACCAGCACCGCCGCGAGCAACTGCTCGGACTGCAGCCGCGACTGGTAGAGGTCGATGAGCACCCCGATCCCCGGCTGCCCCTGGCGGAAGAAGAAGTCGCCGACGATGGCGCCGACCACGGACATTCCGGCGGCGATGCGCAGCCCGGTGAAGATGTGCGGTAGCGCGGCGGGCAACTGGAGCTTCCACAGCCGGGTCAGCCGGCCGGCGTTCTGGAGCCTGAACAGGTCGTGGTACGAGGAGTCGGCGGAGCGGATGCCGAAGAGCGTGCTGGTGAGGATGGGGAAGAAGGCGATGATGACGCAGACGAGCACCCGGGTGGAGAACCCGTAGCCCCACCAGAAGCCGAAGAGCGGGACCAGGGCGAGGATCGGCGTCACCTGGAGCACGACGAAGTAAGGGAAGAGGGAACGTTCCAGCCAACGGGCCTGGCTCATCAGGACCGCCATGGCGATCGCCCCGGCCGCCGAGATGAGCAGCCCGAGCGAGGCGACCTGCGCGGACAGCAGCAGGGCGTCGAGGAGTTCGGCGCGGTTGTCGCCGTCGAGGAACCCCACGCGCACCACGTCGTGCGGCGGCGGGAAGAGGAAGCGCCGGTCCTCGGCCAGCACCACCATGCTGATCAGGTACCACACCCCCACGGCGGCGCCGGCCACCAGCACGGCCGGCAGCCTCCGTAGCAACGGGCGCACGTTCATGGCTTGACGGCCACCAGGGTGTAGGCGTTTCCCTCGGTACGGTCCGGGTGGCGGGGGCGCCAGCGGTGCGCGACCACCACGCCGGGGTCGACCGGCTCCCACCCGTCGATGATCCGCTCCAGGTCGGCGCGGCTGCGCTCCACCATCGGCGTCGCCCCGCGCGCCCACGCCTTGGTGAGCCGGCTCACCCGGGAGTCGAGTTCGGCGGATATCTGGGACGCGGCGAGGTAACTGCCCGGGACCACTCCGCGGCGGACCCGCGCCACCAGGTCCGCCGGGTCGTCCTCGTCGGGCAGGAAGTGCAGCAGCCCGACCATCAGGACGCCCACGGGCCGGTCGAGGTCCAGCACGGCGCGCGTGTCCGGGTGGGTGAGGATCAGCTCGGGCTGCCGGACGTCGCCCGCGAAGGCGACGGTCAGGATCCCGTCGGTGTGCAGGGCCTGCATGTGCGCCACGGCGACGGGGTTGTAGTCGACGTAGACGATCCGGGTGTCGGGGGCGATGCCGTGCGCGATCTCGTGGACGTTGGGCATGCGCCGCTGCGGCAGGCCGCAGCCGATGTCGAGGATCTGGCGGATGCCCGCCTCCGCGACCAGGTACCGCACGGCCCGTTCCAGGAAGAGCCGCTGGGCGCGTACGCGCATCTTCACGTCCGGCATGAAGGTGGACTCGACCTCGTCCACCAGCGCACGGTCCGGGCCGAGGTTGTCAGTGCCGCCGAGGTGGTAGTCGTACGTGCGGGAGGCGTGGGGGGCCGTGGGGTCGGGCAGGGGCGACGTGCCGTGGGGCCCGTCGGCTATGCCGTTGTCGCTCATGTTCCTCTCCGCGTCGGCCGCGTACGACCGTGGCTGTGCCGGCGCGCACCGCGGTACGGGCCGGGTGGGCAGCGTACTCCACCGCGCCGCCGGGGCCCGCGGTGCGCGGCCCCGGCGGTCGCGCGGCCGGTCATCCGCCGTGTCCGATGGCGGGGTCGAGGAACTCGTTGGTGACGACGTCGGCCGGCTTCAGGCCGTCTTTGACGGGTTTCTTCTGCTCGGCGAAGATCGGCTCGCCGATGTCGATGATCTCCTGGACCCGCGCGGTCTCGAAGTTCCCGACGGTGGCGTCCTCGCCCTCCGCGTCGTCCGAGGCGATGCCGAGCTTCCTCATCTCGCCGATGCCGTACTTCGCGATACCCTCGGTGAGCACGTCGCCGCCCTTGTACTGCTCGGCGATGTCGACGATGGTGGCGATGGTCGCGTCCGGGTCGCGGAGGTAGTCGACCTGCGACTGCTGGACGACCGGGATCAGCTTCTCCAGGCAGGGAGCCAGTTCGGCCTTCGCCTCGGGGCGGACGACGAGGGAGGGCCCATAGATCGGGTAGCCGGCCTCGTAGACGAGCTGGCCCTTGACGGGCTTCATCCAGTCGTCGATCTCGTTCTCGAACATGTAGGGGTCCTCGGCCGCGTACCCGGAGGAGGCGAGCTTGCCGCCGGAGGCCACGAAGCGCGCGGGCGAGCCGTCGAAGGAGCCGTCCACCTGGTCCTTCTTGAGGATCCCGGTGCCGGTCAGATACTCCATGTACGTGTCGCCGCCGGAGTACAGCACCGTGGTGTCCGACCTGCCGACGTCCTCGATGGTCTCGAACTCCGGGTAGGTCTCCGGGTCCCAGTAGATCATCGTCGGGTCCTTCTCCAGCAGCGCCAGCACCGCGGTCGTGGGCTGCGTGGCGGAGAGCTGGACGATCTCGTCGAAGCCGCCCACCACCCCGAGGTCGATGTCCTCGTCCGTGTACATCTGCGCGGAGGTGGCGGCGAAGCCGATCGCCGGGCCGCCGGCGCGCAGTTCGAGCGAGATGCCCGTGTCCTTGCCGCCGGCGACCAGCGGCGCCGTGGCCCGTTTGGCGCCGGCGTCCACCTGGAGGTCGTCTCCGAGGAGCGCGTACAGCGGGCCGAAGGCGGTGGCGTTCGGCAGCCACGAGGTCTGCACGGTCACGGTCTCGGGGCAGACACCGGCCAGGGAGGCCGCGCCGCTCTTCGCCGCGGGCGCCGACTCCTTCGCGTCGGCCTCGCCGTCACCGTCGTCTCCGCAGGCGGCGGCGGTGAGCAGCACGCAGGCGACGAGCGGCAGGGCTAAGGAGCGCCGGGGGCTCTTCACGGGCATCGGGGGTTCCTCCAAAGGGGGTCGGGGGCCGGTGGGGTCTCGTTCCGTGGTCAGCGAGCGGAGGCGCGCATGCAGGCGGACACCTCGGCCGCGATGCGGTTCAGCTCGGGGTCGTAGCGCAGGCTCTCGGTCCGCGGGTAGCCGAACGGGACGGTGAACTCGCCGCAGATGCGCCCGGGGCGGGGGGACATCACCACGACCCGGGTGGACAGATAGACCGCCTCCAGCACGGAGTGCGTGACGAAGACGGCCGCGAACCGCTCGGCGGCGAAGAGCCGGAGCAGGTCGTCGTCCAGCCGCTCGCGGGTGATCTCGTCCAGGGTGCCGAACGGCTCGTCCAGCAGGAACAGTTCCGGGCGCAGCGTGAGGGAGCGGGCCAGGGAGACGCGCATGCGCATGCCGCCGGACAGGGCGCGGGGCCGGTGGCCGGCGAAGTCGGTGAGGCCGACCAGTTCCAGCGCGGCGTCGGCGCGCCTGCGCCGCTCGGCGCGCGGGACGCCGCGCAGTTCGCCGAAGAGCTCGACGTTCGTCCGCACCGAGCGCCAGGGCAGCAGTGTCGGGTCCTGGAAGACGTAGCCGAGGCGGTCGGCGCGTGCGGCCACGGCGCCGGCGGTGGGCTCGACGAGGCCGGCGGCGATGCGCAGCAGGGTGGTCTTGCCGCAGCCGGAGGGGCCGACGACGGAGACGAACTCGCCGGCGCCGACGTCGAGGTCGACGGGGTCGAGCGCGCGGGTGCCGTCGGGGAAGCGCTTCTCGACGGCGCCGAGGGAGAGGACGGGTCCCGTACCGGACACGGGCGCGGCCTCGTCGGCGTCGGTGACGGTCATGGGCCCACCTCCCGTGCGCCCGGCAGGGGGGTCAGGGCCACCGGGCAGATGTCTGCGCCGCGGCGGGCGCCGCGGGCTCGGGGGCACAGAGGCTACGGGACGGGCATGCGGGCCGGTACGCGGGGTGCCCTCCGGGCGGCGGGCGGTGAAGAGGCACCCCGGCCCGGGGCGGGCGAACGCGCCCCGGCCCCGTGGCCGTCGGGCCGGGACCGGGGCCCGGGGCCGCGGAAGGTGAGCGGACACCCAGGCGGCCGCGCGCGAACCGGCCGGACGGGGCGCGGACCCGGGAGGCGGCGCGACGGCCGCCTTGCGGACCCGCGGCCGTCAGGTCGGCGGGCGAGGCATCCCGGGCCGGTTGTCAGAGGTCGTCGTGCGGGTGCCCCGGGTGGGCGGTGTGGCGCCAGACGTCCAGCAGGCGGGCGGCGGAGCCGCCGATCGGGCCGACGGCGTCGGCGAGGACGTCCGGTGCGGGCAGCCGCGCGGAGGCGACGGCCGGCACCGCCTCCGCCGGGTCGTCGATGGTCGAGGAGCAGACCGCCAGCAGGTAGTCCGGCACCGTCAGCCCCGGCCCTGTGACGCCGACCAGCGGCACACCGGCCGCCGCGACCAGCGGGAAGACGGTCCCCGGGATGCCGACCGCCGCCTCCGCCCGCGCCGCGGCCTGGAGCGACGGCACGTCGCTGATCTCGTACGCGTCCCACAGCTTGGGGTCCTCGCGCGGGTGCAGGCCCACCAGGATCCGCCTGCCCGCCGCCTGCAGCTTCTCCGCCGCCGCGAGCAGCAGTTCGCTGCCGGGGGCGGCACCGCCGGTGCCGTCGGGGTGCGTGACGCTGGTCAGGACGAGCACGAGCCCCGGCTCCGGCCGGTGCTCCGGCAGCGTGTCGGTCTGCGGCGAGCCGACCACCCGGATCCGGCGCCGGACGCCGAGGTAGCCGCCGAACGCGCGCGCCTCGGCCGGCGAGGAGGACGTGACGGCGCGCAGCCGGGGCCGCAGCAGCCGTGCGCCCGGGGCCTGCTGCGGCCCGAGGTAGGCCAGCGAGCCGGCCGCCACCGGCAGCCGCGGGAAGCGCGCGACGCACTCCAGCGGCCAGTCACCGGCACCGGTGACGACCAGCAGATCGGCGCGCGGCGCGGACTGCGGCGTGGCCACGGGCACGGGGTCGCCGGGCTGGACTCCGGCGGTGTCGGGTACGAGCTGGGTGATCCGTACGCCGCGCCGTCCGGCCTCCGCGAGCAGCGGCTTCACGTGGTACGTGCCCCACGGCTCGTTCGTCGCGACGAGCACCCGCAACGGGCGCCCGGGGCGCCCGCGGTCGCCGCCGCCGGCCACCGCGGTGCCGGCGCCGAGCGCGGCGAGCCCGGCGGCGCCGGCCGTCGCGGTGAGCCCGCGCAGCACCCGGCGGCGGGACGGCGGGGGTGAGGCGGCGGCGAAGGACGCGGCGGATCCGGCCGCGGCGGCGGGGACTTCGGGGACGGCAGGGACTGCGGGGACTCCCGCGTCGTACGTGGTGGGCATGGGCGGCACGCTAGGCAACGCCGCGAACTCGCGGGTGAACGCGGCACGAACAGCTTCCCCGCGGCCCGTCCCACGACCTTTGGTCCAGACCTCTTGACGAAAGGTCTGGACCAACTTACCTTGTGCCGCAGCGCAACACGTACCTCTCCTGGCAACCCCACAGCCCAGAAGGCGAGCGTGTCATGCAGTCTGCGATCAGCCGGACGCTGCGTCTCTTCGGCATCGGCCTCACGCTGGTGCTCGCCGCCCAGCTCCCCGCCGCGGCGGCGGCCCCGCCGGAAGCGGCCGGGCCGGCGGCGGCGGAACCGGCGGCCCCGGCATCCCCGGCGGCCGAGACCTGTCCCACCAAACCCAGGCCCGCGGGCAAGGTCCTCCAGGGCTACTGGGAGAACTGGGACGGCGCCGCCAACGGCGTCCACCCGCCGTTCGGCTGGACGCCGATCACCGACCCCGCCATCCGCACCCACGGCTACAACGTCGTCAACGCCGCCTTCCCCGTCATCCTCTCGGACGGCACGGTCAAGTGGGAGGACGGCATGGACAGCACGGTGAAGGTGGCCACCCCGGCCGAGATGTGCGCGGCCAAGGCGAGCGGCGCCACCGTCCTCATGTCGCTCGGGGGCGCCGCGGCCGGCATCGACCTCAGCTCCAGCGCCGTCGCCGACCGGGTCGTCGCCACGCTGGTGCCGATCCTCAAGAAGTACAACTTCGACGGCATCGACATCGACATCGAGACCGGCCTCGTCGGCAGCGGCAACATCAACCAGCTCTCCCCCTCGCAGGCCAACCTCATCCGCATCATCGACGGCGTGCTCGCCCAGATGCCCGCCGGCTTCGGCCTGACGATGGCCCCGGAGACGGCGTACGTCACCGGGGGCAGCGTGGTCTACGGCTCGATCTGGGGCGCGTACCTGCCGATCATCAAGAAGTACGCGGACAACGGCCGGCTGTGGTGGCTCAACATGCAGTACTACAACGGCAGCATGTACGGCTGCTCCGGCGACTCGTACCAGGCGGGCACCGTCCAGGGCTTCGTCGCCCAGACCGAGTGCCTGAACCGCGGCCTCGTCGTGCAGGGCACCACCATCCGCGTCCCGTACGACAAGCAGGCCCCCGGCCTGCCCGCCCAGCCCGGCGCGGGCGGCGGCCACATGACCCCGGGGCTGGTGTCGCAGGCGTGGAGCCACTTCGGCGGCGCGCTCAAGGGCCTGATGACCTGGTCGATCAACTGGGACGGCTCGCGCGGCTGGTCCTTCGGCGACAACGTCAAGTCGCTGCAGGGCCGCTGACCGACACGCCCCGGCCGCTCGTCCCCCACGGCGCGCGGCCGGGGCGGCACAGAAGTCCAACCGGTGTCCGGAAAGTCCAATGGCTCTGGGCGCGGCGTCTGTTGTGCCGCGCCCCCGGGCGGGATCAGATGGATCTCATGCACGATCCGCTTCTCCCCGCCCACGAAGACCCCGCACCCGGCACCGGCGCCCTGCCGCCGCGCGCCTGGTACGCCCGCTCCGACGCCGCCCGGCTGCCGCTGAACGGGGCCTGGCGCTTCCGGCTCTCCCCCACCGCCACCACCCACGACACGTCCTTCGCCGACCCCGGCCACGACGCCTCCGGCTGGGACGAGATCGCCGTCCCGGGCCACTGGGTGCTCCAGGGCGGCGGCCGGCACGGTGCGCCCGCGTACACCAACACCCCCTACCCCTTCCCGGTCGACCCGCCGCGGGTGCCGGCCGAGAACCCGACCGGCGACCACCTGCGCACCTTCGACCTGCCCGGCGGCTGGCCCGCCGCCCCGCCGCCCGCGGGCGGCCCCGCGGACGGAGAAGCCGTGCTGCGCTTCGACGGGGTGGACTCGCACGCGCGGGTCTGGCTCAACGGCACGGAGCTCGGCGAGTTCAAGGGCTCCCGGCTGCCGCACGAGTTCGCCGTCGGCGCGCTGCTGCGCCCCGCGGGCAACGTGCTGGCCGTCCGCGTCCACCAGTGGTCCTCCGGCTCCTACCTGGAGGACCAGGACCAGTGGTGGATGCCCGGCATCTTCCGCGACGTCACGCTGCTGCACCGGCCCGCGGGCGCCGTCCGCGATTTCTTCGTGCACGCCTCGTACGACCACGTGACCGGCGCCGGCACCCTGCGCGTGGAGTGCGCGCCCGGCGGCCGGGTCACCCTCCCGGAGCTGGGCGTCGACGTCGCCACCGGCGAGTCCGTCACGCTGCCCGTCGAGCCGTGGACCGCGGAGCTCCCGCGGCTGTACGCGGCCGAGCTGGCCACCGCGGGCGAGCGGATCCCGCTGCGGGTGGGCTTTCGCACCGTGGCCGTCGAGGACGGCGTGCTCAAGGTCAACGGCCGCCGCATCCTGCTGCGCGGGGTGAACCGGCACGAGTTCCACCCCGAGCACGGCCGCGCCGTCGACGAGGCGACGATGCGCGCGGACGTCCTGCTGATGAAGCGGCACAACGTCAACGCCGTGCGCACCAGCCACTACCCGCCGCACCCCGCGTTCCTCGACCTCTGCGACGAGCTGGGGCTGTGGGTCGTCGACGAGTGCGACCTGGAGACGCACGGCTTCGGCGCCCTCGGCTGGCGCGGCAACCCCGTCGCCGACGAGCGCTGGACCCCGGCGCTGCTGGACCGCGCCGCGCGCATGGTCGAGCGGGACAAGAACCACCCGTCGGTCATCCTGTGGTCCCTCGGCAACGAGTGCGGCTCCGGCGCGGGCCTGACCGCCATGGCCGACTGGATCCGCGGCCGCGACCCCGGCCGGCTCCTGCACTACGAGGGCGACCCGACCAGCCGCGACACCGACGTCTACTCGCGCATGTACGCGGACCACGACGAGGTCCGCCGCATCGGCGAGCGCACCGAGGACCCCCTCGACGACCCGGCGCTGGACGCGCGCCGCCGGGCGCAGCCCTTCGTGCTCTGCGAGTACGCGCACGCCATGGGCAACGGCCCCGGCGGACTGGCGGACTACCAGCGGCTGTTCGAGACGTACGAGCGCTGCCAGGGCGGCTTCGTCTGGGAGTGGATCGACCACGGCATCGCCCACCCCGAGCTGGGCTTCGCCTACGGCGGCGACTTCGGGGAGGAGCTGCACGACGGCAGCTTCGTCTGCGACGGGCTGGTGTTCCCCGACCGCACGCCCTCGCCCGGGCTCACCGAGTTCGGCCACGTCATCCAGCCGGTACGTATCGAGGCCGGGGACTGGCCCGGCCAGGCCGTCGTCACCAACCTGCACGACTTCGCCGGCCTGGACCACCTCGCGTTCTCCTGGACGTACGCGGTGGACGGCGCGGAGACCGGGGGCGGCTCGGCGGCGGTGCCGCCGCTGGCACCGGGCGAGAGTGCGAAGGTCGAGCTGCCCGCGCCCGGCACGCCGCCCGCCGGCGAGGCGCGCTGGACCGTCACCGCGCGGCTCGCCGCGGACACCGCGTGGGCCCCGGTGGGGCACGTGGTGGCCCGCGGGCAGTGGTCCGCCGCGCCGCGCCCGCCGCTCGCGCGGCCCGCAGGGGCGGCGCCCGTACGCGACGACGCGCTGATCCGGCTCGGGCCGGCGGAGTTCGACGCGCGGACGGGCGAGCCGCGGACGCTTGCCGGGGTGCCCGTGGAGGGGCTGCGGCTGGAGGTGTGGCGGGCGCCGACGGACAACGACCTCGGCGCCGACTGGCAGCCCGAGACGGAGCTGGCCCGGCGCTGGCGCAAGGCGGGGCTGCACCGGATGCGGCACCGGACGGACGCGGTGGAGGCCGCGGACGGCGGGCTGACGGTCCGTACCCGGGTGGCGCCCGCGGCCACCGACCTGGGTCTGGCCGCCGAGTTCCGCTGGACCGCGGACGCGGAGCGGGTGGCGCTGAGCGTGTCGGTGACGCCGGAGGGCGACTGGCGGGTGCCGCTGCCGCGGCTGGGGATCCGCTTCGCGCTGCCCGCCGCGTACGGCGCGGTGCGCTGGTACGGCGGCGGCCCCGGCGAGGCGTACCCGGACACGGGCACGGCGGCGCTGCTGGGGCGCTGGTCGGCGAGCGTGGACGAATTGCAGACGCCGTACGTGCGCCCGCAGGAGAACGGTGCGCGGGCGCGGGTGCGCTGGGCGGAGCTGACGGGTGCGGGAGCGGGGCTGCGGGTCGAGGGCGAGCCGGAGTTCGCGCTGACGGCCCGGCGCTGGACGACGGCGGAGCTGGACGCCGCGACGCACCGCACGGACCTGGTGCCGGGCGACCGGGTGCACGTGACGCTGGACCACGCCCGCCACGGCATCGGCTCGGCGTCCTGCGGTCCCGGGGTGCTGCCGCAGTACGAACTAACGGCGCGCCCGGCGGCGTTCACCTTCGTCTTCTCCGCCGCGCAAGGACGCCGAGAACGCTGACGCGCGGAGTACGCCCCGCCCGGGTCCTCCCGGGCGGGGCGGGCCGTGGCACCGGTCTTCAGGCCGGCTTCGCCGGCGGGGCCGTCACCGCCGTCAGAACAGCGAGTACAGCAGCCGGTTCGGCGAACCGGTGCGCGGGTCCTGCACCTTGTTCGGGGTGGTGCCGTTCACGATGGCCTGGCTGACCTGGGCGGGGGTGGCCGAGGGGTTGCCCTGCAGGTACAGCGCGGCGACGCCCGCGGTGTGCGGGGTGGCCATCGAGGTGCCGGAGATGGTGTTCGTCGCGGTGTCCGAGGTGTACCAGCCGGAGGTGATGCTCACGCCGGGCGCGAACAGGTCCAGGCAGGTACCGAAGTTGGACCAGGAGGCGCGCCGGTCGGTGCGGTCCGTGGCGCCGACCGTGATGGCCTCGGGCACCCGCGCGGGCGAGTAGTTGCAGGCGTTCTGCGGGGTGCCGAAGATGTCGCCGTTGCCGGCGGCGATCGCGTACGTGACGCCGGCGGCCACCGACCGCTTGACGGCGTTGTCGAGCGTGGTGCTGGCGCCGCCGCCCAGGCTCATGTTGGCCACGGACGGGCTGGTGGCGTTGGCGGTCACCCAGTCGATGCCGGCGACGACACCGGCGGTGGTGCCGGAGCCGCTGCAGTTCAGGACGCGTACGGCGACGAGCTTGGCCTCCTTGGCCACGCCGTACGTCTTGCCGCCGACGGTGCCCGCGACGTGGGTGCCGTGGCCGTTGCAGTCCTGGCCGTTCTGGCCGCCGCCGACGGTGTCGGTGCCGACCGAGGCACGGCCGCCGAACTCGCTGTGCGTGGTGCGGATGCCGGTGTCGATGATGTACGCGGTGACGTTCGCCGCGGTGGTGTTGTACGTGTACGTGGTGCTCAGCGGCAGGTCGCGCTGGTCGATGCGGTCCAGGCCCCAGGTGGCGTTGCTCTGGGTCTCCGTGGCCTGTACGACGGCGTCCTGCTCGACGTACGCCACCCGCGGGTCGCGGGCCACCTCGGCCGCCTCCGCCTTGCTCATCTCGGCGGAGAAGCCGCGCAGGGCGGTGCGGTAGACGTGCTCGGGCGTGACGTCCGCGGTGCCGGCCAGGTCGCGGGCCACGGAGCGGGTGTCGGACTTGGCGACCTCGCCGTTCTTCAGCACGACGATCCACTGGCCGTCGACGGCGGTGGCGGCCGGGGCGAGCCTGAGGTCGCCGTCGGCGGGTGCGCTGTTCGCGCCGGTGCCGGCGGCCAGTTGGAGGCCGGCGGCGAGGCCGAGCGCGGTGAGGACCGTGGCCGCGCGGCGCAGGGGTGTGGGGGTGAGTCTCATCTCGTGCACCAGAACCTTTCGTTGACCGGATTACGGGCAATGAGGGGTAGTGCGGTGCGGGTGGCCCGCCCGGATACGGGCGGTGCCCCGGCAGCGTCTCGCATGCCGGACGCCGCCACAAGTGGCAGGTTCACGCCAAACACAGGCGGAAGATCCTGGTGGCGGGCGTGGCGTGGGGCGACCTGCGGGGCTGACGGGGTCTCAGGCCGGTACGGGCCCGGCGGCCGCGGCGCCGGCGGCCAGGGCGTCGTGCAGCGCGCGGGCGGCGGGCGGGATGACCCGGGTACGGCTGCGCCAGAGCACCAGGTGCACCGCGGGGACCGCGGCTCCGGCGAGGGGCCGCCAGGTGACCGCGCCGTGCCGCTCCAGCGGATCGCCGACCACCCCGAAGTCCGGCAGCACCGTCACCCCCAGCCCCTCCGCGACCAGATGCTTCGCCGCGTCGGGGGTGTCGGCCGCGTACGCGGGCAGCGGCGGGCGGGCGGCCCCGAGACGGTGCAGCAGCCGGTGCACCAGGCAGCCGGAGCGCACCCCGACCAGCGGCTCGGCGAGCAGTTCGACGGCGCCGATCTCGTCCAGCTCCGCCAGCGGGCTGCCGGGGCTCAGACACACCACGGGACGGCCGCGCAGCAGTGCGGTGTCGTGCAGATCGGGGTACGGGTCCTCGCCCGCCAGCCGGACGACGAGTCCCAGGTCGAGCCCGCCTTCGACGAGCCCGCGGCGTACGGCGTCCGGCCCTCCGGCGACGATCTCCACCCCGGTCTGCGGATGGCCGGCCCGGAACTCCCGTACGGCCGGCGCCAGCAGCGGCGCGGCGATCGCGCCGCCGGTGCCGAGCCGGATCGACCGGCTGGCCCGGTGCTGCTCGTCGGCGGCCCGGCGCAGCCGGTCCACGGCGTCGAGCACGGCGGCGATGTGCGGCAGCAACTCGCGCCCGGCGTCGCTGATCCGGGCCCCGGAGCGGCGCCGGTCCAGCAGGTCGACGCCCAGCTCCCGTTCCAGATTCCGTACGGTCTCGCTGAGCGCCGGCTGCGACAGGTGCAGCGATTCCGCGGCACGCCGCAGAGAACCGGACCGGGTCACCGCGGCCACGTATTCCAGTTGCTGTATGCGCACCCCGACTCCCTGCTCCGCCGCAGGTCGAACACCTTAGCGCGGGCGGCGGGCGGCAATTCGGACCGCGGCGGGGGCCGTGACCGGAAATCGGTGGAAGCCGCCGTGTGCGCACTCCCGCGGGGGGCGGAAATGCCTTGTCACAAAGGTTTGTGAACGCGGTATTTCGAGTCTGTGCAACCTCGGGAGCGCGGACCCGCGTTCCGCCCCGTTGTGCGAATCCCCTGCCGGCGGACGCAAGATCGGCGATCCTGGTCCGATGCCAGAGCACACCGCCGCCGGTCCCGACACGCCCGAGATTTCCGAGGGCGAGGTCGAACGGCTCCTACGGCAGCGGTTCCGCTGGCGGATGACCGTCCTGGTGCTGGCGTGCGTCGTGCTGGCGGTATCCGGGGGCCTGCTGGTCCCCGCCCTTGAGCAGACACAGTTCCGGAGCGCCCGCGCCACCGAACGGCTGGCCCCCCGCGGGCCGGTCGAATCCGGGGGCACGGCTTCCTACACCGCCCAGTTGGCCGGGCCGTCCGACAAGGTCAGGATCGAGCTGGGTGTCAGGCCCGCGGAGTCGCCGGTGACGTGCGAGCCCCGGACGGTTGACCTGGTGGTCCGCGGCCAGGGCGTGGACGGCGGGGCTTGGCGGCGCACATACCCCGGAGCGGCGGCCGGCGGGTTCGCGGCCGAGGTGCGCGTCTCGGAGCGGACACGCACGGTCTCCTGGGACATCACGCCGCTTACCGGGGCACAGCAGGATTCCTGCCGGTACGAGACCGGCCTGTTCGGCGTGAGTTCCGCGCGCGACTCGGACACGGGGATGATCCTGCTCGCCGCGGGCGTGCTCGGCGTGGGCGGGAGCGTCCTGTCCGCCCTGGTGTACCGCAAGCGGCGGCTGTTCCGGCGGATCCTGTGGCTGGACCCCCTCGTCGACACGCAACAGGCCCGCGCCCGGGAGCGGGCCGCGGAGCAGGGGATCGAGGACGCGCTGCGGCGCGGGCGGGGCCGCCCGCTTCCGCCGGAGTCCCGGCCGCCGGACGGGGACGGTGAGGACACCGAGCCCGTGAGCGGGCCCGGCGATCCGGACGGCACGACCGGGCCCGGGCGGCGGCCCCGGCCCGCCGGCGAGCCGGACACGCTGGTGCTCGCCGACCTGTGGACCGTCACCCACGCACGGCTCGACAAATACCACGGCATCGCCCAGACCCAGGCCCGGCACGCCTTCCGCAACGCCCAGATAGCCATGGGCATCGGCTTCGGCATGCTGGTCGCCTTCACCGTCCTCGCCCTGATCGCCGACAACACCGCGACCAGCATCGTCGCCGGCGTGCTCGGCGCCTCCTCGGCCGCGCTCGCCGGGTTCATCGGCCGCACCTTCGTACGCTCCCAGGAGTCGACGGTCGAGACCCTGCGCGCGTACTTCACCCAGCCGCTGGAGTTCTCCCGCTATCTCGCCGCGGAGCGCCTGGTGGACGGCGCCGACCTCACGCGCGAACAGCACGCGGAGATCCTCGGCGCGATCGCCCAGGCCATCGTCGCCCAGCCGGGTGCCGCCCCGCAGGACCCGCAGCAGCCGCAGAACCCCGGCAGCGGCCGCTGACCCGCGGCGGGTTCCCTCTCCCGTACGGTCACGGGCCCCGGCGCGGAGAAGTGCAGTGGTACAGACCTCTTGACGCATTGGTCTAGTCCTTTTAACCTGCTCCGCAGCCTCAGAGGTGCCGGACCGGGCGTGCACGCCCGGTCGCACGCGCATGCCCCGCTCGATCGACGAACCCCCTACGGGAGGAATGATCGTGCCATTTCCCAGTCGCGCGAGACGCACCCTGGCGGGCGTCGCCGCCGGGCCGGCCGGGCTCGTGCCCGGCCTCCTCTCCCCGCACACCGCACAGGCCGCCGCCGCGAACGACGCCGCACGCCGGCCCGACGGGCGATCCCGGCACCTGTGCCGTGCCCGCCTGGGCCCGCGCGACCGTGTACGACTCGGGCGCCGGGGTCTCCCACAGGGGCGGCGTCTGGCGGGCGAAGTGGTGGACGCAGGGCCAGGAGCCCGGCACCACCGGTGAGCGGGGCGTCTGGCAGGACGTCCGGGCCTGCCGACTCCGGGCCCCGCGGACCGCGGAAGGCCCGGCACCCCTCCGCCCGGGCCTTCCGCTCCGACCGCGGCGGGCGCGTCACCCATCCCGCCACGCGCCCGCCGCCCGCTGCCGCCCGCGCCGTCACCGCGGGCGGCAGCGCCGTTCCCGCCGGGTCCCCGGCCTCGATCCACTGCCCGTATTCCCGGATCCCGGGAATACGGGAATACGGGAATACGGAGCCCACCTCCTGTTGTCGGCATGGGAGGACCACAGGACACCGGAGACCAGGAGGACCACGTGGCGGCAGCGGACGTGACGGCACCCGACGCGCAGGACGAGATACGGGGCCGGGTGAGCGGCTCCGCCTCCGTGCCGCTGTCCGTGCTGGACCTGGCCACCGTCGGCGCCGGGTACACCGCGAGCGACGCGCTGCGCACCGGGGCCGCGCTGGCCCGGCTCGCGGAGGCGCGCGGCTTCCACCGCTACTGGGTCGCCGAGCACCACTCGATGCCCGGCGTCGCCTCCTCCTCGCCCGCCGTGATCCTGGCGCACCTGGCCGCGCACACGACGACCATCCGGCTCGGCTCCGGCGGCGTGATGCTGCCCAACCACGCGCCCCTCGTCGTCGCCGAGCAGTTCGGCACGCTGGAGGCGCTGGCCCCCGGCCGCGTCGACCTGGGACTGGGCCGCGCACCCGGCACGGACGGCGCGACGGCGGCGGCGCTGCGCCGCACGGACCGCCTGCGCGAGGGCGCCGAGGAGTTCCCGCAGCAGTTGGCGGAGCTGATCCGCTTCCTCGACGACGACTTCCCCGAGGGACATCCGTACAGCAGGATCCACGCGGTGCCGGGCCCGGTGCAGGGCACGGCGGCCGGCGGGGTGCAGTCGGTGCACCGGCCGCCGGTGTGGCTGCTGGGCTCGTCGATGTTCAGCGCCCGGCTCGCGGCGGAGCTGGGGCTGCCGTTCGCGTTCGCGCACCACTTCGCCGGGCAGCACACCGGCCCGGCGCTGGAGCTGTACCGCGAGGCGTTCCAGCCGTCGGCGGTGCTCTCCGCCCCGTACGCCCTGATCGGCGTGTCGGTGATGGCCGCGGAGGACGAGCGGGAGGCGCGGCGGCAGGTCACCGCGGGCGCGCTGAACATGCTGCGGCTGCGCACCGGCCGGCCCGGTCTCGTGCCCTCGCCGGAGGAGGCGGCGGCCTACGAGTTCAGCCCGCTGGAGCGGGAGTTCGCCGACTCCTGGATCGGCAACGTGGTGCACGGCACCCCCGACGAGGTCTGCACCGGGCTGGACGACCTGCGCAAGCGCACGGGCGCCGACGAACTGATGCTCACCACCAACGTGCACGGACCGCAGGCGCGGCTGCGGTCGTACGAGCTGATCGCGGACGCCTACGGCATGCCCGCCGGCGCGGCAGCGGAGAAGTGACCGGTGCGGTGCCCGGAGCCCGGCGCCGTGCGGGCTCCGGGCACCGCTTTCAGACGCCTTCGCCGAGCAGTGCGCCGGGACGCTCCCGGCCGGCGGTGACGTCCACGCGCTCGCCGGTCTCCTCGTCGACGACGCCGACGCGGATCACCGGTGGCCGGGGGCTGTCCAGACCGGCCTTCGCGTCCATCGCGAAGATCACGGAGACCGGCCGGCCGACGTCCTCGGGGCCCTCGGAGCCGGTGCCGTGCAGCCCGGTGTAGCGCAGGAAGCGCCAGCCCTCGTCGTCCCAGTGCTCGCGCAGTCCGGAGCGGACGACGTGGATCACCGTCTGCCAGGCCAGCGAGCGCTCCAGCAGTTCGACGGAGCCCTCGACGGGCACCGCCTCGGGGTCGCCGTCCGGCCTTGGCCCGCCGTGCAGCGGGTGCCCGAAGAGCCGCAGCCGCAGCCGTCGCAGCGGCAGCCGGACGGCCCGGTCGGGGTCGCCGAAGAGCAGCCAGGCCAGGGCCGTGCCCGCGGCCAGCAGGCCGAGCGCGGCGCCCGGCCGGTCCCGTAGCGCCTCCCACCAGGGCCCGCCGGCCGGCGCCGGAAGACCGGCGGCGGCGAGGCCGTCGGCCAGCACGACCGCCCCGCCGGCCAGGACGAACCCGGCTCTGGCGAAGGCCCGTACGCCGATGGGCGCCTTGTCCCGCGCGGTGCAGCCGCAGGACGAGTCGGGCGCGGTGGCCCTGGCATAGCCGAGGTACGCCGCGAAGCCCACGCCCGCGAGCGCCGCGAGCGCCCCGGCCACCAGCGGCACCGGCAGCGCCACCAGGGCGAGCGCGACGAGCAGTTCCGCCGCCCCGACCGCGCGCAGCGCGGCCGTGGCGCGCGGCAGCCCGCCGAGCTTGCGCTCCAGCACGGTGCCCGACGCCTGTACGGGGGTGTTGCGTCCGAACAGCTTGGTGCTCCCGCTCCAGCCGAGCACGCCGCCGACCAGCAGTGCGATCATGCTGCCTCCGTCCTCGATGGGGTCGCGGCGGTCAGTGCCCGACCGTGATCCTGGCGATGTCGACCGCCCCGTCCCGGGGGCGCCAGGCGCCGAGCACCAGCGCGTGCTGCCCCATCCGCACGCCCGACAGGTCGTCGGTGAGCGCGGCGCCCGCGTACGAGGCGGTGGAGCGGCCCGGGACGATACGGCCGATCAGCTCGCCGCCGTGGTAGCCGAGCGCCAGCCGGTCCTTGCCGATGCCGCGGACGGTGACGTCGAGGTTGACGATGTTCACCCAGACCGCGTCGGCGGCGATGGTGCCGTCGGGCATCTCCAGGCCGCGGGCGTAGAGGCCGTCGCCGGTCTCGACGTCGTCGGCGGTGGTGGGATGGAGCTTCCAGATGCTCGTGGCGTTGGTGAGCTGGATGCGGTGCTGCTCGCCGTAGGAGCCCTTGACGTGCAGCAGGGTGCCGCCGTCGATGCCGGTGATCAGGCCCTCGGCGAACGAGGTGGCGGCGACCGCCGGGTCGAGCGGCGGGGTGGGCGCCGCGAACGCGGCGTCGGGGTCCACGGCGCCGAGCGCCGTGGCGCCGACGACGGTGGCGCCGCCGAGTGCGCTGGCGGACAGGAAGCGCCGCCGGTCGAACGTCGAGCCCGTTGCGTCGTTCATGGCCGTGTCTCCCTTCACTCGTAGATCCAGACGCCGGTCTTGCCGGAGCTGAGGCTGGCGATCTGGGAGTACGCCGCGGGCGTCAGGTCGAGGATGCGGTTGGTGCGGCAGACGCCGTTGCAGCAGGACGCCTCGCCGCAGAAGCTCTTGGTCCGCGGGCCGCAGTCGGTGATGGTGATGCAGACGGCCGCCTTGGAGCACTCCTGGACGACGCGCATGACGGCGCCGCAGCCGCGGCGCGGGATGCCGCCCTCGCCGCACAGGTCGGGCCGGGTGATGTCCCAGCAGGCCGCGGAGGCGTTCGGCCAGGCGCCGTGGTTCGAGGCGGAGCGGCAGTTGCCGCAGGCGCCGCCGCCGGCGGAGCCGCACGGGCCCCAGGCGGCGCCGCAGCAGAACCAGGTGGCCTCGCCGCGCCAGAGGTAGTTCGTACTGCAAGCCATGTGTTCGAGCTCCCTTCGATTCGTCCCGTACATGACAATCCGAAATGCCATGTGGGGGTGGCGTACGGGTACCGAGAGCCCGCCGGGGGACACGGGTGGCGGACGGCCCGAGCGTGACGCGCCGCACACGCACCGTCAATCGGGCGCCGCGGCGCCAGTGGACCGGTCCTCTGGAGTAACCGCCGCGCAAGGCGGTCCGCACCGCCGCGGGTTCACCGCCCGTACGGCCCGCGGGCGCTCCCGTACGGCGCCGGGCGCTCCCGCCCCCGCGTGCCGCCCCGCGCTCCCCGCGCGCCGCTCCCCGGCGCGGTGGGACGTGACACGATAGGGGCAACCGGCGCACGGCGCCGGGCAGTTGTGCCAGAAGCACGCAGGAGCACGGGAGAGGGGAGCCCGGTGACCGGTCTCAACAGGGGTGTCGGCAAGGTGGAGATCGCGCTGAAGTGGGACCCCAGTCCGCTCGGCGCACCGCCCCACGACCTGGATCTGATCGCGGCGACGTACACCGCCGAGGACCCGCGGGGCGAGCCGGCCTACCTGGTCCACTTCGACAGCCGCTCGCCCGACGGCACGATCACCCTGCAGCGGCACAGCCAGACCGGCCAGGGCTTCGGCGCCGACGAGGTGCTGACGCTGGAGTTCGCGCGGATCGCACCCGCGTACGGGCGCGTGGTCGTCGGCGTCGCGATCCAGCAGGGCGCGGGCCGGAGGACGTTCGGCGAGGTGGCGGGCACGGGCGTGCAGGTCCGCGAGGGCCATGTCGAGCTGGCCGCGGACGACTTCGCCGCGGTCGCGGGCGCCACCGCCGCCACGGTCGCGGAGTTCGTCCGCGAGCCCGCCGGCACCTGGGGGTTCCGCCCGGTGGTGCAGGGCTTCGACGCCGACCCCGCGTCCTTCTCGGCCCTCATGGGGACCGTGGCCGGCACCTGACGGCGCTAGCGCCGCCAGGTGCTGAGCGAGTCGGACAGCTCCGCCGCGGCGGCCACGACGCGCTCCCTGATGTACTCGGCGCGCTCGTCGTCGATGCGGAAGTGCGGCCCGGCGACCGTGACCGCGGCGACGACCTTCTCGCCCACCCCGATCGGCGCGGCCACCGCCCAGACGCCCTCGTCGACCTCCGCCTCGCTCTTGGACCACCCCTGCGCGGTCACGGCCTGCACCTCGCCCAGCACCGCGTCCCGCTCGGCGGCCGACGGCGCGGGGCGCAGTCGGTCGAAGTAGCGCTGGGCCCACGCCTCGCCCATCGCGGCGAGCAGCACCTTGGGCCCGGCGCCGCGGTGCAGGCTCATGATCTGCCCCGGCTCGAACGACAGCCGGATCGTGTGCTCGGGGTGGCTCATCTCCACGCAGGTCGCGAAGTCGCCCACGCGCCGGATCACCAGCGCCGCCTCGCCGGTGTCCTTCGACAGCCGCTCGACGAGCGGGCGGAGCACCTTGGAGACCGGGAACGCCTGCTCCGCGCTGCGGGCCAGCAGGAAGATCCGCGGCGAGAGCACATAGGTGCCGCCGCCGTTGTCCTCCACCATGTCCATCTCGCGCAGCAGCGAGACGAACCGGTACGCGGAGGGCACCGAGATCCCGACGGAGTGCGCGATCTCCTCCACGCTCAGCTCCGGCCCCTTCTCCGTGAAGAGAAGAAGGATCTTCAGCACCCTCCTGGCGCTGTCCACGCCGGGGGTCCGCTCCCGCCCTTCAGACACGATGCGCTCGCCCTTCTGTGCTCGTGGTGTGGCCCCGGGGTGCGTCAGGCGGAGTACGTGCCGACGAGCCGGTTCTGCTCGATGACGCGATCGCCGTACGCGTTCAGGAACTCCTCGCGCGACGGCTCGCCCGCGACCGGGGTGTCGAGGGCGTACACCCAGAAATAGTAGTGATGGATGCCGTGCCCCGGCGGCGGCTGGGGTCCCGAATAGGCCTTGTCGCCAAGAGAGTTGGGGCCTTGCCTGCCGGTGCCTGCCGGACCCGGGACGGCCACGGCGGGCGCGGCCGGGTCGATGCCGTAGACCACCCAGTGGGTGAAGCCGTGCGGCAGCGGCGCGTCGGGGTCGTGGACGATCAGCGCGAGTTCGGCCGTGCCGGCGGGCACTCCGGTGATCTCGACCTCGGGGGCGGCGTTGCCGTGGTCGGCGGCGTGCCGGTCCGGGATCCGCTCGCCGGGGCCGAAGCCGCGGACGGCGACGGCGAGGTCCTTGATGTTCAGGGGCATGATCGGAAGTCCTCTCGGTGGCGGGACGCGGGCGGGTCAGCCCGTCGTCCGGTCGAGCATGCGGACGATCTCGTCCGCGACGGTCCGCGGATCCTCCTCGGGCACGTAGTGGTCGAGCCCGGGGAGTTCGACGGCGCGGAAGTCGGGGCGCAGCGCGCGGGTGGCGGCGAAGGCGCGCGGGGAGACGATCGCGCTGTGCTCGCCGCGCAGCAGGGTGACCGGGACGCGGACGGCCCGGGTCTCGGCGGCGAAGTCGCGGCGCAGCCCGTCGACGGTGCGGACCATGGCCGCGGGGTCGGCGAGCGGGCGCAGCGCCGGGCCGGCGCCGGCCGGGGCGTAGCCGTAGCGGCGCCGGCGGCGGACGGCGTCGGCGGGCAGCAGGGGGTAGCGCTCGCGCAGGTACGTCTCGACGTCCGTGCCGGAGGGGAAGGCGCGGTCGCCGCCGCGTACCCGGGTCTCCAGGGCGTCGAGCACGGCGGGTTCGATGTACGGGGTGTAGTCGACGGCGACGACGCCGGCGACCACGTCGGGGTGGGCGGCGGCGAGGACGACGGCGTTGCGGGCGCCGAGTGAGTGCCCGGCGACGACCACGGGGCCGATCCCCAGGGCGCGGACCAGCGCGAGCACGTCGGCGGTGTACGCGGCGGCGTCGTAGCCGGCGGCGGGCTTGCCGCTGCGGCCGTGGCCGCGCTGGTCGACCACCACGGTCCGCACCTTCGCCCCCAGCCGCTCGGCCACCGCGTCCCAGACGCCCAGGCTGGCGGTCGTGCCGTGCAGCAGCACGACCGCCGGCCCGGCGCCCGCGTCGCGTACGCACAGCTCGACCTCCCCGGCGCGCACGAACGTCAGACCCGGCGGCGCGTCAGGAGTCGCTGCGGGGGTGGCGTGCGGCGCCGGCCCGGCCGGCTGCGGTGCGCGGTTCACGGTCGGCTCCCGTCCGCTCAGACCGGCTTGATCGCGGAGAGCGCCTTGCGGACGCTCACCAGTCCGTCGACGATGTCGCCCCGCTTGGCGGCGACTTCGCCCTCGCCGTACTCGTACAGGCCGCCGCCGGTCTTCATGCCGAGCTTGCCCTCGGCGGTCAGCTCGGTGACCAGGGAGGAGACGCCGGTCTCGGTGGACAGCTCGCGGTTCAGATAGGAGCCCACGGCCTGGTAGATGTCCAGTCCCGCCATGTCGACCAGCCGCATCGGGCCGATGACGGCGAGCTTGTAGCCGACGCCCCACTTCACGACGGTGTCCAGGTCGCGCTGGGAGACCACGCCCTCCTCGACGAGGGCCATGCACTCGCGCAGCACGGCGTACAGCACCCGGTTCTCGACGAAGCCGGGCACCTCCTTCTCGACCACGGCCTCGTAGCCGAACGCCTCGACGATGCCGACGAGGCGGTCCTCGACGGCGGCGTCGGTGCGCGCGCCCCGGACGATCTCGATCATCGGGATGAGGTGCGGCGGGTTGGACCAGTGCATGCCGATCAGGCGCTCGGGGTGGGCCATGTCCACCGCCATGTCGGAGATCGGGATGCCGGAGGTGTTGGTCGCGATGATCGCGTCGTCCCGCACCGCGGCCTCGACCTGCGCGAGCACCGTCTTCTTCAGCTCCAGTCGCTCCGGCACCGCCTCGATGACGAGGTCGGCGCCCGCCAGCGCCTTGGCCTGATCGCGTTCGAAGGTGACGGAGCCGCCGGGGGTGACCGGCACGTCGAGGCGGTCGAGGTGCGCGACGACGCCGGCGCAGGTCCCCTCCGCCCGCGCCAGGGCCTCCTCGCTGACGTCGTAGAGCCGTACGTCGGATCCGTAGCGGGCGAGCAGCGCGGCGATGCCGGGCCCCATGCTCCCCGAGCCGAGGACGGCGCTGGTGGTGGGAATGCTCACGATGGTTCCTTTCGTGCTGTGCTGCGGCGGCTGCTTCGGCTGCGCGGGCGGGCTCAGCGGGCGGCTTCGAGCCGGTCGAGCTTGCGGTTGAAGTACATCCAGTAGTTCTCGCGGGCGCGTTCGGGATAGATCCGGCGGTTCTTCTCGACGCTCTCGTCCGCGTCCGGCGGGTCGTACGGCAGGCCGGAGCCGGCCAGGGCGAGCTGGAAGGCGGCCGCCTTCTCCAGGAAGATCCCGGCGAGCGTCGCGTCGCGGACGTTGCGGCCGGTGAAGGAGGCGCCGTGGTTGGCCTGGAGTACGGCGTCGGCCTCGCCGAGGACGCGGGCGAGGTCCCGGCCCAGTTCCTGGGTGGTGATGATGTGGCTGGTGGCGTCGAAGCGCGGGACGCCGTGCTCGGCGAACCACACGCCGTGGTTGTTCACCGGCTCGATCCGCCCCCGGCCGGCGCCGAGGACCGTGGCCTGGAACGGGTGCGAGTGGCCGACGACGTGGACGTCCGGCCGGGCGAGCATGATCTCGGCGTGCAGCGGCCATTCGAGGTGGCGCAGCCCCTGGCCCTCGAGGACGGTGCCGTCGAAGTCGATGAGGATGTAGTCGCCGGCCTGCACCTCCTCCATGCCGAGGTTGCCGCGCTTGAGCCACAGCCCGCGGCCGTGCGGGTCGCGGTAGGACAGGTGGCCCATGGACATGTCGCCGTGGCCCTCCATCTCCAGGATCCGGTGGGCTCTGGCGAGGTTGTCGAGCACGTTGGCGACGGAGTCGTCCTGGGAGTACAGCGCATCGCTGGTCTGCATCGGGTTATCTCCTTCTCAGCGGTCCCGGCCGGCCGCGGCCTGCTCGCGCGCCCCGGCGACGGTCAGGCCGCCGACACGCTCGTGCACCCGGCCGCCGCTGGCGACGGCCACGCACACGAACAGCTCGTCGGGGCGCGGCACATCGGGTACGGAGACGGTGACGGCGTCGTAGTGGGAGCGGACGTACACCTCGTCCTTGTACGCCAGCGGGATGTCCAGGGAGGCGCCCGCGGCGGCGGTCTTGGTCGCCGAGGAGATCCACGCCGCGCCGCCGCCGATCGCCTCGCGCAGCGCGTTGCCGAAGACGGTGGTGACGCAGGCGACGACGTGCTCCTGCTCGCCGGCCAGCCCGGCGAGACCGCCCTTGCCGTAGCTCTCCACCGGCGCGCCGCCGAGAAGGGCCACGGCCCGGAGGCCGAGCGCCGTCCCCAGCGCGGCGCTCGGCGCGGTGAGCGGGGACAGGTCGTCGGCGTAGCGGCCGGCGAACGGGTTCCTGACGACGACGCCGCAGACCGCCTTGCGCAGCGGGCGGGCGGCGACGGGGCCGTTCTCGTGCAGCGTCTCCTCGACCAGGCCGACCCAGCGCCGTACCTGGTAGTCCTTCGTCACCTGCTCCTCGGGGGTCATCAGGGTCATCTCCTCTAGCTCCGCACGACGGACAGGGCGTGGCGGTTGGGGTTGGTCGGGTCGTACAGGGCGGTTTCGAGGTTCTCCAGCGTGAACTGGTTGCCCTCGGACATCGCGCGGGTGGCGGCGAAGTCCGCGGAGCGGCGCTGGCAGCGGTCGGTGAACGGCCGCTCCTGCTCCTCCCAGTGGGCCAGCGCCTCTTCGAGTTCGCCGTCGGCGGCCTCGGTGGCGGCGACGGCCAGGGTGTAGGCGTTGGCCATCGCGCAGCCGGCGCCCTGCGCGAGGGCCGGGGGCATGGCGTGGGCGGCGTCGCCGACGAGGGCGACGGCGCCGCGGCGCCACTCGGCGACGGCGGTGGTCTCGTAGCCGTAGTAGCGGGGGTCCGCGGCGGTGGCCGCGGCCTTGAGGGCGGGCGTCAGCTCGGGGTAGGCCGACGTCCACAGGTCCAGGTCGATGGGGGTGCGGCTGCCCTGTTCGTCGGCGCGGGGCGCGCCGAGGGCGAGGTACAGCTCGCGGTCGTTGCAGGGCACGTAGAGCACCCGCAGGTAACGGGGTTCGAGGTTCCAGAAGTCGATGACGTTGTCCCACTCGCCGGGGCCGAGTTCGGCCTTGCGGCGCGGCACGAGGAACCGGGTGATCCCGTCGCGGGACTTCCAGCGCTCCTGCTCGAAGCCTATGGAGTCGCGGACCTGCGACTTCACCCCGTCGGCGCCGACGACGAGGTCGGCGTAGAGCGTTTCGCCGGAGGCGAGGGTGACCCGGCCGCGCGGGTCGGCGGCGACCACCTCGGAGCCGGTACGGATCTCCACGCCGGCCGCGAGCGCGGCGTCCAGCAGGCACTTGTGCAGATAGGGCCGGGTCATGGTGCGCCAGGGCAGGCCGCCGAAGTCCTCGTGGGACACGCTGGCGTGCTGGAAGCGGGTCTCGTAGTGCGGCGGCGTCATCGAGTCGGCCATGACCGCCTCGTACGCGCCGATGGCCTTGAGCACCTTGAGGCTGTTGTGCCACAGGACGATGCCCGCCCCCTGCTCGCGCAGTTCCGCCCCCTTCTCGTGCACCCGCACCGACCACCCGCGCCGGGCGAGCGCCGCGGCGGCGGTCAGGCCCGCGAACCCGGCGCCGGACACCTCCGCGTGGCGCTTCCGCCTGTCAACCGTGGTTTCCATAGCTCCGCTCTCACTCGTCGTGCCGGCCGCCCGGAGGCGGCCGGCCGCGCCTTCAGTTGCCGGCGTCGTTCCCGGCACCGGATCCGGCGCCGGCCTTCGCGGCCTTCTCGACGAACTTCTCCTGGTGGACGTCCGCGACGCTGGGCGTACCGCCCTTGAGCACGTCCTGGTCGGCGAGGGTGTCGATGGTCGCCTGCCACACCTGCTTGTCCATGGCCCCCAGGCCGTGCTTCTCGGTGACGGCGCTGGTGAAGGTGTGGTCGATGTCCGCCTGGATCTGCCGCTCGAACAGGTCGGCCTTGCCGCTGTTCTCCGGGGAGGACTCGGCGAGGATCTGGGCGGTCTTGTCCGGGTGCTCCATCACGTAGCCGAACGCCTTGATGTAGGCGTTGGTGAAGCGCTGCACCAGAGCGGGGTCGTCCTTGACCATGTTGTCGCTGGTGAACAGGCCGGATCCGTAGCCCTCGAAGCCGTTTTCGGAGCCGAGCAGGACATCGAGGGAGCCCTTGCCGCCGGCGGCGTCCTCCAGTTGCGGCACCTCGGCGTCGATGTAGCAGGGGACGGTGTCGACCTTGCCCTGGATCAGGTAGTTCTCGTACGGCGGGGTGACGCTTACCTCCTTGAGGTCGTCGCGGTCCAGCCCGTTGGCCGCGAGCAGCGCCTGGTAGAAGATGAACGTCGAGCCGGCGGCGTGGATGCCGACCGTCATGCCCTTCAGGTCGTCGATCGACGTCAGCTTGTTCTTGTCCTTCACCGTGCACATCGCCAGCGGCGAGGTCTGATTGACGGCCGCCAGGGTGGTGACGGGCACCTCCTGGGAGCGCGCGGTGACGAGCGACGGCAGGTCGGCGAAGCCGAACTCGGCGCGTCCGGTGCCGACGATGCGCAGCGCGTCGGGCGAGCCGGTGCCGGTCCTGATGCTTTCGACGTCGATGCCCTCGTCCTTGAAGTAGCCGAGCTTGTCGGCGACGTAGAACATGCCGTGGTTGCCGCGGAGTTGGTAGTCGAGCTGCACGGTGACCTTGTCGAGTCCGCCGTCCGCGGAGTCGCCTCCCGAGTCGCCGCCGCAGGCGGCGAGAAGGAGTGCCACGGTCGTCGCGCCCGCGATACCGGCGGCGGTTTTCCTACTCTGCCTGATTTTCTTTCCAGAGGGGAACATGATGGGCTCCTAGTGCAGGAGAGAATGCAAAGCCGGATTCAACGGGTGGTGTCGGCCGTGATGTGCGGGAATCGTTTGCGGAGTACGAACTCCAGCAGCGACATCCCGTAATAGAGGATCAGACCGAGCAGGGACACGAGGGTCAGGGCCGCAAACATGAGCGGGGTGTCCAGTTGCGTCGAGGCGAACTGGATGAGATAGCCGAGGCCGTTCTGGGCGCCGGAGAACTCCGCGACCACCGCGCCGATGACGGCGAGGGTGATCGCGATACGCATGCCGGCGAAGAGGTACGGCAGCGAGGTGGGGATCTGGATACGGGTGAGGATCTGGTTCCGCGAGGAGCCCACGGACCGCATGAGCAACAGCAGGTCCTGGTCGATGGCCTTGAGGCCGACGATCATGTTCAGGGTGATCGGGAAGAACGTGATCACCACGATGAGCAGCAGCTTCGGCGCGAGACCGTAGCCGAACCAGAGGATGAAGATCGGCGCCAGGGCGACCTTGGGGACGACCTGGAAGAGCACGATCAGCGGGTAGAGCGCGCGCTCCAGCCAGCCGAAGCGGACGATGAAGACGGCGAGCAGCACGCCGATGGCGAAGCTGAGCAGGAAGCCGTACAGGATCTCCTGGGTGGTGACCGAGGCGGCGTCCCCCAGCATGTCGCGCGAGCGCCACATCTCGGCGAGGAACTCGCTCGGCTTGGCCAGCTCGAAGTTGGAGATGCCGAAGACCTCGACGGCCAGCTCCCAGAGCACGAAGCCGGCGACGAACACGGCGAGGCTGGGCCACGCGCGCCGGATCCAGGTACGCACCGCGCGGCGGGCGGGCCCGCCGCCGGGGCGAGACCCGGCCGGCTTCTTCACGTCGTCCTGTGCGAGCGCCATGTCAGACCGTCGCTTTCGGTTCCAGGTGGCCGCGCAGCCGCCCCGTGTACTCGGTGAACACCGGGTCGTCGAGCACCTCGCGGGTGCGGGGCCGGGGCAGGGCGACGTCGAGCGTCTCCAGGAAGCGGCCCCGGTCCAGGCCCATCACGTGCACGGTGTCGGAGAGGAAGACCGCCTCGGAGATGGAGTGGGTGACGAAGACGACGGTCTTGCCGGTCGTCGCCCAGATCTCGGCGAGCTTCAGGTTCATCTCGTCCCTGGTGATGGCGTCCAGGGCGCCGAACGGCTCGTCCATCAGCAGGATGGCCGGGTCCATCGCCAGCGCGCGGGCGATGGACACGCGCTGCGCCATGCCGCCGGACAGCTCGTGCGGCAGCTTGTCCTCCGCCGCGGCCAGGCCGACCAGCTCCAGCGCCCGGCGCGCCGCGGGGGCGGCCTCGGCGGCGCGCTCGCCTGCGGCGATCTGCCGCAGCATGCTCGCGTTCTGCAGTGCGGACTTCCACGGCAGCAGTGCGGGCCGCTGCGGTACGAGGCCGATGAAGCGGCCCTTGACGGCGTCTGCGGCCGGCTGTCCGCCGATCCTCACGGTGCCTTCCGTCGGTTCGAGAATGCCGCCCAGAATTTTCAGCAGCGTGCTCTTGCCGCAGCCGGACGGGCCGAGCAGCGTGACAAAGCTGCCGGGGGTGATGTCGAGGTCCAGGTTCTCCAGAACCGTCTGTTCCTGCTCGCGCCGAGCAAAACTCATCGCGATACCCTGCGCTGAAATCGCCATGGATTCCATGGAAAGCTCCTCTCCGCGCATCAGAGCGACACCGGAGTTGGCCGATCGGGTTATCACTGTCTAAGAATGTGTTATCAAGCACGTTAGGCACGTCACCCCGAGGCCGTCAAGGGAGGAAACATGGATTTCCCTCGGACGACCCAGCGCGGACACACGAAGGGGCGGCCGGGGCACCGGTGTCGCACCGGTGCCCCGACCGCCCCTTCGGCGCGGCGGGCCCAACTGCCGCGCCCTACAGCGCGGTCTCCGCGACGAACCGCAGCCGCAGCCGCGCGTAGTGGCCGTCGTCCGCGGACAGCTCCGGGTCGTCGTGCGGCCAGAGGCGTCGCGGTGTGC